>NZ_JNCF01000021.1 GCF_000770585.1 Legionella norrlandica | reverse complement strand
GGAATTAGTAATCTTTACTACATTCTCTCCAAAAGGCTACCGCAAAAAATTGAAGGTGGTCAAGGAAGTGCTGATCTGCCAAGCCAAGCTTTGAATGAATTTAACATGGCAACAAAACGATTATTTGATCCTGCTGCGTCTAACGAGCCAGGTAAACCTAATTCGCAATGGATTCTACAAATCAATAACGCTTCTCCTGCCACAGTCCAAAAAGAAATAGCGATATTGCTGGCGGAAATCAATTATCAAATGTATTTGGATCGACAAATACAAGAACGCATTTTGCTAACCAACAGCATCATGCTTTTACAAAACCTAAAAGCAGCTCAACCTACAGCAGATTTTTCAGCTCAAAATGCTTCTAGTACTGCTTCTGAGCAATAATTTTTATTGTCTAAATGCTTCTGGGGTCGATACTCCAGAAGCATTCTTAAGTAGATCTCTTAAAAATTTGATAAACAAAATCAATTATTTTTTTCTCTTTCAGATCTGATTTATTTAAATAGCCTGATTTTAATACAGCAACCAGTTGATAATTATTAAAAAAACCTATTCCCCATAGGCGATCAGTTAAGTAATCACCATGTGATTTGATGGGATAATAATTAGTAATCACCCAATCAGGCTTCACTTTCAAATTCAGATATTCGGCATAGAGACTCAAGTTTCTATTAAACGGAGTTTGAGTTAAATCGGTATTATTTAAACATTGAGCATCAATAAATCGAAGGTCCTCACGGGAAAAAAACGGAATAACACCACAATCATCGAGAAGAACACTGGCTCCTTTTTTAGCTTGCTGATTCAGTAAATCAGCTATATACCTTCTATTCTGAGTCCTTTCTTTATATTCCATTACTTCTTTGGATAAATTACTTAAATTATTCCCTGGGATAAAAACAACAGTCATCAGCAACATTATCCCAACAACCATATATTCGGGATCCCAATTCAAGTGATCCAAATATTTTATGAATTGGTGCGTTCCTAGAACAGGTAGTATAGAAAAAAGAGCAAATGGGCCTAAAAACAATCGCAAACCTTCAGTAATCACGGGATTTGCTTTCCAAAGCAAAACACCATACACAGCAGAAGGCAACCAAAGAAGGACGTGGCGACAATCTTTCTTGGTCGATAATAAAAAATAGGGCATTGATAAAACAAGTAAAGGCAATATCACCAGCAAATAATTTAAATCAACAACTAGAAACTGGCCATACGTTAACGCTTTACAACGATAACTGTTAGGAATCCAATGACCAAAATAAAATAATCGCCAAATAAAATAAACAAGATAAGGCAATATACAGCAAATAAAGCTAATTAAAACCCATAAATACAATTTTTTAAAATCTTTAAGATCAATATATTGTTTAGCTTTACAATATTGGCACCCTATGAAAAAAATCAATGGGACACCCCACACCACCCCCTCAAATCGAGCCAAACTTAATAACAAAAGCAATATATTGGTTGTTATCCAATGCTTAGTGGAATATAGAAAAGATTGATGAGTCAATTGCTTTTCGTTTGTAGTATGGTAGCCGAATGCTAGAGTACATTGCCAAACTAACGCTAAAGATAAAGCACAGTAAAACAGAGTCTCCAACCCACTCATTGTCCACCAAACTACTCCGGCATAATGACTAAATAAAAAAATAGGCATTATGGACAATAAAGGACTTAAAAAAAGTCTTGCTAAACGATATAAGAACAATAATGCGAATCCCAAACTACAAGAAGAGATAATTTTCATCGTGGTAACGAGTGGTAATTGCAACTTAATCACTAAAGCAGCAATCATGACCCATAAAAAATTAGAATACCCTTCTACCGGCGGTAAAGACACATGCCACAGCAAGCCATTTCCCTTAACTAACTGTCTTGCATAATACCAACTGATATAGGCATCATCCGTTGTAAAATCCCATGCTGTATACAGCGAGATAGTTAGATCATAAATACAATATGTGGCTATCAAAAATATCAAAATAATTTTTTTTCTTGATAATAAAAAGCTCAAAATTAGATACTCTCCCGGAAAATTTATTTCATTTAACTTCTTTCAAAACTCGCGACCATTAGAGAAGTGCGGGGAAACAGAGCATAGAACCGCAGTACACTAGTACTTGAGGATTCGAGCTCCGTATCAACAAAGCAACTCTCCATGGCAGTAGATTTCCGAAAGAATTCTATTCACAACATCATAAAATATTTTTGTAGTAAGATAAAAAACTTAAGTGCAACAAACTCAAAAATTATGATGCAAAAAATAGCTTATATGATATGATTCCAAACAAAGCCAAAAATTTCTGTACTAAAAATATACTCAATGGAATCATACAGGGTTTACGAAAATCACTTAAAGCCAGTGTCATTAAGATTTTTTATAGCATCTTTGATTACCCGTAATTCCTGGAAGAATCTCAGGATGAGTTAACCATTTAACTCAGCGAGCTATTATGTCCAAACCCTATTATTTTTATGTCAGTGGTATGAATTGCACCAGTTGCAGTAGCGCAATCGAGTCGTCATTAAGAAAATCTAATGTAATCAAAATAAACACGTTTGATGTAGACTTTAGCACCCCAGACCCCAAAAAAATTACGATATCGCTTTCTGAGGAAATGCAGAATACCCATGAAATCAATTGGGGGATAATTAGAAATCTCATTGATGATACAGGGTTTGTTTGTGAATCTTATGAATCCCCTCCTATAAAGGAACAAGTTTCCCTTCCATCAAGTGAGACAGAGAAACCGGTAGCTCAACAAAAATCCAGCAAGTTATCCCAGATATTCGCCTATACAAAAAAGGCGCTTACATCACATTGGTTTCTTGGAGGAATAGGTTGTATCAGTGGTATTGGCTTAATGATACTGATGGCCATAGGTAATCTGCCTCTTGCTGTAATGATTTCCCTGGCGAGTCTCAGCATTTTTCTAACCATAGTACTTGGTGCACAATCATATTATGACGCCTGGAAAAAACTAACCCAATCCCATACCCTCACTATGGATACCTTATTTGCAATCAGTACTCTTTCAGTTCTGCTAGTATCCGTTGCGTCTTTCTTTGTTCCTTGGCTGCCTATGATGTTTGAAGCAGGATTACTCATTTACGGATTTAGGCATATTGGTATTGCGATTGAAGACACGATTAAAGAAAAAATAAGCTCGGCCAAATTTCAAGACAGAGCCCCGAAAGAAGTTCAATTAGGGAGTGGCAACGATGTTAAAATGATCAGAATTGAAAAAATTCAACCTAATGACCTCATCAGAGTTCAACCAGGTGAACTGATTCCACTAGACTGTATTTGTGAAGAAGAAACGCTGATTTATGACACCATCATTACCGGCGCAATTATACCTCGGCAATTTCGCAGTGGCGAAAAAGTACTAGCGGGCATGCGCCTATCCAATGAAGCCAAACCGCTTACTCTTCGTGTTTTAAAGACTGCCAAAGAATCCTATCTTGCCCGGCTTGACGAAAATATAGCTCAATCTGTGCTTGAAAAAGCCCCTATAGAAATAAAAACTGGAAAACTCCTCACTTATTTTATACCTACTATTATTACCCTATCCATTGTATCAGGAATCGTTGTTGGCTTAATTTCTACACCCGCATTAGCAATACAATGTGCCATTTCAGTACTGGTTTCTGCATGCCCTTGCACACTAGGACTGATTATTCCACTTGCAGTAAAAACTGGAATCCATAAAGCAGCAGAGTATGGAGTGCAATTTAAAAACTCCAAGGCATTGCAGTCAGCAGAACAAATTGACGCAGTCATTTTGGATTTGAATGGCACTTTAACCACTGGCATTCCTGTAGTAAAAGACTATGTGATAGTAAGTAACTCTGGTCTTTCCCCTGAGCAATTTCTAAGTATTTGTGAGACATTGGAAGATCAATCTAAACATCCTGTTGGTAAAGCGATTCATTCTTTTGCTAGGCCGTTTAGTAAGCAAAAGCTCCTTGTTTCAAAATCTGACCATTCTAATCACTCCGGAATTTCTGCCGAAATTGATGGCGTGCAATATGCCATTGGCAGTAAAGCTTTAATGCAAGAACTTGAGGTTTCTACCTCTGCTATTGAAAATCAAATAGATCTTGTTGCAGGAGATAGCTTGGTCTTTCTAGCTAAAAACAAACAACTTTTAGGTTATCTGATTATTACTGATCCTTTACGAAAGGACGCCAAACAAACCGTCAAAGCCCTGCTTGATATGGGAAAAGAGGTACATTTATGCTCTGGAGCAGATGAAAAAACAGCCTATCGCTATGCTCGAGTGCTTGGAATTCATAACGTACATGCCAATTGTGTTGCCACTACTATAAATAAGGGAGATAAATCCAAGCCAAACTATATTAAGTCATTACAAAATAAGGGACTGAAAGTCGCGATGATTGGGGATGCTGCTAATGATGCTAATGCTCTTGCAGCAAGTGACTTTGGCATTGCAGTATTTTCTCAAGACAGCGACGAAATGACCCAAAAATTGGCCTCAGCAACTATTCAAAACGGTACTTTGCTACCGATAGCAAGTGCTTTTGCTATTTCAAAACAAACAGTAATTAATATTAAACAAAATTTGTTAATCAGTCTTGGTTACAACCTAGGTACTATTTTAGTAGCAGGCGGTTTGCTTGTTGCTATTGGATTTGCACTAAACCCAGCCGTCGGCGTTGCCTTAATGGTTACCCAAGCTTGTTTGGTTTTGCTTAATGTCTACCGCTTTAAACAGCAATCATTGGCCCATCTACAGGAAAACTCTCAGAAGAGTCAACATACCACCTCATCATCTTATCATCTGATGAAACAGTATGCGCCCGCTCATCAAGAAAAACCTGCTTTTAACCCTGAACCATCCAATAATTTAGCCAATAAAAGCAAGTTTCTTTCTTTTTGGAGAGATTGTTTTTCTGAGTTCTCCAAAGAAGATACAAAGGCAACTAAAACGATAAAACTATAGAGGAAATCTAATGCTAATCCCTAGAACCTGAAAAAGAGTTTAAATCTCGCAGTTGATTAGGGTAGAGAAAGTGAAAGCTATTCTTCCTTAGTAATTGTCAAAAAATAAGGCATATTTTCAAACACTAATTTATTTCCATGTCTTTCTTTACAATATTCACTAAAAAATTGCGTCATCCTACTGACTATATCCTGATAAATCTCGGCGGGAAGATCCTTAAACAAAGGAGCTCCATGTATAAAATTTTCAAATATTTTTATGGAAGGCAGCTCAACTTGAGAGGATTCCACAGTAAAAGATATATTTTTAAAGGGCAAATTTTCTAGTATTTTTCTGCATTGAATGGCAAAATTCTCTCTTCTCGCTTTCGCTTGAATGATATTTTGAGCTATATCTGGATACTGGTTTTGAAATTGCAAACTGTTTAACACATCAAACAATGTGCTTTGTTGTCCTGAAGAAAAAACAGCATAAATTTTACCCTTGGGTCTTAGAACATGATATAAATTCAATAAAGATTTTTCCAAATTCGTCCAATGGAGACACCAAAATGATAAAATATTATCGAATGGCCCATAAATAATAGGTTCTTGAATATCCGCTATAGCAAAGGCTGTATGTTCATTTTTATAATGTTTATTGGCGTAATCAATCATATTTTTCGATCTATCCAAGCCTAAAACCCGCCCATAGGGAACACGATGAGCAATGGTTGTTGTAAAGCTGCCATCCCCACAACCGGCATCCAGCAAAAAATCATGCACATGAATTGGAATTCTTTTAAGAAATAGTTTTGAAATTTCGCTCAAGATATAATTGCCTTTGGCATAATCAGCCGCAGACCAATTATTTAATACAATATCTAAATTTTGATTATCCATTTAGGACTCTACTTGCATATTTCTTAGTCTTATATAAAGTATAGAGAACTTGCTTATTATTAAATTATAAAGAAGGAACCCCTCCTGACCATTGCAGCCAATTTTTCTCAGGATAAGGCAAAGAGACATCAACCAAATGTAAAGTATAAGCATGTCTGGATTTATTAGAGAAATTAGCCCGACTTTTATGAGGCACTCGACCATGCAATATAATCAATGTCCCTTTTTTAACAGGCAAAGAAATACTATTTTCTTCCGACCAAGGGCTCTCATCATAATTCTCAAAATAAATGTCATTTCCTTGACGAAACATTCTTTTTTTCAGAGGACTTGTACAAGGACTTGGAATCACTTCCAGACAACCGTTTTCTAAGGTAGCGTCTTCTATAGCAAACCAAAAACCCAATGCGTCACTATCCTCTCCAAAAATATAGGTACTGTCTTGATGACAGAGCACTTCAGCACCAATACTAGGTTGTTTAAAAATGTACATGGATTGAGCCAGACCAATAGTTTTTAAACCAAGCTGATGAGCTATCGTTTTAATCCTCTCATCACGAGAATACTCTCTAAAAACAGGATCTAATTCATGTAAGCCATGCCCTATTTTATTAATTGATTTATCAAACGGCAAAATGCAGTCACCATTGGCATTAAAAGCTCCTGGTTCAAAAAAATAATGAATTCTATCCCCTGAATCCAGAAAATATTGTTTTTTTGCATGCTCATTCGTTTGTGTAGAAAAGATGGTTTTAGGGATATCATCTTGATTGTTTCTAATAAGTGTCTCTATCCTTTGTTTTAAAAGATCACAAACATTTTCTGGAAAAAAATCATTAATTACTAAATAGCCATTTGTGAAAAAGAATTCACATTGATCAGCAGAAAGCGACATCCTATGCTCCTCAAAATCAAACTCATAAAAATATTTCAGTTAATTTTTTCATTACATCATCTACAGTAATTAATTTCATAGCCTCATATCCATGCACTTGTGTACCCCAAACATTTTCCTTAGGAGCAATACCCAATACCATTTGCACTGCTTGAGGATATTTATTTACTACTAAATGTTGGAAAGTATATGGGCCAGAAATATGCGGATTGGTTACAGCATGCAGAGCTACAACAGGAGTACCAACAGCAGCAGCCATATGAGAAGGGCCTGTATCAGGACATAATACGGCTTTTGCTTTACTAATTACTGCTAACAGTTGTTTGGGCTTCGTTTTACCAACCAAATCCACCACTGGAATTTCCTTAATGATTTGCTCTGCTAACCATCTATCATGGTCTCCTGGACCACCGGTCAAAACTACTTGAGCATTCCATTTTGCCTGCACCTGTCTTAACACTTCAATATATCGCTCTGCCAGCCAACTGCGCTCAGGTTTGCTGGCTGCAGGATTAACCACTAAAATGGGTTCATCTTGTTCCGGCAAATGAGCTTGTGCCCACTCATAATCTGCTCGAGTAATTGGCAGATCCCAACGTATTATTTTTTCCTTAATACCCAAAGGCTCAGCAAATTTCAAAAAACCTTCCAGCGTATGTTCAAAACCTGGGGCAATAGCTTCTTTTATAAAATAACGATGTCCATCATTTGCTCTATGGGCATCATAACCCACTTTGCGATTAGCCTTGATTAATGGGATCAATAAATTAGTTCTAAAACTGGCTTGAGGGGCCAGTAATATATCAAACTGACGTTTAGACATTTGTTTTCTAAACAACCAATAATCTTTGAGCGTTTTAGGCTTATCAATTACGATAAATTCAACACCCTCCATTCCTTCCACCAAATAAAAAGCTGGCTTAGAAATTATCCAGGTTAATTGAACATCTGGGAATTTGTTTTGTAAGGTCCTTATCAGGGGAACCAACATCAAAACATCACCTAAAGCAGAAAGTCTTATGATACCAATTGATTTAATCATTCTGTAAGACAAAACGTGAGCCACAATAAGGGCATACCTCTACACCTGTTTTATCTATTGGCAAATAGACCTTGGGATGGGCATTCCACAGCTCCATCTCATCTGTTGGACAGCTCAATGGTAATTCATTTCTATGTACTACATAATTCTTTTTAGTACTGGCAGGTTCTTTTTTTGTTTTCTCCATGTTGATCCTTTGTGGCATGATTTCACTGAGAGACATTATTATCTAATATTTCCCTGATTTTCGCTATAATATCTGCACTAAAACGCTCTTTTTGCGAATCATAGAATAATGCTCCTTCCCAATGCCTAAGCCAGGTTAATTGGCGTTTAGCTAATTGTCTTGTTGCTGCCATACCTTTTTCCTGCATCGTTTCATAGTCATACTGGCCCTGCAGATACTCAAGTATTTGCCTATAGCCTACGCACCGCATGGAAGGTAAGCTCATTTGCAAAGCCCATCTTTCCTGTAATTGCTTCACTTCGTCGACAAATCCTTCTAAAAGCATAACCTCAAATCGTTTTCTGATACGCTCATGTAACCAAGCTCTATGCTGAGGGAAAAGAGCAAAATTTACAAAATAATAATCTGGTTTCTCAACATGTTCCGCAAGATAGGCAGATAATGTTGAACCAGTTAAGTAATACACTTCTAATGCTCTTTGTATTCTTTGTGCATCATGAGCATGTATGCGAGCAGCCGTAATAGGATCTAGCTGACTTAATCTTTGATGAAGAAAATCCCAACCGTGTAGTGAGGCTTCTACTTCCAATTGCTTGCGAATCTTCTCATCTGCCTCAGGTAATGTAGATAATCCTTGTTGTAGGGCATTAAAATACATCATAGTGCCACCCACTAACAAAGGAATATTACCTCTCTTGATTATGGCATCGCATAAAGATAAAGCATCAGAACAAAATTGAGCAGCCGAATAGGATTCCACTGGATCTTTAATATCAATTAAAAAATGAGGAGCTTTCAATAACTCTTGGCCTGAAGGTTTTGCTGTTCCAATATCCATACCTCTGTAAATCATTGCTGAATCAACGCTAATAATTTCGAAAGGAAAATGAGCTACTAACTCACAAGCCAAACCTGTTTTTCCTGATGCAGTTGGTCCCATTAAACAAAACACCAAATTAGTCATTCAATAACATCCGACAATCATCAACAGTGAGTGCTTTCCCTATATTTCTAGATTTCTCTGTAGAGAATAGTTCAATTATCCATTGATTCATTTCACTTCGTTCTTCTATGGTCAATTGTTTAGGCTGAAAAGATTGTGAAACACAGATTAACTCTATTAATTTATCGGTCGACAAAGAATCTAACCCACCAAGAGAGCTAAAAAAAAGCTTAAAATTCAAATAGGGAGCCTCCAAAGGGATACTACGGATTAATAACCTGTCCACATCAGAGCATTCGATTTGTATTCCAATTTGAGCCAATTCGCCCTTTAAATCATCTATTCTATACTTACACTGTTCGGGTAAGAAATAACTAATTGGTACTAGCAAAGGTCTGCAGGCCAAAGGCAATATCTTATTAATTAATCGCTTTTTTAGCCATCCTTGAAAAATAGCCACAACGTCAATAAGGTAAGGTTCGTGACTTATAAATACCAAAATAAACTGTTCATTTAGTATAACCCAAGGCATCTCTTTTTCTGAATAGTATTTTGCATGTTCCCCATAAACTTGACCTTTATTGAATTTAATCGGTGATAAAGGAATTCCCTCCTGAATTAAAAATGAATGACATTGGACTCCATCGCCCTTCATCTTATTCTTATGATGGAGGTTATATGGCTCGGATACAACGCTTGCTTCCATAATAGTAGAGTAAGGGGGACACCCGTATTCTATATTGCCAATTTTTTGCGGGTTATTCATAGAATCCAAAGGTTTCACCAGCCCCATACCTTGCTCAGAAGAACCATGAGACATGGGACCAGAAAGGCTGGAATGTAGGGCTTTAGTTAATTGTGTGGTAAAAAAATCATGTACCAACCGGGGTTGTTGGAATCTTACCTCATGTTTTGTGGGATGGACATTCACATCCACTTCAGCACTAGGTAGAGTAAAATACAATAAACAAATTGGGAATCTTCCTGGATGAAGTAATCCATCATAAGATTGCTTTAAAGCGTGCTGAAGCAACTTATCCTTGACCATTCTTTTATTAACGTAAATCCACTGCTTATCATTTTGACTGCGTTGCAGATTAGGACTACTAAGCCAACCATAGAGACTCATATCTCCAAGTGTTGCTTCAAGGAATATTGCTTCCTGCAGAAATGAGCTGCCAAGAATTTTGCTCATACGAATCTGTTTCGCTTGCTCATTCAGCGCGGGCGGTAAAGAAAAGATTAGTTTCTTATTATGCTTCAATGTTAATGCGATCGTTGGGGCACTTAATGCAAAACGTCTAACCAGCATTTCTATTGCCTGAAATTCTAATTTCTCGCTTTTTAAAAAACGCTTACGTACTGGTGCATTATAAAACAAATCAGACACATCGACAGTGGTTCCAACATTGCGTGCGCAAGGAGTAAGAGTCATCTCATCCCCAACAACTCGTAACATCATGGCATTTTCCTGAGCTTCTGGCTTGGAAATAATAGTCACCTTAGCCACCGAGGCAATACTGGCTAATGCTTCTCCTCTAAACCCCATACTCTCAATAGAATATAAATCGTTAAGCGTTTTAATTTTACTAGTAGCATGAGCAGCAACAGCTAAAGGTAAGTCATCACCTACTATTCCCGCTCCATTATCACTCACTTTAATTTGAAGAAGCCCACCATAACTGACTTCAATAGTAATTGCACTAGCCCCAGCATCTAAAGAATTTTCCAACAACTCCTTAACCACCGATGCCGGTTTTTCTATAACTTCTCCAGCAGCTATTTGATTAGCTATAGCTGGTGATAACTGATGTATCCTCATCCCCATGTGGAAGGTATCACTAATTTTTGCCCAGGTATAAGTTTTGTGCTACCTGGAAGATGATTCATAGCTTGTAATGCCCTCGTAGACATACGATAACGAGCTGCAATAGCAGGAAGAGTTTCCCCATTCCTAACGATATGGGAATGAGAAGAAATCATCGCCTCAATTCGTGTCCCATGGGGCGGATGATCATAAAAATACCCCTTTAACCCTTGAAATATAGCTTGGCTTAACCGCTCTTGGTATGCGGAACTAGTCAAGTTGGCTTCTTCCCTGGGATTCGATATAAATCCTGTTTCAACTAAAATAGAAGGAATATCTGGCGACTTTAGTACTACAAAACGTGCCTGCTCTACTTTGTTATTATGCAGAGTAGTAAAATTATCCAATTGCCTCAATACTTTTCCACCCATGTCTAATCCGGCATTGATGGTTGCTGTTTGTGATAAATCAATCAGGACAGAACGCACGACACCATTACTATCATCCAACTCATCCAGATTGACACCACCAAGTTCAGAATAGTTCTCTTTTTCTGCTAACCAACGTGCTGCTTCACTGGTTGCCCCGCTTTGTGATAGGGCAAATACTGAAGCGCCATTGGAGTGAGGATTATTAAATGCATCCGCATGGATAGAAATAAACACATCGCCATTATATTTTCTAGCAATATCCAAACGTTGCCTAAGTCCAACATAATAATCTCCGGAGCGAGTCAGAACTGCCCGCATACCCGGCTGCCTATCTATTAATCGTTTTAATTTTAAAGTGATGGCTAATACCACATCTTTTTCATTGGTCCGCCGCGGTCCTCTCGCCCCAGGATCCTTACCTCCATGACCAGCATCTAAAACCACCACAACATCACGCAATGGTTTATTAGCTGGATTTTTCGAAATGTTGATAGGTTTGTCATGGGTTATTCTATACTCAGAAGGTTGTTTAATTGCTTGTATGTTGTTCTTTTGTATTGATGATTTAATTCTGTCTAATTGACCAGAACTCTTCGAAGCAGTACGAGTATCATTAAGAAAATCGACCTTAATTCCATTAAATCCTTCCTTCGGTTTCCATGGAGAAGAGCGGACCTGAACAGGTTGCTTGACATCCATAACAAGGCGTAAAGTATTTTGAGCAGAAGTTCCACTTCGCACTTGTTGAATAAGAGAGTTAGTCAAATGCAACTGATTTATGTTCACCCCAACCAAATGAGTGTTGCTGAAATCCAAAACTACTCGACTTGGATTGCTTAAGGTAAACAGTTTATGAGTAAATGATCCTTGGATCGTAAAATAAAGGGAAGTAATACCTGATTGCTGAGACAAAGAAATATTTTTTAGCTGGGCAGAAAACACAGTAAACGAACCCAATAGATATAATATTAGACCCCACCCCCATACTCGTTTAATCATCATTCACCTGCTAGGCAAGCTAAAATTTTTTTACCAGCTCCACTTAATGCAGACATTTGCATTAAGCGTCCAGACCCTTTAATATTTAAATTAAACCGAATATCGACTGAAGGCAACGTTTTCCCAGCTTTCTCTGGCCATTCGATACAACAAATACTTTGTTTGGAGAAATAATCTCTAAAACCTAAATAATCTAATTCTTCTTCCTCATGAATCCGATACAAATCAAAGTGATGAATATGCCACTCATGGCACGCGTAACTCTCTACTAATGAAAAAGTTGGGCTCTTGATGGCTGAAACAACTCCCAATGCTCTGAGCATAGCCCGAATGATAGTTGTTTTGCCAGTGCCTATTTCTCCACTAAATGTGATCACCAAAGGCGCTTTTATACAAAACACCAATTTTTCTGCAAATCGTTTGCTTTCCTCTTCATTAGCCAAATCCAAAATTATTAATTCATCATTATCTTCAATTATCATAACCGGAACACTAATAGATAATAAATCAGTTTAGAAAAAATCCTCTACTGATCCATCACACATCAATTCGAGATCATACCCTCTAAATACAATTTAAAATGCCTGGGATATAATCCAGTAAATCACTCGCTAATAATCCAACCTCGCCTGAATTTTCAGCCACTTTATCTCCTGCAACAGCATGAACCCATACGCCTAACTTTGCGGCATCGGACAATGCAAAGCCTTGGGCACAAAAGGCCGCAATAATACCACTTAAAATATCACCCATACCGGCCGTGGACATTCCAGGATTACCTTTGGGGCAGACAAAAATATTCTTCTCAGTTGTTTGAATAACTGACCCTACTCCTTTTAAAACTACCACACCACCATATTGCTGCTGTATAGCAGACGCGGCGTTAAATCTATCCCTCTGGACATCTCTCACAGTACATGAAAGCAAACTCGCTGCCTCTCCAGGATGTGGAGTTAAAATCCAATTATCATCCATTTGAGGATGGTGAGAAAGCCATCGCAATGCGGAAGCATCAATAATCATTGGTAGCTGAGATGTGATTGCTGCCAAGAATAAAGTTTGTGCCCAATCGCTATCACCTAATCCAGGACCAATAACACAAACAGTAGCTTTTGCCAACAGAGGCATTAACTCTTCCGCTGTGTTAACACCCCAAATCATCGCCTCAGGAATGAATGGCGAACTGCCTTTTACATGATCGGGCCAGGTTGCGATACTTACAATTCCAGCCCCAGTTCTCAATGCGCCTTTTGCTGCCAAGCTCACTGCTCCAGGCATCCCTGGACCACCTCCTATTATTAAAACGTGTCCATAATTTCCTTTGTGGGAGTTCTTTTTTCTAGCAGCCAAAGGCAAGGGCAAGGCGGAATCTCTTAATAGAGAAGCATAAGGAGTTAATTTAGTTCTGCAAGCCTCTAAACTTAAATTACTGCATCGAATAACCCCACAATAATCAGGCCCATCCAAAGTGTACATACCTGTTTTTAGTCCGATGAAGGTGATGGTGGCAGTCGCTTTGACACAAAAATTTTCTACTATCCCTGTGTCAGCATTCAAACCTGAGGGAACATCTATAGATAAAACAGGTAGCCCACTAGCATTAATTTGATGAATTGCATTAGCAATAATGCCATGTACGGGTCCTTTTAACCCAATACCTAAAAGTGCATCAACAATTAATTCAGCTTCACTATCTAATGGTTCATCCGCAGACTGACATTCTACCCCTGCTGCCAAAGCCAAGCGTGCTGCATTTCTAGCAGCAGAAGGCAAATCTTCTAGCGATTTGCATTGATATACTGTGACTGAAAATCCTTGTTCATGAGCTAACCTGGCTAAAACATAACCATCACCGGCATTATTGCCAGCTCCACAAAAGACAGCGATATGATTTACGTGAGGATAGAGTTTCTGCAAAAAAGAAAATGCCTCTGCCCCAGCTTGAGCCATAAGAGCATTCTCATCCTTTTGATACAATTGTGCAGCCTGTTGCTCACAAGCCCTAATTTGTTCACAACGATACAGTGCGTTCTCTAGCTTGTTCACTTATAAGCTCCCAATTAACTTGAGTCCTAGTAATTCGCAATGCTCTAAATTTTCAGGCTTTCAGATCTATCATCTTCAAGAGCATTGCATCGTCCTTTAGATAGGCTAAGCAACAGCATATTCAGTCAATAAAAATCTGTTTATATAACTATAGTTTTTACTTTACCAATTTTAATGCTGGCTTGCTTTTTGAAGTGCCTTCAGACGGTGAAGAAGTCTTAGGTGGTGGCTCACCATCCCCTTCCTCAGAAGGAAAAGCGATACCTCTTCCATTTTCTTTGGCATAAATTTCTAAAACAGCATTGGGAACAATAAAAATTTGCTCTGTTTGTCCTGAAAAACGTGCTGTAAATACTATACGATCGTTTTCTAATAACAGCCCACGTGTAGCTGATGGTGAAATATTCAACACGATTCTATCATGGCGAACATGATCGCCAGGTACTTGCACATTGGGATATGATGCGTCTACAAGGATATAGGGGGTTAAATCATTATCTACTATCCAATCATAGAAGGCACGAATCAAGTAGGGTCTATTTGATGTCATTTCCATATTATGCTGCTCTAATTTGTCTCTCAGCGTCAGTCAAACTTGTTTGGAATGATTCTCGTTTAAATACACGCTGCATGTAAGAATTTATTCCTTTAAAAGTTGGTGAAATATCTAGTCCTAGTTTAGGTAATCGCCATAATAAAGGAGCCAGGGCACAATCTAGTAATGAGAATTCATCACTTAAGAAATAGTGTTTATCTGCAAAAACAGGATCCAGGCTAGTTAAGCTTTCAAACAAATTAGCTCTAGCTTGCTCAGCAGATTCATCTTTAAGAATAGCATTCATTAAATAATACCAATCTTGTTCGATTCTATGCATCATTTTACGTGTTTCTGCCCGAGCAACGGGATAAACTGGTAATAAAGGAGGATGAGGAAAACGCTCATCCAGATATTCCATTATAATTCGTGCCTCATATAAGACAAGCTCTCTATCAATCAAGGTAGGTACTGTTCCATAAGGATTAATCGACAACAAGTCAGCTCCAGGATCATCTTCCTTTACTGGAAGGATTTCAACATTGACTCCTTTTTCTGCCAGAACAATTCGAACTTGGTGACTATAAACATCATCTATATCAGAAAATAAAGACATTATGGTACGCTTTGCAACGATTGCCATTACCTAACTCCTATCAATTCATTTAGCCTCTTAAATAGGCTCTGTCTATTCTACTGTACAAAGATTGATATTCTAACACATTTTTAGTCTTCTGGGTTACTTTGTGTCTAAATCTTCTTATTTTAATATGATTTCCAGCCTAAGAAACCAGTTTATCCTCTTGTGCTAATTTTGAGGTTTCAGCTCGAATTGTCAACAGCCCCCTACCTCAGTGACTTAATTACTTAATCTTATTTTAATTGCTTCCAATACGCTTTCTTTAGAGAATAGGCTGCTATAAAGAAAATACCGAAGAAAAGCATTACAAACACCCCTAACTTATAACGAATCAATTTGGCTGGTTCACCTACATAAACTAGAAAAGTTACTAAATCCTTTAAGGCACTATCAAATTCGCTTTCATACATCTCACCACCCGTCACCACCATTAGACTATCAGAATGGGGATTTTTATTTTTCACGAGGACAACTTTTCCAATCAAGGGCTCTAAAACATTGGGCATAGCAACATCAGGAATAAGTAAGTTATTTGTGCCAAAAGGTCTTGAAGGATCACTATAAAAACTTTTCAAATAGTTATATATCCAAACAGGTCCCCTGTCTCGAGCACTTAGAGACAGATCGGGAGGAGCCATTCCAAACCATTGCTTCGCATCCTCAGGTGACATAGCAATTTGGATAGGATCATAAATGTTGCTCTGTGTGAATATTAGATTATTCTTTAATAAATCTTCAGCAACCTGGCCGTCAAAAGTAATTAATCCCAAATCTTGTGCCATTCGATTGTAACGCATATATTTCAAAGAGTGGCATCCAGAACAATAATTCATGAATAGTTTTGCCCCTCGTTGCAAACTCTCTTTATCAGTAACATCAACTGATAAAGGTTCCATTTTGGTTAGATTTTCTGTAAATGCAATCTGAGCGGTTAACAGCAAAAAAACTGCAAAAACGGTAAAAAAACCTTTCTTCATCATTATCCACCTATCCGTATAGGTACTGGTCGAGTATTCTCAAGACGGCTATAAATAGGCATTAAAATAAAATAAGAAAAATAAACTACAGTAGCCATACGTGCTAACATTAATTTCACTGGTGTCACAGGGGTCGTGCCTAAATAGCCTAAAAGTAACAAACTAATAACAAAACAAGTAATTGCGATCCTAGACAATGCTCCTTTATATCTTATAGAGTGAACCTTACTTTTATCTAGCCAAGGCAAAAAGAAAAGCAGTAATATGGCTGACACCATACAAACTACTCCAATTAATTTATCAGGGATTGCTCTTAAAATGGCATAAAAGGGAGCTAGATACCATACTGGAGCAATGTGATCTGGAGTCACCATAGGATTCGCTGGAACAAAATTAGCGTGCTCTAAAAAGTATCCACCCATTTCTGGGGCAAAAAATACGACTGCAAAAAATAAAATTGAGAACACAATAATCCCGACAAAGTCTTTCACTGTGTAATAGGGGTGAAAAGGAATTCCATCTGCCGGCTTACCATTTTCATCGAGTATTTTTTTAATTTCAATCCCTTCTGGGTTGTTTGAACCTACCTTATGTAGAGCCACAATGTGCAAAAATACGAGAACTAGCATTAACAGTGGAACACCAACCACATGCAAGGCAAAAAATCGCTGCAAGGTTGCATTAGCAACTGAATAATCTCCTCTCAACCAAACAACAAGCCCTTTGCCAATATAAGGTATAGCACCAAATAAAGAAGTAATAACCTCTGCCCCCCAATAAGACATTTGTCCCCACGGTAATAAATAACCAAAGAAAGCTTCTGCCATTAATAAAAGATATAAAAACATTCCTAATAGCCATACTAACTCACGGGGTTTTTGATAGGAGCCATAAAGTAAACCACGAAACATATGTAAATAGATAACAATAAAAAAAGCGGAAGCACCTGTAGAGTGCATATATCGTAATAACCAGCCAAAATTCACATCCCTCATTATGAATTCAACTGAAGAAAATGCCTGCTCTGCATTTGGTGTATAAAACATAGTAAGCCACAGCCCGGTTATAATTTGATTAACCAAAACAACTAAGGCCAAAGAACCAAAAAAATAAAAAAAATTAAAATTCTTGGGGGCATAATAATTACTAAAATGTGCTTTCCAAGTGCTAATAAGAGGGAAACGTTCATCTAACCAATTGACTAACCCATTCATGCCTTAATCCTTATTTCGCATCTTCACCAATTATAATGGTATGATCATCTAAAAAGTGATAGGGAGGTACTTCCAAGTTAATTGGGGCAGGTACACCCTTAAATACTCTGCCTGAAAGATCAAACATTGATCCATGGCATGGACAAAAAAAGCCTCCAGGCCAATCTGGGCCTAGTTCACCCAAATTAGGTTTGTATTTAGGAGAACATCCTAAATGCGTGCAAATCCCTATTAAAACCAAGAACTCAGGATTAATAGAACGAAATTTATTTTGCGCATACTCGGGTTGTTGCTCAACCAAAGAATCCGGATCTCTTAATTGTGACTCGTCTTCTTTTTGCAATTGTTGGAGCATATCTTTCGTACGCTTAATTATCCAAACGGGTTTACCTCGCCATTCAACAATAGCTTGCTCACCTGGTTCCATTCTACTAACATCTACTTTTATTGGAGCACCGGCTGCTTGGGCCTTAGAGCTTGGTAACCAGGAAGTGATAAAAGGAGTCAAGGCACAAGCTGCGCCTACACCACCTATGACATACGTAGTAGCTAATAAAAATCGACGCCTCTCTTCATCCAATTGATCATCTTGATTATTAATTACATCCTGATTGGGCTCAGTCATGTCGTTCACTGCTTTATCATCCTGAATTGATTTATGAACTGGCTTCAACCTGCCTAATGACATCAACTTAGATCGTGGCCTGGATTAGACAATGCAATTCAAGATTAATTATCGCATGCCACAAAACTCCCGCATCACACTATGCTAATCCGAGCTACAAGCCCAGTCTTAATTCATTAAGTTGAGACTATTAACCAGTCTACCTAATTATGTTAGTTATAACAAAGAATAACAATTTTTAAAACGATTAGATAGGGCGGCGTAACATCTTGATAATAAGTCAACTCGAACATCAAGGCTATTTGGAAAATAAAAAGCCTCGCATAAAACGAGGCTTTTTAAAAAAAGCGTTATTACCGTTTGGAGTATTGAGTAGCTCGACGGGCTTTGTGTAAACCCACTTTCTTCCTTTCAACACGTCTGGAATCACGAGTCAATAAACCACGAGCACGAAGCTTGCGACGGAAGGAATCAGAACGTGATTCAGCACTTTCAACCAAACCCTCTTCATCATATGCAACCAATGCTCTGGCTATCCCTAAACGAACAGCTCCAGCTTGACCAGATATGCCACCGCCTGTGACAGTGATGTATATATCAAATTTATCGGTAAGATCGACTGTTTCCAATGGTTGCATTACAACCATACAAGAGGTTTCACGACAGAAATACTCTTGCAAACTTCTATCATTTACTTTGATCTCACCTTTTCCTGGACGCAAAAATACTCGTGCAATCGAACTTTTTCTACGGCCGGTGCCATAATATTGCTTGATTTCAGCCATTATATTTATTCCTCAATCTCAAGTTGCTTCGGTTGTTGCGCAGTATGAGGATGTTCGCTGCCAGCATATACCTTCAATTTGCGATACATCTCTCTACCCAATGGATTTTTTGGCAACATGCCTTTTACAGCAAGCTCAATAATTTTTACAGGGTTTTTACTTTGCAATTTTTCAAAGGAAGTCGATTTGATTCCTCCCGGATAACCGGTGTGGTGATGATACATTTTATTTTTAAATTTACGACCAGTTACAATAACCTTTTCCGCATTAGTTACAATAATGTAATCGCCTGTATCAACATGAGGAGTATACTCAGCTTTATGTTTGCCGCGTAAACGACGGGCAATCTCACTTGCCAAGCGACCCAAAACTTTTTCACTGGCATCGACAACAAACCAGTCACGCTTGACTTCATTGCCTTTTGCACTAAATGTCTTCATTAAATAAACTCCGAACCGCCTCAATTGGTAATCTTTCTATCATGGACGGGCGATTTTAACCAAAACAGAAACAACCTACAAGTAAAATGGATAAAAAAATATGTACAATTAATCAAAATACAATGAAAACATCAAATTAATGACCAAATGCCAAATATTTTACCATCTTTATTACAACTTACTTATCAACGTTTTGTCTGCAAAACGCCAATCGCAATGCAAAGGAAGAACCTTAAAATAAATTGCTAATAAGTCTTAATATTATTTGTCAATTAATAATTCTTCTACTATCTTGCCGTTGATTAAATGACTTTTGATAATTTGTTCGATATCAACGAAAGAAGAATAAGTATACCAAACTCCTTCCGGGTAAATAACAATACAAGGTCCGGAACTACAGCGCCCAAGGCATCCGGATTTACTTACTCGTACTTTACCAGGACCATGCAAGTCTAATTCTAGCAACTTTGATTTCATAAAATCAAAAAATTCTTCTCCACCGGAATTTGCGCAGCACTGCTTACCTGGAGCTTTCTGATTCGTACATATAAATACATGTTTGGTATAATGAGACAACAAGCTATTTTCCTATTCTTTCAATTTTAGTTTTTAGTTTCAAACCCGGCTTGAAAGTAACAACTCTTCTCGCGTCCACGGGAATTTCTTCCCCAGTCTTAGGGTTTCTACCTGGTCTTTGTGGTTTATCTCTTAAAGTAAAGTTTCCGAAGCCTGACAACTTCACGTGCTGACCATTCTCAAGGGCATGACGTAATTCTTCAAAGAAATTTTCAACCATTTCCTTTGCGATAGGCTTAGATAATTTTAATTCATCACATAAAGTCTCTGCCATTATTGCTTTGCTTAGTGCGTTCACGATTATTCCCTCAAAAAGATTGAAAATTCACTTTCCAGTTTCTTGATTATAGCACTAATTACCGAGTTGATCTCGACGTCAACCAATGTCCGCGTGTCATCCTGAAGTATCATAGCCACAGCCATACTTTTCTTTCCTTCAGGGATACCCTTCCCCATATATACATCAAATACATCAAATGATTTTAACCAATCCTCTTTTACAGTATTTCTAATAACGCGCTCAATTTGCATGGCATTTACTTGTTTATCAACTAAAAAGGATAAATCCCTCCTGATTTGCGGATATTTAGAAATTGGTTTATATAAAGGTGCAGTAGGATTAATTAATGATTCCAGATTCAATTCAAATAAAATGACGTCTTGATTAAGATCAAAAGCATCATTTAAACGAGGATGCAAAAGACCTATCCATCCAGAATGCTTCCCATTAATTACTACCTGGGCTGATTGTCCAGGATGTAAAGCATGATGGGTTGATTGAATAACTCAACGTTCTCTAATTTCAGTAAAGAAAATAACGATTGCAAATCACCCTTCAGATCATAAAAATCAAACAATCGTGTGGTTTCATTCCAATTCAAGCCTCCTTGTTCACCCATCAATAGTCCTGCAACACAGGAGCGTTCCTTTAACTGTCCTGCATCAAGATCAAAAACCACTCCAATTTCAAATAACTTAACTGCAGTTTGTTGTCTATGGCTATTATAAATCATTGATGCAATTAACCCAGGCCACATCCCAGCTCGCATTTGCGATAGTTCAGAAGATATTGGGTTGAGCAGTTGCATAAACTCTTTTTGCGGATACAGCGCTTCTTGTAACTCAGGATCCACAAAGCTATAGCTGATAGTTTCATGATATCCTTTTGCGCTAAACCAGGATGAAATTCGTGTTGCAATTTTTTCTTTGGCACTAACTACACCCGCTTGCACTAATGTATTCATTGGTTGAGCATGTAATTTATCATAGCCATATAAACGAATAATTTCTTCAACTAAATCAGCATCTTGTTGCAAATCTATTCGATGAGAAGGGATTGTTACTTCAAAAAAATGATTGGTTTCTTTTGTGATTACGATACCAAGTCCCTCTAGTAGATTTTTCATTTCACTCAGAGGAATACTTAAGCCAGTTAATTTTTTAACTTTCGTAGTATCAAATAAAAATGAAACTGCCCCTGGTAAGAACTTTTTGTCACAAGATTCAATGACGGGGCCGGGAGCTCCTCCTGCAATGGATAAAATTAACTCTGTAGCTCTTTCCAGTGCCTTTGTTTGCAAATCAGGATCTACACCTCTCTCATATCGTTGTGATGAATCACTAAACAATCCATATTTTCTAGCAACCCCAGCAATGATAACAGGATTAAAATAAGCACTTTCCAGAAATACATCTTGAGTTTGCTCTTGCACTGCACTCTCAGCGCCGCCCATGATTCCTGCCATCGCAAGTGGCTTTTCATTATCAGCGATTACCAGTACGTTGTCATTTAAGGTAACTTTTTGACCATCTAATAATTCTAATTGTTCATCAGGTGTGCTAAACCGTACATTAATCTGGCTGTTAATTTTTGATAAATCAAAAGCATGCATCGGTTGCCCTAACTCCAGCATCACATAATTCATGACATCCACTACTGGGTGCAGGGTCCTAATTCCGCCACGGCGGAGCCGCTCCGCCATCCATACAGGAGTAGTTGCTTCTGGCTTATATTACGAATAATACGCCCACAATATCTTGGGCAAGCATCCAAATTTTTCAAATTGACACGAAGAATATCGTCTATTGCCGGAGGTACGGTAGTTATAGAGTGTTCTATCAAAGGCAATTTATTGATTACAGCTACTTCACGAGCTATGCCTAAAACGCTAAAACAATCAGCTCGATTTGGAGTCAGATCAATATCAAATACATAATCATCAAGAGCGAGATACTCACGAAAATCCATCCCTATCGAGGCGTCATTATCCAGCTCCATGATACCTTCTGAGTGCTCAACCAAACCTAACTCTGCAGCAGAGCACAGCATCCCTTGAGATAACTCTCCTCTTAACTTAGATTCCTTAATTTGAAGGCCACCAGGCAAATGGGCACCTACCATCGCCAGTGCCACTTTTATACCTGGTCTTACATTGGCAGCACCACAAACAATTTTCAAAGGTTTATCTTTATTGATATTAACTTCACACAGAGTCAATTTATCAGCATCAGGATGAGGCTTAGTACCTAGAACCTCAGCAACTATCACATGAGTGAAGTGTCCCGCTACAGGGGTAACAGCATCTACCTCCAAACCAGCCATAGTCAATTGATCGGCTAACTCTTTTTCAGTTAATGAGAAGTTAACCCATTCTTGTAACCATAACTTACTTACTTTCATTTAAAACCCTCATCTATGCTGTTTCAATTGACTCCAGATTTTCATGCTGATCCCACTTATTAGCAAAGTGTAATAAGGGGTTAGACTACGATCAGAACTGCCGCAAGAAAGTTAAATCATTTTCGAACAACAACCGCAAATCGTCTATGCCATAATACAACATCGCTAGTCTATCAATACCATGCCAAAGGCCCAGCCATGGTATTCATCAGGCGATATATTAACTGCCATTAATACATTGGGATGAACCATGCCACAACCTAATACTTCAAGCCAACCTGTATATTTACAAGAACGACAGCCTTTACCACTGCATTGAGTGCACTCTATATCGACCTCTGCAGAAGGTTCTGTAAAAGGGAAATACGAGGGTCTAAATCTTAAAGCCAGTTCTCGGCCAAAAAAATAAGCAAAAAAATCTTGCAATAAACCTTTTAACCCGGCCAAAGTAGCCTGTTTATCAATCAATAAACCTTCTACTTGATGAAACATTGGGGTATGAGTGACATCTGAATCGCAACGATAAACTCGACCGGGAGCAATCAAACGAAATGGAGGCTTGCGTTGTTCCATCGTTCTAATTTGTACTGGAGAAGTATGAGTTCTTAATAAGCGTCCATCCCCAAAGTAAAAAGTGTCGTGCATAGCACGAGCTGGATGATGACCAGGAATATTCAACGCTTCAAAATTATAAAATTCTGTTTCTACTTCAGGCCCCTCAACAATATCAAAGCCTAAACGACTAAAAAAATCATTAATTATATGTTTTACTTGGGTAACCGGATGCAAAGATCCTGTGCAATGATTGCGGCCAGGAAGAGTGACATCTATTTGTTCTGCTGCTAATTTAGCTAATAATTGCGCTTCTTTCAGCTCTGACATCTTTGTTTCAATCAAAGCACTGATTTCTCGTTTTGCTTGATTGACCAATTGACCGAATTGAGGTTTTTCTTCAGCGGATAAATTAGCAAGTTTTTTAAGCAATTCTGTAAGCTGACCCTTTTTACCCAGAACATCAACGCGAATTTGTTCAAGAGAAGCTATGTCCTTGGCTAGTTGGATTGCTTCCGAAGCTTGCTCTTTTAACTCGTTTATATCTACCAGCATAGTTCTACTCACAAGTAAAAAGGAGGCCTTAGCCTCCTCAATAATTTATTTTACAGCTTACTTTGATTTATGAAGTTGGTATTCCAAATTTAACTGCACAGCTTTGTGGGCAAGCAACTAACAAGAATCTATATAGATTGAGTATTGAACAATTGCGAACTACTAACCAATAAATTCTTTAGGAATCAACAATAAATAAAATAGACTGAAAATTAACCTGCCAACGCTGCTTTAGCCTGTTCTGCAATGGCAGCAAAAGCAACTTTATCATGAACAGCCATATCAGCCAGAATTTTTCTATCTAGTTCGATAGAAGCCTTCTTTAAACCATCAATCAAACGGCTATAAGACAAACCGCATTCACGAGCTTGTGCATTGATGCGAGTAATCCACAAAGCACGGAATTGTCTCTTTTTCTGCCTTCTATCTCGATAAGCATATTGCCCAGCTTTAATTACCGCTTGTTTGGCAACGCGATAGGTCCGGCTACGGGCACCATAATAGCCTTTTGCTTGTTTTAAAATTTTCTTGTGACGTGCTTTTGCTGTCACACCACGTTTTACTCTTGGCATTATTCAGTCTCCCCCTTAACTACCATGCAACATACGCTCAGCCAAACGAGCATCGCATGGCTTCAAAGTACTAGCGCCAACACGTAAATGACGTTTTTGCTTAGTAGATTTTTTAGTGAGGATATGATTCCTATAAGCGCCACGACGTTTAATCGCACCACTTGCTGTCTTTCGGAAGCGCTTAGCTGCTCCACGATGTGACTTTAACTTCGGCATAACAATTTACTCCGCATTCGTTACTTAGTTTTTTTGGGTGATAAGACCATCAGTAGTTGCCTTCCTTCCCGTTTGGCTTGCTGTTCTATTACTGCTACATCAGCCGTATCAGCCTGCAAACGTTCCAAAATTTTCATACCAAGTTCTTGATGAGCCATCTCACGACCACGGAACCGTAGTGTGATTTTGACTTTATCACCATGATTTAGGAAACGGATCAGGTTGCGTAGCTTGACCTGATAATCTCCATCTTCCGTCGTAGGACGAAATTTTAATTCCTTGACCTGAATTTGTTTTTGTTTTTTTCTTGCTTCCGCTTGTTTTTTACTCAGCTCAAAGAGAAATTTACCATAATCCATAATACGGCAAACAGGTGGCTTTGCTGTTGGTGAAATCTCCACCAAGTCCAGTCCGCTTTCTTCTGCTGCCCGTAGTGCTTCACGCGTTGATACAATTCCTGCCTGGTTACCATCGACATCAATTAAGCGTACCTCAGGTACAGTGATCTGTTCATTAATTCGTGCGCGATCATTTTCACGCTTAGTTGGTGCACTAATGGTTTAACCCTCCAGTTCGTTTTAGATTGATCCTTTACGGATAATTTCTTGCGTTAAGGTATCACAAATTGTATCTATTGTCATCACACCCATGTCAACACCATCACGGGTTCGAACAGCAACCTGACAATTGTCAACCTCTTTATCACCTACAATCAATAAATAAGGGATCTTTTGTAAGGTGTGCTCGCGAATTTTAAAACCAATTTTTTCATTTCTCAAGTCAAAATTGACCCGAATCCCTCTTTTTTGTAAAGTTTTACTTACCTTTTCAGCATATTCATTATGTTTTTCGCTAATAGTCAGCACAATAGCCTGAATAGGAGATAACCACAGAGGCAATTTTCCAGCATAATGCTCTATTAATATACCCATAAATCGTTCTAATGAACCCAGGATGGCTCTATGCAACATGACTGGGGTTTGCTTGCTTCCATCTTCAGCCACATAGCTTGCCTCCAAACGAACAGGCATGGAAAAATCTACTTGAATCGTTCCACACTGCCAAATTCTGCCTAAACAATCGGATAGAGAACATTCAATTTTTGGTCCATAAAATGCACCTTCTCCAGGAGCATCTATCCACTGAATACTTCTTCCTTGCATTGCTGATTTTAGCGCACTTTCAGCCTTATCCCAGACCTCATCAGAACCCACTCGTTTCTCAGGACGAAGAGCCAGGCGATATTTTATTTCATTAAAACCAAAGTCCTTATATACTGATTGTACCAACTCTAACATCATATCCACTTCAGATTGAATTTGGTCTTCTGTACAAAAGATATGCGCATCATCTTGAACCATATTCCGAACACGCATTAAACCATGTAAAGATCCTGATGGTTCACAACGATGACAATTCCCAAACTCTGATAATCTTAAAGGCAGATCTCTATAACTTTTCAAACCGTTATTATAAATTTGGACATGACATGGGCAACTCATAGGCTTAACAGCATAGTGACGACTCTCCGTTTCAGTAACAAACATTTCGTCTCTAAAATTCTCCCAGTGGCCTGACTTTTCCCACAAAGATTTGTCAACTAATTGTGGTGTTCTAATTTCTTGATATCCAAAATCAACTAACCGATTACGCATATAGCGTTCCAGCTCTTGATAAATAGTCCATCCTTTGGGATGCCAAAAAACCATTCCAGGAGCTATATCCTGAAAATGAAACAAATCCAGAGATTTACCCAACTTGCGATGATCGCGTTTCTCAGCCTCTTCCAAACGAAATAAGTAATCTTCTAACGATTTTTTATCGGCCCAAGCAGTACCGTAAATCCGCTGCAACATTTCATTATTTGAATCGCCACGCCAGTAAGCACCAGCAACTTTGGTTAATTTAAATGCTTTCAGAAAACCTGTAGAGGGGACATGAGGGCCACGACACAAATCTTCAAAATCCCCTTGTTTATAAAGAGAAAGTACCTCATCCTCTGGAATATCGGCAATAATTTTTGCCTTATACTCTTCACCTAGTTTTTTAAAATATTGGATTGCTTCATTCCTCGGTAATTCTCGACGAGTAATGGGAAAGTTTGCTTTTGCAAATTCGTGCATTTTTGCTTCAATTAAACTCAAATCTTCGGGGGTAAAAGAACGTCCAAAAGCAAAATCATAATAAAACCCATCTTCTATGACTGGACCTATAGTGACTTGGGCTGAGGGGAAGAGAGCCTTCACTGCCTGAGCTAGTAAATGGGCGGTAGAATGTCTAATCACCTCAAGACTGTCTTCGTGTTTATCAGTCACAATAATTAATGAACAGTCCTCTTTAATAAGATAAGATGTATCCACCAATCGGCCATCAACTCGGCCTGCAATTGCTGCCTTAGCTAATCCAGGACTAATATGATGAGCCACATCATAAATAGTAAGTGGAGCATCGAAATGTTTTATACTTCCGTCTGGCAATTTAACGCTTGGCATAATCTTAATCCGTCTTTCCATCTGTCAGGTTCTTGTAAAAAAAAACCCTGCAGGCATGGCAGGGTTTAAACCTTTAATCGTTAATACAACAGGTAGCCTGTTAGAGATTCTACTAGAAATTCAAATATTATGGTAGGCACGAGTGGGATCGAACCACCGACCACCACCATGTCAAGGTGGTGCTCTACCACTGAGCTACGTGCCTATAATTCAATCTGAACGAAATTGGCATGAATTATATACCCAAGATATCTGGAAATGCAATGTTTCATGTGATTTGATTTTTACTTCTGAAAACAAAAGCATAAAAATTGCATTTTCAGATCTCTTGAGAATAAACTAATACTAAAGCTAATCCTAAGCGAAAATGAAATGTGGTTCAAAATCATAAATCATCATGTCGAACTTTCTATTTATGCGAAACCTAATGCCAAAAATACCCAGTTGATGGCAATTACAGATGATGCCTTACATATTGCTATTCATGCCAAACCTCATGAAGGAGCAGCTAATACTGAACTTTTAGCCTTCCTATCTCAATTATTCAAGACCCCCAAGACCCAAGTTGAACTAATCAAAGGAAAAAATAGTAAATATAAACTAATAAAATTGCCACTATCAGAAACAGTTCGTCGTTTTTTGAATCAGCCAATAATATAATAATAAATATAAGAAAGGCTTGAATGAAGGGGGACCATTCAAGCCATAAAAGCACGAGGTTAACTGCTAAGGTTAAACCACTTTTCCTTTCGATTGGACTATTCTGTAATATCTGTTCCATCAGATAAACTACAGTGCCCTTGATTGGACTGTATGAAACGCGTTTCCCGCGTTTCGTTTGCAATTATAAACACATCATTTCCATTGTCAACAATTAATTTCTAAAGGAAACTAATAGTTTCCAAAATGCCTGTATTTGCAGGATAAGCCACCCTTTGTTACACTCTATCCGATTATTAATACTAAAAATTATTGCTGCCCTATGGAAAAAGTTAACTTAACGAAACAGTTTGCTTACCGTTTGCGTGATGCAATGATTGCCGCCGGATACAATTCTCAGCGCTCCATTTCTGGAGTATGTATTCATAAGCTAGCCGAAATTACAAATTATTCGGTACAAATATGCAGAAAATATCTTCGCGGAGAAGCCATTCCAGAGCCTGTTAAACTAGTAGAAATTGCTTCGAAACTAAACGTTTCGCCAGGATGGCTATTATTTGGTGAAGCTCACAATGATCAGGGAATCTCCCAAGATCGGTTAACAATAAACAAAAAATTACTCCACTATATTTTCACAAAAGCAGCTTGCCTATATAATTGCGACCTCATGGAAAATGAAGTGTCTGACTTTTTGATGGATTTGATTAATGACGTCAGTCTAATCAATGCTACTGAAGAGCAATCCAAAAAAATTATAGATCTGGCCATCTCTTCAGTGAAACATTTTAGCCACTCACAAGGAACGTAAAGTTAAGAAATATTCATGGAAAACAGCCGTAGTGATTTAATACTCCACCCCCAATTTTTAGAGGTTCTCTTTGCTTTCAAGAGTAAGGTTTCCAATGTTTTTAGAGACGTATTGGGGTTGCATGAAATTCATCATATTGCCTTAACGCGCATTAATAAATTCAATGAACTGCTAACCTTATCCTCGACTCCCGCTATGGAATTTAATTTATTTAACAGTTCTCTTTGGAAATATGATCTAACCTATGCCCCAAAATGGTATAAATTATGTACTCATGATTATTGGCAAACGCTTTATTATAGAGGACGTTACGATGAGCTATATTATCTTAAGCAAATCAAAC
This sequence comes from Legionella norrlandica, assembly GCF_000770585.1. Taxonomy (GTDB): domain Bacteria; phylum Pseudomonadota; class Gammaproteobacteria; order Legionellales; family Legionellaceae; genus Legionella; species Legionella norrlandica. The sequence goes on along the minus strand of NZ_JNCF01000021.1, from coordinate 13,953 downwards.
ACAGTTTTCCAATTGGCTTATCTCTGGCAGCCAAGATGAATGACTACTATATCATTTATTCTATGGCGAGTCATAAATCCTGTTCTTATACCCGAGAATTGTTTTCTACTCATCAAGAAGATTTTTATAAAATAGGACAATATTGCTCCAATATGCTAAATCCATTTTTCAACTATTACGATGAGCTCCCTTCATCACGTTCACTCTCACCAAAGCAGGTTGAATATGAAACACCAAACTAAAGCTATATTAGGCGGATTAATGGGCAATATTGTAGAAGCCTATGACATGTCAGTCTGCTATTTTTTAGCAACAGAGCTATCGCTTTATTTACTTGGCGATAATAAAGGGAAACCAACAGTGATGCTGTTATTGATTTTTATTGCCTATTTAGCAAAACCCATAGGAGCATTTATCCTAGGTTTATTCTCTGATTTATATGGACGAAAAAATATATTAATGGCGTCAATTGTAATTATGGGGATATCAACTTCCTTAATAGGAATCATACCTGACTATAACCACATTGGTTTTTTAGCCGCTGGCTTATTATTAAGCTTGCGAATTATTCAAAGCATGGCTCTTGGATCAGAATTCTTAAATTCTTCATCTTTATTAGTAGAAAGTGGAGATAACCAACGAAAAGGATTCCGTGGTTGTTGGTCTTCTGTGGGGGTGAAAGCAGGTTATCTGGTAGCCTGCTTAGTTGTCGAAAGCGTTCATTACTACACTAATCATTTTCCTACCCACTATTATTTATGGCGTATCCCTTTTTTATTTGCTCTGGTCACCACTATCATCGGCTTGTATATTCGGTCTAAAATGCCAGAAAGCCTTGCTTATGTACTTTATTATGCCAATAGGGAAAAACCTTCTACTCGTGACATCTACAAGCACTCCATAAATTACGTGAAAAGATACCCGTTTATATTCTACTTTGCCTTTTTCTCCATATTTTTATCGGTAACAACAGGGTTCTTTTTTTATTTATACATTCCATTACATGCTATTCAATACACACATTTCCCTCGATCTTCTATCATGATTTCTAATATAATTTCCTTAGCATTTGTTACATTGCTAATCCCAATTTTCGGCTGGATATCGGATAAAAAAGATAGATTAAAAATGTTAATTTTTGCAAGCAGTGGTCTATTATTTCTAACCTTCCCATTTATGTATGCTATTCATATCAACAGTATTAGCTACTTTATATTAATGCAATTACTGATTTCTATCCCTTGCGCTTGTTATTACAGTGTAGCAACAGTGCTTTTAACTGAATTATTTCCTTTGCAAATACGCTGCACAGCACTTTCTATTGTGTACTCCATCGCAGCAAGTCTGGCAGCAGGCCTTCCTCCATTACTATCCGATTACATAACCCAAAAAACTCAAATACCAAGCTCACCAAGCGGCATTATAATGCTCCTGGCTATCATTGTTCTCATTAATATTAAAATTTTGACTCGAAATTACTGGCGAGGGAAAAATACCTACCTTGTATCTTCTTTAGATAATGACCGAACTATTTTTACTATAGAATATAGAATATAAGGTGTCACTGCTTACATACTTTTTAATGCCCGTTCATTTTGTACCTTCAATGAGACAGAAAAAACTCCCCTCCTTGTCTGCTATAATTAAGCAAGGAAATGGATAATCAGAGAATGGAATGAGATTATTATCTTTTAAAAAGTCCAACGTTGTTTCCATTGGAACAGAATTAGAATTTCAAATTATTGATCGTAATTCATTATCATTGATCTCGCGCTCAAAAGAGTTGATGAGAGTATTACAAAACATGAGCTATCATACACAAATCAAGCCTGAAATTACTCAAAGCATGATAGAAATTAATTCTTCCATCCATGACTCAGCTAAAAAAATGTACGATGAATTATTGGAATTGCAAACTATTTTAGTAGAAACAGCCGCATCTATTGATGTCAATTTTTGTGGTGGAGGGACACATCCCTTTCAACAATGGATCATGCAAAAAATTTTTCCTTCAAAACGATTTAAAAAAAAATTTAATCAATATCGCTACCTGAGCAAACGGGCCACTGTGTTTGGTCAACACGTCCATGTAGGTTGTGCAACAGGTGATGATGCAATTTATTTAATCCATGCTTTCGCGAGATATGTTCCACACCTTATTGCTATCAGCGCTTCTTCTCCTTTTTACCAAGGCATTAATACCAATTATTGTTCATCACGCTCCACTATTTTTAATGCTTTTCCCTTAAGTGGAGTGATTCCTTACCTCAAAAATTGGAGTGAGTTTTCTGATTATTATTATAAAATGCGTCACTGGGGAATTATTGAGAGTATGAAGGATGTGTATTGGGATATCAGACCAAAGCCAGAATTCGGTACAATAGAAATAAGAGTATGTGATACTCCTTTGACATTAAAAAAATCTATTCTTATCACAGCCTATATTCAAGCTTTGGCATTATATCTCCTTGAAGAAAAACCGATTCAACTCTCACACAATTTATATTATGTCTATAATTATAACAGATTCCAAGCCAGCAGATATGGTTTGGATGGAGAATTAATTATTGCTGACAACAATAAACATGTTTCAATTAGAGAAGACATCATTGAAACAATAAAAATTATAGAGGAATACGCTAATAGACTTGGGAATAGTGAATATATTAATGAACTGTATGATGAGATCATCAACAAACAAAACGATAGTGTTATTTTAAAGAAAATTTATAAACAGTTTAATTCATTCACCAAATTGGTCGCCATGCAGTGCGAAATCTGGATACGTGACTCAAAGGATATGACATGGATACCCCAAATTTCTTGAAAACAAAAGAAAAAATCCTGGCAATTAAACCGTTCATGGAGACTGCCTTCGGTAATATTCTAGAACATCAAGAGCTGGAAAATATGCTGGCAATCTGTACGATTGTGTCATTTTCTACGAATGATATCGTATTTCATCAAGGTGATACGATAAAAGGAATATATCTTATCTTAAAAGGGACAGTAGATCTGATAGCTAGAACTTTAGGCAAAGGAATAGCCAAAATAGAAACCTGCCTTACAGGTGATTTTTTGGGAGAGACCTCTTTTCTTTTAAACGAGCCCAGTTCCACCTCAGCAGTTGCCAAAGATGAAGTGCAATGTTTATTTATTCCATACACCTATTTTGAACTCATGTCTGCTTTTTCACCTGAGGCCAAATATAAAATCATAAAAGCAATCGGTTATCAGGTTTGTGGTCGTTTAAAACGACTCCACGATAAAATAATCACTTCCATTTCACGTTTCGACATGCAAAGTTTGTCCTTTTTTGGGCGGATCATTCACACTTTCGCCCAGCCTAAAACAATGACTCTTGATGAAAGTGAAATAAATAAAGATCAAATTTCTCAAAAATCATCATTCCTTTCATTGACTCAAGATGAAACCAAGGAACTACTGAAACATGCTACGTTTTTAGCAGCTAATAAAAATTGTGTATTAATTCGTGAAAATGAAATAATCCCCGCATGTTATATCGTAATTCATGGCGCAGTCCAATCCAATGTTATGCAAGACAACAAAGTTGCTAAATTGTCTGTTATTGGCCCTGATACTTTATTTGCTAGTACTGCCTGTTTTATGAAAGATACTAATTTTTCAATCACATTTATTACTTGTGAGTCTGCGATTTTATTAAAAATTTCCGAGGAAGGACTTGAATACTTTCAAAAAAATAAGCCCACGCTCTGGTATAAATTGTTTAATTTAATATGCGGTTCGATCATTTCACTTGCTCGCTCCTTGAATAAATTAGACATACGACTCAACATAGAAAAATACAATCGGTGAGGTATTATGTGCAGAATTTTATCTTATCTTGGGCAACCTACTGTTGTTGAAGAACTACTTTATAAACCGGATAATTCCTTTATTAAGCAGAGTTATCATCCTAAGTATTTGCCTTATATATTAAATCTGGCTGGATTTGGTATGGCCGCCTGGGATCGTAACTCGATCAATCCATTGAAGGCCTATATTTATAAAACATCTAAATTACCCTTTTTTGATGAAAATTTGCATAATTTGGCTGCAAAAATTGCTCCCCACTGCCTTCTTGCTCATTTACGAGGGGTCTCCTACCAAGATAATCAGGTAGTCACAGATCAAAATGTACATCCGTTTCTCTATCCCGTCACTAACATTGCCTTAGCTCATAATGGGTTGCTCCATGGTTTTGAAAACATGCGTTATGATTTGCTAAAGCACGTTAAACCTGGTTATAGAAAATATATTAAAGGGACTACCGACAGTGAATGGATATATGCTGTTTTTATTTCCCAATTGGAAAATCCTGAGGGTCATTTTAATGCTTCTGAAATCACTAATGCTGTCGTAGCCACCTTAAAAATTTTAAAGCAGGTTCGTCAGCAGAATAACATTGTAATCAACTCACCAGTGAATCTCTTCTTAACCAATGGTGATTTTATTGCTGCAACTAGATTTTGTCTGGACTATGGTTGGAAACCCATTGATGCTCCTCCCTCTATGCATTTTACTTATCATTCCTTATGGTATACATACGGAGAACGATATGGCTTTTATGAAAATGAATACAAAATGAAGGGAGGAGAAATGAACTCAAGCATAATTATTGCTTCTGAGCCTTTAACCGAAAATACTACCACTTGGCTTGAAGTGCCTGAATACACATTAATTTTTGCCAATCAAGTGGATGGGGAAATTAAAATTGCTTCTCAAGACATCAGCATTTAACAACCCATGTTTCTCAATTGCGATCAGAAAAAGAAAAGAATAATTTTTTATAGTTTGTTGAAATTTATTGTAAATTGATTAATATTAATGTATTAGAGCGGGATTTATGAGATTGATTCAATACTTGGCAGCTGCTTAAAGTGCCTGTGCGGTCCCCAATATACTAAGTATTAAAAATTGATAAATAATTTTTTAGGAGATACTCATGCTCAATACGGATATTTTGAACATTAATCCTGAAACTGTATGTCTTATCATCGCTAAAGCGAAAGAGTTTCACGCTAAAGAGGAAGTTACTTTCAGCGAACAAACTCCTGATTCTGAATACGAGTACGACTGGTCTCAAATTTTAGCTGATCATGTCGACGATCTTTCCTATATTGAAGTTAGCAAAGCAATAGAAGGCCTTGACCCTAATCAACAAACAGATTTGTTAGCTTTAATGTATATTGGTAGAGGAGATTTTGATGTTTCTGAATGGAGCGCCGCCCATAGAGAAGCAAGTAATAATTTGCTACCTAATTTAACAGATTATCTATTTTCAAAACCTCTTATAGCTTACTACTTAGAAAAAGCATTGGAGTCTTTAGGATATTCATGTGATAAATAAAATTTCTACCTCTCTAAATAAGACCGAAAAATAAATGTCCCTCGAATTTCCCCTGGCTCCAGGAGGGAGCTATTCTGATAATTTCGCAAAACTGGCAGCCACTGATTCGTTAAACTCCTTCATCACAGCACTTTCATAAAACTCTTTTTTAAATTCGTCACTCTGGCTGTTTACTATGCTAACCATGGTTTCTAAACGACTGATCGTATCGGTTATTTCTTCATAAAGCCTATTTAACTTTTGAATATAAATTTCTTTGTCCTCACCAGGATAAGAAGAAGGATCATTTAATTTTATCTCAACATCATGAAGTATATCCTTTAACTTCCTGTCCAATTTAATAATATTTTCTGGGATATTCGCATCAAACTTCGTTAACTCTTCTTGGGTTTGATTCTCGCTAATTTCGTTCATTCATAGACTCCTATTAAATAATTAGAACCTTACTACTAAATTCTAGTAGAAGTACAGCATTTCTTCATTTGTATTATTAGTGGTATCATTGTCTTTTTAAATAGCAGTGAACCCATATGTTACTCCATTATCTTTTTATCATAGGCATTTGTGTAGAAGCCATTACTGGAGCTTTAGCGGCAGGTCGTAAAAAGATGGATTTTTTTGGTGTTTTGCTTATCGCTTCTATTACTGCTTTAGGGGGAGGAACTGTGAGGGATGCTCTATTTAATACCTATCCTCTGACTTGGGTTGCTCACCCGGAATACTTGTTATATACCTCTGTCTGTGCCTTCCTAACCATATTTATTGCTCATTCTCTAGTTAGAATTATGAAGGTTTTCTTGATTCTTGATGCCTTAGGATTATCAACATTTGTTATCATAGGAACCCAAAAGGTCCTCTCTCACGGCATGTCTCCAAGTATCGCAATAATTAGCGGAATGATCACTGGTATTTGTGGAGGTATGTTGCGTGATATTTTATGTAACGATATTCCTTTGGTTTTAAGAAAAGAATTATATGCTGTTATTGCACTTGCAGGTGCCTTACTTTTTATAACACTCGCTTATTTTCACATCCCCCACAATTTAAATATTATTATTACTTTGATATTTATCTTTACCACCCGATTATTAGCAATTTTCTTTCATCTTGAAATCCCGATTTTTGATTATTCAGAAAGCATAAAAAAAAGAAAAAAATGAAACAGCAAGGAAAGCCGGTTATTATTTAATCCCAATAGAGTATTGTTTACTACCTGCTCCCTTAAGGTCGCTATCGGCTTGCACCAAACAAAAGCCGAGCGCGACTCAAGGAGTGCATTTATGCAATATTCCCCATTCCCCACATTAAGCGATTTCCTTCACCTCGATAATGCTTACTTCTTCTAAAGGAACATCGGCATGTCCATTTCGTTGACCAGTTTTCACTTTAACGATAGCATCGACCACTTCCATTCCCTCAACCACTTCACCAAATACACAATAGCCATAACCTTGCGGATGCTCACCACTGTAATTAAGGAATCCATTATCCGCTACATTAATAAAAAATTGAGAAGTTGCCGAGTGTGGGTCCATTGTTCTTGCCATCGCAATAGTTCCTCGCTTATTGGGCTTGGCTACTTTTGCTTCGTTTTCAATTGGAGGATCGGTAGGTTTTTGTTCCATGTTTGCTTTTAAACCACCACCCTGAATCATGAAGCCATCAATAACACGGTGAAAAATCGTATCATTATAAAAGCCTTTACGAATGTAATTCAGGAAATTTTCTGCTGTCTTTGGGGTATTTTCTGTATCAAGCTTGATACGAATATTGCCCATAGATGTACAAATTAAAACCATTATATCACCTCTTAATAGCAAATAATTAGGAATTTATTATTAACCGACGCATATTGTCGCAAACATTATGCAAAACATGAACATTATGAATAGTTGCAAGGGCGGTAAATAAATTAGCTTTTTGTTTAGATAAATGATGCAAATAGGCTCTTGAATAATTAAGACAAGTATAACAAAAACAATCCTCCATTATAGGAGCCAAATCATGAGCAAAACATGATTTTTTAATTTGGATACGAGCATGCTCATGTTCACTTTGAAATCTTAACCAGTTACCTTCTCTTACTAATTGACCACAATATAAAGCGCCGTGGCGTGCATTGCGAGTTGGTGCTACACAATCAAACATATCGACACCTTCTGCCACAACATCCAATAGGTCCTGAGGCGACATCCCTACCCCCATAGTATAACGAGGTTTATTCTGAGGAAGATAGTCATGTACCCAACGAATTACTTCAACAGTAGTGTTCATATCAAAACCAATAGTTTCTCCCCCTATCGCTACTCCATCGGTATTCATTGCAGCAACAAATTCAGCACTTTCCCTGCGTAAATCTTGAAAAATGCCACCCTGAATAATGCCAAATAAAGCTTGCTTATATCCATATCGTGAGTTAGGAAATTCTTGATGGTAGTTGATGGATTGTTTTAACCATCGGTGTGTACGAACCATGATTTGACCCACTTCATCCTTGGAGCAACTATCTGGAGTACATTGATCAAATGCCATTATAATATCTGCACCAATTATTTTCTGAGTCTCAAGCGACATTTCAGGAGTCATGTGAATAATGCCTTTATTCCCCGGTAACTTAAAATGAGCTCCATATTCATCTATCGTACAAATTTCTCTATTCTTTGATAAACTAAAAACCTGAAAACCACCGCTGTCTGTTAGCATGGGACCATGCCAACCCATAAAACGATGCATGCCTCCCGCGCTTTCTATTACGTCCATGCCGGGAGCACATAACATGTGATAGGTGTTCCCTCCTAAAATGATTTGGCTACCAGCGGCTTGCAGTTCAGATGGGGTCATGTTATTGACCCCTGCTCGGTCCCGACCGGCATAAATACTGGCGTTATGAATTCGCATGGGGTGTCAGCACCCGAGTGACACGAGCTTTAGTACTAGCATGCTGATAAAGCACTTCACATGAAAAAGCGTTCATTTATGCAAACACAATGTAAAATCAGCAATGATAACTAAAGCAATAATTTATTACCAGAAATTAATTAACCTGAGAGCGGGTATGGAAAAATAAAAACAATCCCATTATTGCCATAAACAGAAAATACATCGCAGTCCACCCTGGCATAGAAATTCCAAACATTGTCCAAGTCACTTCAGCACAATCCCCAGCCCCCCAAAATAGAGCTTTGGCGACGGCTTGCCAAGGAAAATATTGAATTAATACATCAAGCCCAGGCATGCAAGCAGGAGCTTGTTCTGGAGGCAAAGATTGCAGCCACAATTGTCTTAATGCAAAATATAACCCTGCACAAGATACTAAAAATTGCAGAAAGCTTATTATATGAGCTTTTTTCAACGTCCCCAGACTCAATCCCATTAAACCTAATAAAACAAAGACACAAACCCGTTGCATTAAACAAAGAGGACAAGGTTGTAGCCCAATTGCGTATTGGAAATAAAAGGAGGCAAATAACACAAAGACTGTAATAATCGCTTGAAACGATTGTATTTTTCTATAAGTAAGCTTTTTCATGATTTTGGCAACATATATTGTATTGCTGCTTTTAGGTCAGCATCAGAACACTCCATACAAGTCCCTTTAGCCGGCATAGCATTCAACCCTTTAATTGCAGAAGAAAGTAATCCATCTATTTTTTTACTATCCAAACGAGGTTTCCAATCTGGGGATTGAAATTTAGGTGCCCCAGCTAATCCGTCTTTATGACATACCGAACAATATTTGTCATAGATTTCCTGGCCTGGTTCTTTTTTAATCTCAGTGTCCGACGTAGTTTTTTTAGTAACCTCTGTTTCGACTACTTTACCTTTCTCCTCCTGTATACGTACCTTTCCTATTGGTTGAATTCTTTGTAGAATTTGTTGCCTATCTACTTCATCCATCGCATACAGCATGGCTGAAAAACATAACAACATTAGCGAGATACTCAACCTCATATTTTTCTTTCCCCAGTAGCTAGCGTGAGCTCCTATGTGATCCCATAAGTAGCCTCACCATATGTGGATTCCGATTCAAAATAACCGAATTCGATATAAGACAATTTTTTATATCAAGTTCATTAAAAATCATACCGATAAGTGAGTTTTTTTTCCAGTGCTTCCTTTTTTAATACATTACTCCATCACCTAATTAAGAAACAATTCCTCTGCATCCAGTTGTTCCAGATATTGATGATAGGAAAGTATTTTATCTGAACGTACATCAAACAAAACAGCTCCCTGAACGTAAGCATAGTGATATGTTTCATCTGAAATAAATTTATTTGCTGGCACCAGACAATGAGACCATTCGTTCCATTGTGTTGTTAGCGAATTCGATTGCCAAAAACAAGGAATTTTTTCGCCATTATTTAATTGATCCAGAACTTCTTCACTTGCCCCATTATCCAAAGCCAAATCATAATGCAAGCGCATATCTTCTTCATTCTTCACAATTAGAAAGCTAATATTGGCGTCATCATCCAACATCAAAAAACTACCTGAGTTATCAGCCAAATAGAATTCAACGACACCTTTCTCCTTACACAAACTCCAAAATAACTCCGCAAATTTCTTATCGTGAAGGCAGTTGGGAGAAGTCACTGAAAGCATGCGTACAATCATATCAGACATACTTTGAAAATATTGTAGCTGTAAATCATGGATACTCTGAGTAATAAGATTAGCAGCATCAGGATCACTCTTTTTAATATACCTATGAATTAATCCTTCATTAAAAGCCGCTATTGCAAGTTTTTCATCAGCTTGTCCAGTTAACAATATTTTCTTAATATTTGTATCTTCAATGCGCCTACAAAATTCTAATCCATCCATACCTGGCATGGCATAGTCAACAACTACAACAGAGATTTCAGAAAAGCGTCGAGAATTATAAATTTCAGCATGTATAGCTGCCAAATCAAGATTAATAGTATGGTTTGTTAGTGGGCAATTCTTCGCTTCCGTATATTCACTGATACAACGCTCGCTTAATAATTCAAGCTCACATCGTTTTTGTTTAATACAATCCAAAGCATCAAAAGGCGAATTGAATACACGATAGGCTAAACTTTCATCTAGTTGCAGAACGAAATTAAGTAAAAAATCTCGACTATCATCTACAAAAACCGCAGTACTTGGAAAGTAACAGGTAGGTATAGAAAAATGTTGCATAGCTCCTCCTGAGCAAAACGTTCCAGTATTACATCTCATATATAACTAAAATGGTGTATGGCTTTCCTTTTCATACCTCGCTAACAATATGACGATAAAATAACATGATTGCTTAATATAACCAAATTATTTGCGCTTTACATTCAAGATATTGGATCTTAAATCCACAATCTAAAATTAGACAACTTATTGAATATAAGTCTATATTATAAATAAGTAACCTGCTCTCACTGCTATGGAAAACAAATAAGGATATTGATATGGCTAATTCTCAAGAATTTTATCAACCACCTGTGAGTGAGTTAAAACGTAATTGGGGATGGATATTGGGGTTTGGAATACTCTTTCTTATTTTAGGCTGTATAGGCTTAGGAATGTTAGTTGGCCTTACTCTGGCAAGTATGTTCTTTTTTGGTGCTTTATTAATCATTGGAGGAATCAGCCATGTCGTAGATGTGTTTAAGTATAAAGAATGGAAGGGCATGATCTGGCAAGCACTTATCGCAGTATTATATATTGCTGCGGGCTGTATCGTTTTATATGACCCATTTTTAGCATCAACTTTAATTACTGCCTTTCTTGCTGCAGTACTCATTGTGATAGGGCTAACTCGTGTCATTATGGCTTTTGCTCTAAAGGACTCCAAGGAGTGGGGATGGCTATTATTAGCTGGAATCACCGCGATTATTCTTGGCATATTGATTCTAATACAGTGGCCTGTTAGTGGATTATGGGTTATTGGCCTTTTTATTGCCATTGAATTAATTATGACCGGTTGGACTTATATATTTATTGCCATTTCAATAAAAGCAGCATAGCTCAGTGATTATGCTATTAAATTAACGTGGTTCGACATAAAAAGGTATTTATGCCTTTTGTGTCGCTATACGAACGTTATCTCACAAAGAAGCGAAACTTTTTGCACGGGATCCATTCTAAAATAATCCGCCTTGGCGCAACGAATGATTGAGTAGATATAGCATCGGCTCAAAGGCTTTAGGATCTCATATTAATGTTTTTGTTGTGGGGTTTGGCCTTGTGATTGTGTAACTCGTTTATCTTTCGGGATAGGGAGCGTAAAAAACTGGACTCGCCTTGTAGACTCTTCAAAAGACAGTTTATTATTTTTTCGCTCTTGATCCAAATAAGCATTAATTACCACAGCATTGGGTCTACTCCATGGACAAGAAGGGATGTAATTATTTGTAGTTCTCATTCTAAGTGCATTGGCATAACCCGTTGCCCCCAATTCTTTTTTCAGTATTTCCGTAAAATATTTTAAAAAATCAATGTCTCCAATCATTCCTATTTGATGTAAGAAAGTAAATCCCTGTTCGGTTTGAGAGGTCAGAAACTGCGCGAAAGATCGACCGTTTGACATCATTGATTTCACTTCTTGAAGATAAACAGGCACATTTCGGAGTACTCCCTTACTCAATATTTTGTGCAAAGAAGTGCTGTTAAATTTGTCTTCTTTTATCAGAAAAGTAAGATAAGCTTCCTCAGTAAATGAGCGCTTAACTGCTTTCAGATACTCTTTAAATTGCTCTGGATTAGCCTGGATTAAGGCCTCCTCCAATGAGCCGTAATTTAATTTAGATAGCGGAGTCGTGGCAAATACATTCTGAGGGATCGCTGCAGGCATTGGGAGTGATTTCTTTATCTTTTCTATAATTGTTTCATTAACGCGATGATGCCTATCCTGGGATAAAGCAGCTATCCAATCTTGGGTTAATTTTTGAAACACAATATCGGCTGACTCTTGGGGGACGTAGACTTTTATTTCATTGACCAAATCAGCAAGAAATGCTTTAAATGCTTGATGTTTTGAATGAGCCATAGATAAAACAACAGTGTCATCCGGGTGTGCGGAAGATGAAAATTTCTTATTATCCTGAATTGGCCTTAATTTATTTAAGTTATCGATATTGGTACTGAGTTCCCGGAACAGACTGGCTTCCTCTGTTGGGCAAAATTCCCGCGCCTTAATCAGGTATTGTAAGTCATTATAAGTACAGGACCTGGACTTACTCCTGGAATCTTATGAATGCACTGAGCAAGCGCTTGGAGGGTAGCCGCAGCAAATCTTCTTGATAAATCTGAACCACTGTCGATTACCGGGTCTAGTAGATTGATGAACTGTTGTATCGATAGTGATTCATTTTCACCCTCTTCAAAGTCTTGCAAATACTCCAATCGTCTTTTTTTAGCTTGAGGTTCCAAGTCTTCCTCGTCAGATGGAGTCAATTCCAAATTTTTACCCGGAACAAAATTAAATTGAACCTTTTCCTGCTGTTTCTCATGGGATTGGGCTTCGCTTTTGAAGTCATTCACATAATCAACGATCTGTTGGAATACCAGATCGTCCTCGTCATAAAATGAATTGGAACATTTTATTATCAACTCTAAAAATCGACTGTCCTGTGATAATTCAAATCCCGAACTCAGTTGTTTACAGTATTGTTCTTTTTCATTTTCTGTTAATTGCAGAAAAGGAAGCACGCGTAATACTTGCTCTATTTTATCCATGAGCTCAAAGTACAGACTTTTTTTCGTTAATAACCGAGCCCAAACGTTGTTTTGGATTTGTTTGATATGATTGTCCAGTTCCTGCTTGATCAAGCTCACTTCAATCATTTCGATTTGTTTTAAAGCGTCTTTAATAATAAGTACATCCACATTAATCACTTGAGCCTTTTCCAGGAACGACTTCCATTTCTCTTTGACCGGGTTTGTAATGCTTAGAAACTCTGCAATACTAGTGAACTTCGTGCTTAATATTTGCCTTAGGATGGGTAGTTCCTGATCAATTTTTTGCTGAAGCTCTCGTTGCTCGAGTTGTGCTTTTAGCAAAGAACAAGCGGTCTGCACTTTGAGTTTCGCAGCACCCTCACCAGGGAGGCTATCTAGAATCAAGCCCAGAGCATTGCAATCCTTCTGGACCTCTTCAGGATTAGAAGTCTCATTTGTTAATTTGATAATAATTGCATACAGTAACTCCAACATACTCTCTTCAATAACTTGGATAACTGGCTGATGTATACTAGTTAAATACTGGGACAACTCTGCTTGCAATTTTATCATTTCAGCCACATGCTCCATGACGTCCCGATGCGAATACCCAACCGCAGAACTGACATCGCGCAGACAGTGATACATAGTCATTAGAGGTTCAGCAACTAGAAAAGGCCTAAGCACCTGTTCTGCTGATTGGCACTTACTTTTCATATCTTGAATTTTATTCAGCAATTCTGTTCTTTTTTCCTGAAGCATAGAAGAATAATTGTTCCTTGAAGATAAATCAGATTTCATAATCACCAAGCCAGAGTTAGACTAGGTTAAAATTTAGGCATTCTATCACGCACACAATCCATAGGCAATTTTATGAAACATTTTTGTCAAACCAATTTAAAAAT
>NZ_JNCF01000140.1 GCF_000770585.1 Legionella norrlandica | reverse complement strand
TTTGCTTTATTGATAACTTATCGTTATTTTTATGAGTTTGGAGATTTCATGATATTCCACCAGATGTTTGATCAAGACTCTTGCACATATACTTATTTAATAGGTTCCATGGATAGCAAGCATGCAGTAATTATTGATTCAGTCAGGACCCATGTTAAACAATATATCCATTTTAATTAATCAATTAGGATTAAAACTTGTTGCTTCTATTGATACTCATCTGCATGCCGATCACATTACTGGTTCAGGTCAACTAGCTGCTTTAACAGATTGCCATTCTATGATGGGCATTGAAACCAAAGCTCAATTTGTGCATGCCAAATTTTGTGATAATGAAATTTTAAATTTTGGGGAT
>NZ_JNCF01000144.1 GCF_000770585.1 Legionella norrlandica | reverse complement strand
TGCCCCCCTTTTTTGGGGGGCAGTCTCAGCCCCCCTCTCTAAAAAATGGGGGGCAGTCGGGGTGATTTTCATGGGGTTTAGCTCAGCTGCTTTTCAAAAATCGCCCCTGGGCTCTATGTTTTAAAAGATTTAGCATGGGGTAATCCCCACTGCTTTTCATGCTAAAATGATTATATTTTTTCTAAAATCTTTTTTTTCAAAAATATGAAAAAACCCCCAGGGGGATGGACAAAGACGTACGGTTCCCATACAGTCAAACTGGAGTTATTTATCCCTTTGGCGACTTTTTGGGGGCAGAAACAATTTTTCTACAAATTTTGAAAGATTTG
>NZ_JNCF01000030.1 GCF_000770585.1 Legionella norrlandica | reverse complement strand
TCCTGACTTCGGAAAATCAACTTCAATAAAAAACGCTGAAAACCTTTTTGGTAAAGGGTTTTCAGCGTTTTTTCATAGGAAGCCAGACGCTACAAACAGGGAAGGTATTGGAATTTTTTGTGCCACTTAATTTTTAGGGCTTGATAAACAGGCATCAATTCGTTGGGAGGGTCTTCCAGGATTTCAAAGTGTTGATTGTCTTTGTTGGTCACCCGAACCTTTCGCATACGATGAAGTAAGAGTGACAGTTGTTCTGGCGGAAGAAGTATTTGATTGGTTTTTAATGTGAATTCTACGAACCGTATCAATGCAAGAGCCATAAAACAAAGCAAAAAGTGAGCTCTGATTCGTCGCGGTGTATAATGAAATACAGGCCTAATTTCCAAGTTGGATTTGGCGATTCGGAACGTTTGCTCAACCTGCCAAAGACCTCGATAGTGTCCCAGTATTTCGGTTGGCACCGCATTTTTAATATTGGTCCTCACTCCCCAAAAGCCATCAAACAAAGCATCCTTTTCAAGTTTTTTCTCATCAATTTGAATGGTGCAATCCTTAGAAATTGTAACATAAGGTTTTTTTAAAGAACCTGTTAATTTGCTCTTGGTTGAACTATTAAGATGTTTTTGAATACGCTCCAAAGCTTTTGCTCTGTCATGCGCGTCTTTACGTGCTCTTTTAGTGCTATGATACACAAAAAGAATATCACCTTCTTCTGAAGCAAGGGTTTTGGTACGTACTATATCTTTTAAAGACTCAGTCTCTGTAGCATGGCTAATGATTTGATAGCCTTCAGGATCCAAGATAGCTTCTTTGATGTGTTTTTTTGTGTTTTTTATCCGCGCAGCAATAATATACTCAATACCCTGTGTATCTAACTCAACTAGATTAATCTTATTCATCAGGGCAGCATCGGCAACAATTACCGTCTTATCGATGTGATAACGTGCCTTGATTTTATCAAGAACAGGTAATAGGGTATGCCCTTCGTAGCTATTTCCTGGGAGCTCTTCGTAATCAATAGGAAGTCCTTCTTTGGTGACAATCAGCGCCACCATGATTTGCACATGTTGATGTTTACCGTCTTTTGAAAAGCCAAAATCACGCAGCTCATCTTGCGTGTTGGTTTCAAAGTAAATGGTGGTTAAGTCATAAAATAAAACATCGATGCTTTGTTTTTGCTCCGAAAGCAGCTGCGATGTGCGTTGGTAAATGGTTTGCTTTATGTCATTTTTTATAGGATCTGTGATTTGATCCATCACCTTATAAAGACTATCGAGTTGGCAGTTCATACCGTATTCATCAGAAATTAGTGCAGTCCTACGCTTGGAACAAGGTTCTGCAATACGCATGACCACTAGTTTTTTTAATTTATCCAGAATGTGCTCTTTTGTTTTTATAGACTGGAAAGTGGAGGCAAAGGCCTGACCATAAACGTCTAAAAAACCCGTATTGTAAGATCGGCATTGACTAATATCTTCCTCACTAAGGATTTTTAATGCTTTTCCTTTAGGTGAGTGCCGCTCTAAATGCTGTTTATAAGACTCTGCTTCTGCAAGTAGGCGATTTAAATGAGCCTCATCACGAGCCACACCAAAACTTTTAATCATTTTAGTTGTAGAGTTCTTCTTTCCGGGTAACCGTTCACCAACGCACAGCATCACCGAATACGAACCACTCTCATTTTTTCTTTTTCTAACGTACATAGCTTCTATCATCCCGATTATTTCATATATCTTATCATAAATAATCATACGCATCCAGACGCAACAAATAAACTAATAAAAAAATCGCTATAATCCTTGACCAGAAAGGTTTATAGCGATTTTATATGGTTTTTACTTACTTTCCGAAGTCAGGAAATTACGGCATTCCTGCGATATCACGCGAACAGGTATAAAAATTTCAGGCGCGTTGTTTGCCTAAAAATAACTAACAGAAGTCTGGTTTGTAAAAGCAGAATTTTGACCAATCATAAATTCACCAAAATAATAGGCCCATGTTTTGTAAATGCGCTCTTGGCCAATTACCTTAGCCCAGGAATTATATTCATTTAAAAGTTTGCCATGAGTTTTAAATACCTTGGTGAAATCTTCGCGCATTGTATCGGAATCAGACCAGGCAATAATAGGAAGCTGGGGGTATTTTTTTAATAAAATTCCTGCCAATTCTGGACCATTGCAGTTCATTTCATCATTCATGGCCCCTAGATCACCATCTATTACGACTATATCAGGACAATGACTATTTATAAAAGACAAAGCCGCATGACTATTATTAACAATGGTCACAGAGACTGATGCAATAACCGATTCTACCAATCGGCGTAAGCAAAAAGCATTAAAAGCATTGTCCTCAATAATTAATACACGCATCACCGCTCCCTCTGAACTACGGAAGCAGTATACTGTGCTAACCTTAAGAAAAACTTAAGAGAGAAAAATTAATTCCGTTAAAAATATTAGGGTGTTGTCAATTGCTACCTAAATTTTTTTGACAAATTGAGATTTTAACTTCATAGCACCAATGCCATCGATTTTACAATCGATATCATGATCTCCTTCAATCAAACGGATGTTTTTTACTTTTGTTCCTACCTTTACTACCTGAGATGAGCCTTTTATTTTCAAATCTTTGATAACAGTCACAGTATCACCGTCTTGCAATATATTTCCATTAGCATCTTTTATAATTCGCGCAGATTCCTCATGACTTTCATGAATGTCTTTTGGCCATTCATGCATACATTCAGGACAAATAAATACATTACCATCTTCATAACTATATTCAGAACTACATTTAGGACAATTAGGTATATTGCTCATTTTCGCTATCCTTTCATTACTAAATTTCTATATCATGAGCTAATAACCGCCTATTTGCACGAAAATACGTTATTGGCGAATGCTCTAACAAATCGGATAATTTCTCCATGTAAATACATGCAAATCTATCTACTTGATAAGCGAAATAACTTTCTTCCGCTCCAGCTCTAAAAACTCTTTCCCATTTGGGATTATAAAAACTGCTTTGTTCTTTCAGCAATCTGGAAATTTGTAAATCCAAAGTCGAAATTTGTAACTGCAAATCATGAATTTCTTGATCATATTTTTGAGAACCTTCATCAATACTGCGAGTACAAAGATCGACATATTTTTGTTCTAGTTCTTTTTTAATACCCATCGTTTCAACAATTTTCTTCTCAATTGGTAAAGCTCTTATCTGGGAGGCAATTTCCTCACCTAACTCTTCAACAACCAAAGCAGTTCGCCAATTACAATCTTTCTTTAATCGTAATATGTCGCCGTAAATATGATCCCCTATATAAAGAATTTCATCTCCACCAACCCCCAGATCTTCAGTAAATTTTTTGGCATTACCTCCCTGGTACACGCCTGGGGTTATTGGACCATTAACATTGGTCATCATCCCTGTTTCTGGATCAACAGATAAAAACCGTAAATTATCATAAAAGAAACGAGGCTTATTAGCTAAGGTAATAGTATACTCAAATAAATCTTGCCAGTTTTCCCCATTATTTAAAAAAGGAGATAATGAATAATCCAACAAAATTTTGGAGTAAGAATATTCTGAATTGGTCAATATAAATATCTTTTTCCCATAGCGGATAAAATGCTTCAACCCATCCACTACAGCCTTCTCTCTAATTACATATTTTTTTAAGTTTTTGATAATGATATTTTTTAAGGTACCATCAGAGTGCACTTTATCTACACAATATTGGACATCCTGAGCCATGGTTTGGTAGTTTGGCATTTGATCGGGCTGCATATCCTTTAAATCAACCAACTGCCCATACAAAACACAAAAAGCAATGGAAAAAGAAGTATCTATTGCCATATAATTAGGATCACCTAAATCAACATAAATACTTCGATAAATTTTCTTTTGGTCGCCAAAACTAATCTGTTTGGTGCCATGATAGCTTAGCCTGATAGCCCCATAACGACTTAATTTTAAGATATTCCCATTTTTCCTATCTATAACCAACCCACGAATGGCATCATAAAAGTTAAATTTGAATTTTTTAATTTCTTCTGGGTAATGGAAATTTTCTACTAGCCTCTCTTTAACCAGATCATAAACCAAAGACTCAAAGTTTTTCGAATTATACCGAATTAAGGTATGGTCCATATCTAACCCTATCAGTTTAATCTTTTTCATATTTATAATTCGATTTACAAAAACCTTGTGTGCATCCATCTTTTAGAAACCTATAAAATTAATGATTCCAGTGAACCTTGTTAAACAGCTGCTTATTTTAAATTAGCCACTCCCGTTTCTGAAGCGACTAATACCCTGTCTGCTAAACGTTTAGCAAACACGCCATTCTCCACAACACCAGGAATTATATTAATACCGTCTTCCAAAGCCATAGGGGTAGAAAGATCCAAATTAAACACATCGAGAATAATATTGCCATTATCGGTGATAAAACCCTCTCTATACTCAGGATCTCCTCCTAATTTAACAATTTGTCTTGCTACAAAGCTCCGCGCCATTGGAATCACCTCCACCGCGATCGGAAATTCTCCCAAATGCTTCACAACCTTGGATTCATCAACAATACAGATAAATTGAGCAGCAACATTAGCTACAATTTTCTCACGTGTCAGCGCTCCACCCCCTCCTTTAATCATTTCGCCATGTGCATTGACTTCGTCTGCGCCATCAATATATATAGGTAATTCTTTTACTGAATTCAGATCGATAACCGGGATACCTGCCTTACGAAGCAAAGCTTCAGTTGCTTTTGAACTCGCCACACAGGCATCTATTCTATGTTTGATTGCAGCTAATTCCTTGATAAAACAATTCACCGTTGAACCTGTGCCAACACCAATTACCATATCGTCTTCAATATAAGCAATCGCTGCTCTGGCTGCTTTAGTTTTTAATTCACTCACGACATTGTCCTCTTTGCCTAATCACTTCATATAATGAGACTCCAGTAGCCACTGATACATTCAAACTTTCTACACTGCCTAACATAGGCAAAGAGAACAAGCCATCACAATGCTCACGAGTTAATCGTCTCAATCCCTCTCCCTCGGCGCCCATCACAATGGCCATCGCTCCAGAACAATCCATTTGGTACAACGATTGCTTGGCCTCACCTGCTGCGCCATAAATCCAGACACCTTGTTGTTTTAAAGTTTCCATGGCTCTCACTAAATTAGTTACTTTAACAAAGGGTATTGATTCCGCTGCACCACATGCCACTTTACTAACAACAGGAGTAATGCTGGCACTTTTATCTTTAGGAATCACAACAAAATCAACACCTGTTGCATCTGCTGAGCGTAAACAAGCACCTAAATTATGCGGATCTGTAATTCCATCCAAAATAAGAATCAAAGCGGGCTTTTTACAGGCATCTAATAGAGCAATGAGATCTGTTTCACCGTATTCTGGTAACGGAATTGCAAGAGCAACAACTCCTTGATGAGTAAACTCAGAAAATCGTTGCTTCATTTTTTGAGAATTTAATTTTTCGATAGGGATATTGGCATTCTCTGCCTTGGTTAAAAATTCTTGTAGTCTATTATCAATTCTATCTTGATTAATGAAGAGAGTTTTGATTGTTCGATGAGGATTAGTCAATAATGCTGAAACCGCATGCAATCCGTAAACGTATTGTTCACTCATGACTAATATCTTCCTCTGCTATGGGCTCAAAATCTATTTTACGCTCATCCAAATCAACTCGAGCCACCAAAACAGTCATTTTATCTCCCAAGCGATAAACTTGACCACCACGAGCACCTATCAAACGATGTTTGGCCGAATCAAAAGTGTAGTAATCATTCTTTAAAGAAGTGACATGGACTAATCCTTCTACATAAATTTCATCCAATTCAACAAAAATACCAAAGCTGGTGACTGCCGATATTCTACCTTTAAATACCTGCCCCAACTTATCTTGCATATATTCGCATTTCAACCAAGTAATGACTTCCCGCGTTGCATCATCAGCTCGACGCTCAGTCATTGAGGAATGCTTACCAAGGCGATTCATATCTTCATGGCTGTAAGCAAATTCATAAACTGGTTGATTATCTAACAAATGCCCGACTGCCCGATGAATTAATAAATCAGGAAATCTTCTAATGGGTGACGTAAAATGCGTATAGGCAGAGTAGGCTAAGCCGAAATGGCCTTCATTGGCCTCAACGTATTGAGCTTGTTTTAAGGAGCGCAGCATGACTGTCTCTATAAGATGTTTCTCTGGTCTATCCCCAATCATATTCAATGTGCGTTGAAAATCTTTGGGGCCAGGCTTTTTCCCCCCACTTAACTGCAAACCCAATTCACCTAAAAATTGTCTTAAAGCAGTAATTTTATCCTCTTCAGGAGCAGCATGTACTCGATATAAAGTAGGGATTTCAGCCTTTTCTAAAAATTTTGCTGTTGAAACATTAGCAGCCAGCATGCATTCTTCTATTAATTTATGAGCATCATTTCGTATTATCGGCACAATGCACTTGATTTTCTTATTTTCATCAAATTCTATTCTTGTTTCAGTGGTTTCGAAATCCATAGCTCCCCGAAGCTTGCGGGTATTCAATAGGACACCATACAAATCGTAAAGGGACTCAAGCATAGGCCATAGGTCTTGATGCTTCTCATCTGTTTTTCCTTGTTCCAACCAGGAACCAACTTGCGTATAAGTCAATCGGGCATGGGAATGAATCACTGCACGGTAAAAACGTGAGCGAGTTATTTTGCCTTCTTGATTAATAGATAACTCGGCTACCATGCATAACCGATCTACATGTGGATTTAATGAGCAAACACCATTAGACAAAGCCTCTGGCAACATGGGTACAACTTTACCTGGAAAATAGACTGAGTTCCCTCGCCTTGCTGCCTCTTTATCCAAAGCAGAATCTTTAGCCACATAGTAACTTACGTCCGCTATCGCGACATAAAGTTGAAAACCACCCTTCGCCTTTTTATAACAATAAACCGCATCATCAAAATCTTTGGCATCTTCTCCATCAATGGTGACAAATGGAAGATTACGCAAATCAGTTCGCCCTTTTAGTTGATCTTCGGTAATCTGCTGGGGAATTTTTGCGACTTCAGCAAGAACATCATCCGGCCATTCAAAAGGAATTCCATAGGCATGGATTGCTACTTGAATTTCCATACCTGGCGCCATGTGTTCACCAAGGATATGTATTACTCTGCCAATAGCTTGTGTACGTTTGTTAGGATAAGCAATTAATTCAACTAATACAATTTGGCCATTTTTTGCATTATTAATGAATTCTGGTGGAATTGAAATATCTTGAGTCAGGCGTTTGCTATCAGGAATTACAAAATTCACGCCATGATCACTAAAAAAACGTCCTACGACCGTTGCATTAGCATGTTCAAGAACTTCATGAATTTTAGCTTCTGGCCTTCCCCTTCTATCCATTCCTGTCTGATAAGCAAGAACTATATCGCCATGCATTACAGCTTTCATTTCTTTAGCAGAAAGCACCATATCTTCTGAACCGTCATCAGGAATAAAAAAACCAAACCCATCCGGATGACCTTGGACAGTTCCGCGCAATAAATTAATTTTTTTCAATAAACAAAAACGTCCTCTCCTGTCTTGCATGATTTGGCCATCACGCAACATCGCTTTCAGGCGAAACCCCAAGGACTCTTGTTGACTCTCGGAATCCACGTCCAATTTATCCAACAATTTATTGCGTGACATAGGTCTGCCGTATTCATCAAGGATATCC
Organism: Legionella norrlandica; assembly: GCF_000770585.1. Lineage (GTDB taxonomy): Bacteria > Pseudomonadota > Gammaproteobacteria > Legionellales > Legionellaceae > Legionella > Legionella norrlandica. Next base: position 22,446 of record NZ_JNCF01000030.1, on the reverse strand, counting down.
ATGATGTATTCTCGACTTGGAATTGGATCGGCGTATTTTTCACGTTCCCTACTATAAAAAGGATCTTTGGATTTCTTACTCACCTTTCACCATTTATCTTAAAGCATATGCTTACTTAATATATTTAAGTCTGTTCTACCACTTATCAATACAAGTAGCAAGAATATGGTATCAAGTATGGGGAAATTCTTGGTAAAACTTATTCCCCTTTGCAGTCTCAGTTTTGGATTACGTTGAAGCTTAATGAAATGAAGTCAACAATTCTATTTTAAGAGCAAATAGTCCACATCAGACGAATACCTTAACGCAGACTACGATTTAAGTTTAACACTTAGCTTGATCTCAAGGCTTCTGAGCTATTAATGCTCAGGCAAAACAAAACCTCTTCCACCAATTGCAGCGGTTAGCCCTGCTAAAGATAAATCTTCTCCTGCCCAGAAAGTGCCTTGATCACTTGTTGGTATTTTTACTCCTTTCCATTTACATACAGCGATAGCACCTTCACATGGTATTTGCTGTTCATGCCCTGGCCTTGATTCAATACAATTCAAGGCAAAGGCAGTCTTATCCACCACTAAGGCAGACCAATTACCAGCTTGTAGCCGGCTTGTCCAACCAGCGCTAGCTCCAGGATTCGTGACGGGATGAGTAATCCATAGGTCCACGTTTGTAATATTGTGGATAAATACTAATTTACTTTTTTTTGCTTTTAATGTGACGGATTCACCTTGTACAGGGACAGCCAGACAACCCTTAGGAAAGGTCGATTCAGCAAAAAGCCCAGTAGACAATAATAAAAGATAGAAAGAGAGTAAAATTCTCATAATTCACTCCGTAATTGTTTTATGATGATAAGCAGACCAAGTTAAATACCTAGTGTATCTGGGTATACAGAAAAAAAGAAGAATCATTTGATCTCAGAAAACACAAGAAAGGAGGAGCATTGCTTCTCAATTTTTACCTAATTACCTAGCATACATATAAACAACAATTATCACTTTAATCTCGCATGGCAATAATCGTAGCTGAATTCAGTGCAGAACCTTCTTCTCCCCCAACTTGCCCTTAGAGGTTTGTAGATATGCTACTATTTATTAATAGTGATCATATAAAGAATTCTTATCTCATAACCAGTTAAGGATATCGTTATGAAGGCGAAAAAAATAGAAAATTTATCCATAACTGATAAAGAAATCTGTTGTTCTGACGAGAGCAACATCGATAATTCCAGTAATTTTTTTAGATTTATTGATAAACGCTTTCAAGCCAATCTTGCTAAATTTACAGCAGGCATTAGTCCGGCTTCTATGCGCAATGCCTATTTTATATGGCTTTCACAATTGGCAGAAGCGCCAGGATTATTGCTGGAATTAGCATTATACCCTATTTTGCATTCTAATGACTGTATTAATAACATTCTTTGCACCGATCGTACGGAGGGTGGAAAGGACGTCCGTTTTCGTAAAGAAAGCTGGGAAGACATGCCTTGGCGATTATGGGCAGAGAGCTTCCTTCAGGCTGAGGATTGGTGGCATCGAGCTACAACTGACGTTCCAGGATTACCTCAGCCCGTTAAACGTACAGTGTCCTTTTGGGCACGACAATTTCTTGATGCTCTGTCCCCTCCAATTTTGTCTTGACTAATCCAGATTTATTTCATGAAACCATTCGAGCCAATGGAGAAAATCTTCTGCATGGCACTCAAATTGCATTTGAAGATCTATTTGAGCGATTAACAGGATTACCACCTACCGGCTCTGAAAATTTCATACCTGGGAAAGATATAGCAATTACTCCGGGAAGAATTGTATTTCATAATCACCTGATAGAACTTATCCAATATGAACCACGAACTAAAAAGGTTTTCAAGGAACCTGTTTTAATACTACCTGCCTGGATCATGAAATATTATATTCTTGATTTATCTCCTAATAATTCCCTGGTCAAATGGCTTGTGGGGCAAGGACATACTGTGTTTATGGTTTCATGGCGCAATCCAGATGAGCATGATCGTAATTTAACAATGGATGATTATTATAGACGCGGCGCCATGACAGCTATCGATAAAATCTCTGAAATTTTTCCCCAAACTCAAATCAATTTAACAGGTTATTGTATAGGAGGTACTTTGGCTTTGATTACAGCAGCAGCAATGGCTCGAGATAAAGATGAGCGCCTAAATAGTCTAACCTTATTTGCTGCCCAGGGTGATTTTTCCGAAGCTGGGGAACTGATGCTGTTCATCACCGAAACCGAGGTTTCTTTTCTTAAAAATATAATGTGGGATCAAGGCTATTTAGACACTAAACAAATGGCTGGATCTTTTCAAATGTTACGCGCTTATGATCTGATTTGGTCAAAAATGGTTCAGGATTATATGCACGGTATGCGCCGTGGAATGATTGATTTAACTGCTTGGAATGCTGATGCAACGCGCATGCCTTACAAAATGCATAGCGAATACCTTGAAAAATTATTTCTAAACAATGACTTTGCAAAAGGGCATTTCTTGGTAGAAGGAAAAACAGTAGCCGCTGAAAATATCCATATCCCAATTTTTTCTGTTGGGACAGAGAAAGATCACGTCGCACCCTGGCAATCAGTTTATAAAATTCATCTAATGACTAAGAGTCCTATTACTTTTGTACTGGCAAGCGGCGGGCATAATGCAGGAATCATCGCTGAACCCAATCATAAAGGATCAGCTTATTATATTTATGAACATAATATTGATATGCCATATCTAGATCCCCAAAATTGGTTAAGTGCTGCGAGCAAGCGAAAAGGTTCATGGTGGAAAGGTTGGCATCATTGGTTAGTAAAACAGGATTCCCGGGAACGTATTTCTCCTCCTAAGCTGGACTCAAAATTACCAGAGGCACCAGGAAAATACGTTTTGCAAAAATAAACTCCCCACACCTGTCCCGTGTAATCAGTTCGCATATGTGACTGGGCTTGATGTAGCAGAAGGCAAAGAATTAGTCGAAATTTTAGTTTGATCACCAAAGAAAGTTTGAGCACCGTCTGAATGAATTACCGTTTGTGGAAAATGAGCGGGACTACATTTAATCGTAGCTAAAAGTTTAAATAATTGTTTGCGTTTTTCAGAAAATCCTAAATAATGAGAATTAGAGACACTTTCTGGGATCGGTATTTTAACAAAATCCTCAGCTTGTTTACGCTTAGGACCAAGCACCGAATCATCACAAAATTTTACAATTTTGGAGGAGTTTTTTTCTGCATTAAAACCATAATGCCATAATCTTTTAAAAAATTTCACTAAATCGAAATAGAATTTTCCTATAATGGAACTTAAATCCTGCTCTACTGTCGCTTCGTTAATTGCTTTTATTAATTGATTTCTTACTCTTTTATCTTTGCAATTCTCAAGTAATAATTCACATCCTTTTTTTACTAAAGAATAGTGTTTATTCTGTCCCCAATAAGTTAACAAGTTTAATTCAGCCTGATAGTGACCTATTTTCTGTTTGATACACCGCTCTCCATAATAAAACACCATGTCACTTAAAATAGGTTTATTCAACAACTGCGGTTTTTCAATCAGTGCTGATTCCAGAGCATCGTATAACACTGCGGACATATCGCGTTGCGGGAAAAGTCGCAATAATTTACTAACCAGTTGAATAGACTCAGGTATTTTTTGAAAAAAATTAAAATAATCCCTTAATAATCGCAATAACGCAGTTTTATTACCCGAGTAGCTCAACAAATAAGCACAGATTACAGGTGGCTTTTCCCCATTATTTTTACCCCAGGTTTGCTTAATGAAATCACTCCAATCGCATAAAATTTGTCGATCTTTTAATTCCTTTTGTAAAAAGACTGGATTATCAAACCATGACTTCCTGGGCAAGAACAGAGCTGTATATTCTTCTCTAATTCCTTTAGGAACCCATAATTTATCCACTAGCCTAAGTAAGAATGGTTTTGTAAAAGACAAACGCGCTATTGCTCGATTTAAAGTCTTTCGAGTATAAAATAATTGGGTTATCCCTGAGCGGGCACAGCGAAAAATTAATTCGCCTAAAATACTATAACCGATATTATAATTATTATCCAAAGCGCGTTTTTTAGACAAATGACGACTTACAAAGCAGGCCAGCGCTTTTAGTTCTTTGTCTTGCCATGTCGATTGTCTGGAATCAAACCAAAAATCATTTTCAGAAAAAATTCGTCCATGATGATGATTTAAAATATGCAATACTAATTTGTACTGGGCATTTTTTTCCCAATAAGAAGTTTTGTTTAACTGTTTAATCACAGCCATTAAATGATGTTTATCAAAAAATTGAACTACCTTAGCTATTTCCTGGTTGGCTATTTTTTGTACTGACGTCTGATCTCTATCATTAAGAAATTCTCTCAATACCAATGAGGCGCATTCTTCTGAGCGAATTAGAGTTTCTAATACCGTATCAAAAATTATCGCTTGCTTTTTATCTTGAAGAGCTCCCTGAGCAAGAAAAGCCAAAGCATTACTCAGAAGATTCCCATGTTTATTTTTTTTACCATAATAGGCAAATCGTAATAAACATTCTGAAAGCCACGGCTTATCATAATAATTAGCCAAATAATCAGCCAAACAAACATCAGCACCATGATTTTCTAAAAATCTTTGAAAATCAGATTCATGTAATCCACTGAACAAAATAGAACGTCTATTATCATGGCTTAAGAGATAATGAAAAAGATGAATAGCATTTGGTTTGCACTGAATAGATCCTAATAATTCAAATAAAGACTCATCATCAAAGTGATCAAGTAAGGGATTTAAAATATGTGGGGAAATTTCTCTTTGAGCCTCTTCTATTAATTTTAATAATTTTCTGTTTAACCATAAATATTTGTTTGTATCAGAACCAAGTAATTCAGTGCTGTATAGCATTTCTATAGAGTGTTCCAATGCCACATTGCGCAGTAACAGCTCCAATCCCAAAGAGGACTTTTCCAAATCATTTTTAGGTAAACGGCTCAATACCATAGCACTAGCATTTTTTTGAAAGCCTTTCTCTCTGATTAAAACACTAGAATCAGTTAAATACCCTATAATTTGACCTGCTTTATCATATAGTGGCTCAGCCACATTAGTAGAGCCTGTTTGATTTAATAAAACAGCTTCTTCATCAATAAAAGTCATGGCAATATTCGATTCGTTTAGAAAGCCTATCTTTTGCCCGGCAGAGTTATACAAAAAAACGTCCTTTTCTCTAGTTAGTTCAGATGTAAAACCAGTCATTTTATTAAAATTTTGATTTAACCAATATAAGAAAGCATTTTGGTCTTCGGGTTTTCTAACTTCATCGATACAAAAAGCCGGAGAATAAATATAAGCTATCGCTCTAAGGAATAAATCAGATCGCAAATTAGGGTAATTTAAGCTGTAATAGTGATATATGGCTTCTAATCCCTTATGATTGGTATTTGAATCCTCACATAAGCGTTCCATCTGATGCAATAAAGAACTTTGGCTGCTTTCAAGCCTAAACTGTAATAATTTGTTTCTTTTCATCAGCCAATAGGATTTAGCCTCAGGATACATGAGCAAATTAAGATCAATTCGCGCCATATGTTCATTGATTTCATCAAAACAGGGGCCTAATTCCTTAAATAGCGGTTCTTGATTATAGTCTGCTTGACTCAAAGTCAAAGATAGATGGCCGTAGCGCTCGATTAGTCTCTTTAAAACCCAAGGACTACACGCTTCAATAAATTGAGGTAAAGATAATAATTTCACTATCGAATAGGTGGAAAATTCCTCCTTGTCTTTATTTGATTTAGCTAATAGGTCCAAAGCTAGCTGATATAACTTGGGATTATTATCAAAAAGATAAGGGTCTAGTTGATTCAGTCTTGTCCTAATTTTCTTAACACATTCCTCATTTGGTATAGAAAACTCAGAACATAGAATACTTAGTAAATTTTTGTATTTCTGTTTTCTTTGTCCGTCATTTTTTTCATATTCGGCTAAACAATATTCAATTAATAAGAGAAAAGTATCCTGACTTAGACCTTTAAAAAATTCAATTTGTACGGATAATTCGGAATGATTTAATAAATCATAGAGCAAGGATATTAACACATGACTTAATGAAGAAAATAAATTCCTTTTTAACCCATCTTGATAAAAATTAAAGACAGCTCTCATGGTTTGCAGGTGTATAGAAAAAGGAAATTGAGCAAGGCATGCCCTAAGTTCCTTCAATCTGTCAATCTCTTTAACACAAGGGGCAACAGCTAGCAATAATACATGTATTGAGAGGACGTTAGTAGCTCCATAAATCAATACATCAAGAAAATGATTTAGCCAACCAGACAAATCAGGTTGCCGCAAAAATTGAACTAAGCGATTTCTATCGACTAGTTCCAAATCATCACTGCTCTTTACCAAAAAAGTATCAATCAATACATTAAGATCGGTGCCTTTAGTCAAATAGGAAAAAGCTAATAGACTTCGTTCGTCTGCTTCTTCCAATATCTGAATTAAATCCTTAGCCCCCTGTTTCTTTAGTGCCATGATAATTGGCCATGAGGCACTATAATGTACCAATTGTTTCAAAAATTTATCAATTAACTCATCAGGAGAGAGATCCTCTGGCTTATTTATCGTATTTAATGCTTCCGGTAATTTATCTAATATCTCTTGGCACAGCTGGTTTGGAGCATAAATCAAAACAATTGCAAGTACCGATAATGATCGCGGTAACCGAAAAGGAATTGGTTTTTCAAATTCTAATTGATTTTCATCGGCAGGAAGTTGTTTACAAAAGAGCTTTGTCAAATGATAAGCATCGTCTTTAAAATGGCTCCACAACAAATTTCTTATATCTGGAATTGGGATCTGTTGAATTTGTCCTTTTATAATATCTATTAACTGCTTCATTACGACTCTTCCCTAACATCTTCAATAATCCTTCCTCTTAGATAGGCTGCTTCTTGAATTCTAACACCAAAAACAAGGGTTTCACCCGTGCAATGCTTGAATCTTTATATTCTTTTTCCAAGACATATGCACCGGACCCACTCCTCTTGCATTTGCCAGAGTAATTTTCAAAAGAAGCCTAATATGGAGCCAAAGGATAATAATTTTAATATACCCTTAAACAATGGCTTTTGAAACTTTTAGGCCTTTGTTCGGAATAAAAAGTTTTATTGTCATCATTGCGAGTGAAGTAATTCATGGACTATTTTATGCAAAAGATCCATTTGTTCCGCTCATACCACAACAAAGCCTAAATTTTACATGGACTATGGCCTTAAGGCACGGAATATCGATTTGGTAAGGGATTCATTGTCATCAAAAATAATTCATTATGCTTAAAATTTGACAAAATTGATCGTTCTTCCTAAATTTTAAATACATCCTTAAAAGGACTTAAAGCATGAAACGACTCATGTTATTTATTTTATTCATTTGTAATTTCTATGCCTATGGAAAACCACTCATAATAGGTGTCCCTGAGTTTGCCCCTCCCTTTGTATCGACCTCTAGCGGAGGAACCGTATTCTATGGTTTTAACATCGATTTAATGAATTCTATTTGCAAAATAATTCGCATGGAATGCGCATACAAAGGAATGAACCTCCAGAAATTATTCACAAGCCTTAACACTGGTGAAGTGGACATTGTGCTTGCACCGACCCCCATTGTTCCAACTTATAATTCCGACTATATTTTTAGCATTCCTTATTTACCAAGCAATGTACAATTTGTAACTTTAAAATCTAATAATACTATAAACACCGTTAAAGACCTGAAAGGCAAAAAAATAGGCGTTTTAAAATACACTTTATATGGGGGACTACTTGAAGACAATTTTCAAAATTTATTTGAGCTGGTCGAATTCCCAAAAATCGCGGATATGGCAACTGCACTAACGAATCAGGACATTGATGCTGTTGTCCTCAATGCTAATGTTGCAAAATATGCTCTTAGCAATTCTACCACAGAATTAAAATTGATAGGGGAAGAAGTTCCAATAGGTAATGGTTATGGAATATTGTCCCTCAAAAAAAATGCCCCATTAATTAAAGAAATTAATAGTGCTTTATTAAAAATAGAAGAAAATGGGACTTATTTAACAATTTACAATACCTATTTTGGTGATGGTGGTTGATTAACCTCAGTAATAAGATAAATACCTAGTCTATAATCCATCTATCGCACTGTAAGGAATTACTCTAACTAGATCCAACTCCCTCATTCAGGTTAAACTAAAGGGAGCTCGGCTATAGGAAAAAATCCTATTTTCCTTATATCGAGTACTCGTAAAAAACAACGCAATTAATCTGCGGGATTATGATATGCAAGAAAAATTTGATCCATCAACTATTATTAACCTTCATAAAACAAGTATTATTCGTTGGAAGTTAAGTGGCATAGAATATCAACATGAACATTTTCTTAAGCTGGTAGAAGAAAATCATGCTTTCAATTTCCAATTGTGGCACGCTGAAGATAAGGCCCGTCGGGATGATATGGGTTATGAATTTGTTTATAAGGCTAAGCGAGAAATAGACGCACACAACCAACAAAGAAATAACCGCATGGAGGCTATGGACGAATGGCTTTACAGAGCACTACAACCAGAAAGTCATAAAAATTGTCCTGTCAATTCAGAATCACCCGGAATGATTATTGATCGACTATCCATTTTATCTTTGAAATCATACCATATGGATGTGCAAACAAAACGCCAGGATGCCAGCATGGAACACAGGACAACCTGTGCACAAAAGTTAGAAATTATACACCAGCAGCGAGATCAATTAGCTTTGTGTTTAGAGGAATTATTTAATGACGTACGCGCTAAAACTCGTACTTTCAGGATTTATCATCAATTTAAGATGTATAACGATCCTAAGCTAAACCCAGAATTGTATTGTTCTGGCTAGAACTTAATTGATCTAAAGTGGTTTCGCTAATGGAGTGTCGAATTGAAGGTTTTGGGGGGTAATTTTTGGGGGGAGTGTTTTCAAATATTCCGAAGGAAGACAATAAAGAGCCAGGACGCTTAGGGGAATCAGTCCGAGATTTTTCTGGTTGGATTGACTCCGTTATTTCTTGGGTCTTCTGAATACGCCCCCCCTCTGTCTCAACCATAACAGGGAGTTCTTCAGTATCTTCCGTTAGCTTAATTTGCCCCAAAGGTTTTCGCCCTAACCCTCTTGCAAATGCTCTTAAGGCCAGAGTGGAACCAAATAATAGAGCACTCATTATGGATAATACATGCATAACAGGAGTATCATGATAGTAACCATCATCGCCTCTTTCTTGCAATGAGTTCCCAGCAAAATCAACAAATTTTTGCCCTTTACCACATCCAGAAAACAAAGAGCGGAAAACCTCGCACCACTCTTGAATAAAGAATTGTGGGGAAGGGTCTAAAGATAAACCATCGTTTAATGATTTATGGAATTCGTGAGCTTCCAATAATTCTGGACTAAGCTCCGTATTAATATCTTTTTTTAATTTAAGTATGCGATCGTAAGGGCGCTCATCTTGTTTATTTTGTTTTTTTAAGTGCACATAATTAGTTATTACAGCATGAAGTGTGAATCCAACAATTAAAACCAAACCTGTAATGATACAACTTACAAGCAAGGCAGGAGGAAAGGAAATTCCTGTTAAAACTAAAATAGAACCAACTAAAAACAATACGCTTGCTAACGCCCCATAGGCATACAATCCATTTTTCATTCCTAATAAAGCGGATGTAAAGTAAGTGCGATTTGATTGTCTGGATAATAAGCTTCGCTTGTCATCAAATTGGTTTATTAAATTTATAACTGCTTTTTCCAGTCGCTCGATCTCTTCTAGATCATCCTGATTTTTAAAAGACTTTTCTTTCAGTAAAAGTAACTTTTTATAGCTTGTTTCTAACTCTCTCGTAATTAAAAGTAATTGGCATTGGGTTTGAGTGATTAATAATTTTAATTGAAAGTCATACTCTTCATACAGTCTTGTAATGACACAAGCAGCGGTATAAAAAATGCAAATTGCAGCCATCGCAGCGAGCAGAGGTGGTGACAATACAGCCAAACCTAATACACCAACATATAAATACAATCCATCAAGAAGCCCACCTGCCGCAACAGCACAATAGGCCGTCCCGCGAGTTCGTAAAGCCTGATATTTGATTTGTTTTAAATAGGTAATACGCTCCTCATGAGATAAGGACATTAGCTTTTTTATTTCGATAAGAAGCTCCATATTGGCCTTCATCATCTGTTTGCGCTCTTCTAGCATACTCCGGATCCAAAACCTATTAGCCGCAGCTAGAACTCCTAATGCTACCCCAGCAGGAATAATAAGGAATTTTGCATCTACCCCACTAATTAAACCAAATGCCTCCACAGTGCTTTTCCAACCTTTATAAGCATTCTTTAAGCCCTTCATCACATCGCGAAAATAAGGCCAGGCAGTAGCAATAAATTTTTTATAAGAATCCTCTTTTTCATTCTCAAATCGGCATGCTAGAAAAGAAAATGCCACTAAAAATACCGATTCGGCTGTAATAGTGATTATTCCGGTAGGGGAATTTAAGAAATCATGCATTGAATCACTATCTTTAGAAGGAGAAAGCACGTCAAAAAAGTATTTGAACATGCTATAGGAAGAACTTAAGGAATCTAAAATGGAGTACACATAGTAAACCAGCCGATCTTTATCGAGTTTTTGAGCAAGAATTCTACTTTGCGCGTCTAAACGACCAGCAATGGCTAGGATAAAAGCTAAATCGGAGGGCTCGGGAGCCTGCTGTTCATCGCTCACATAGGACATGTGCAGGTATGGTGCTATCGGCTAAGATTGGGCGCTATTGTATGTATAATTAAACTTGATGTCAATTAAACTTTCATCCTGAATCAAAAAAATACAGGAACAATCAGAAACCCTTAATAATATCATATTATTAAGCAGAAATTATTAGCGAAATTAAAAAAATTCTTGCCTAAATCTGCTCTCGGGCTGTGACTTACGCTCTAAACCTGTTACGATATTGCACCAAAGTGCAACTCAATATGAGGATTAGATGAGATCGAAACTTGTTCTCTTTATATTTATGTCATTATTGACCGGGACTCTTATGGCAAACAATGAAGCACAAATCTACGGTTATGTTGAGAAAGCTACCTTAATTGATCAAAACCTTACATTATCAGCAAAATTAGATACTGGCGCTAAATCATCCTCATTACATGCAGTGAATATTACCGAAATTGAAAAAAATGGAATTCCTTATTTGCGCTTTACTGTTCCTACAAAAAATGGAAATTATATATTTGAAGGGGAATATATAGGCAAGGTAAAAATAAAAATACGGGCAGGTGAAGCAAGTGCAGGATTATTAAGTACTACTCCAATAAAACGACCAGTGGTATTAATTAATATCAAACTTGGCGATAAAGTCAGGGCAATTCAAGTCAATCTAACCAACAGAAAACGGTTCCTTTATCCTTTACTATTGGGAAGAGATGCCATAATTGATTTTAATGGAGCTATTAATCCTGCTCTTACTTTTACAACAAAATCTAAGGGCGAAGTGAAACAATGAAAAACAACAAGCGTCATGTTTATGGTCTGATTCTTACTTTAATGCTACTAGGAACAGGTATTTTTTTATATAGACATATCGTTTTAGATGTGCCATTAACAGATACCGAAACTATCAATAGCTGGATGGTTGAATCCAATTTACGCTTTAACGCAGATAAAAATACCCCTATAAAAGCCAGCTTCAATATACCTTATTTGCCTCCTAATTTTGCGATACTAGATGAGTATTTTGTATCCAGAAATTATGGAGTAACCACTAATTTAAATGGTAATAATAGAGAAACGGTATGGTCTATACGACGGGGAAATGGCCCTCAGTCACTTTATTATAGAGCTATCTTTCGCCAAACAGATAGTGAGGAATCCTCATTGCCAAAACCTTCGGTGATCAAATCGCAGCCACTCAATGACAGCCAAAAATCGGCGGTCGAAACCATTATCAACCAGGTAAGGTTAACGTCAGCAGACATTCAAACGTTTGCTCAAAGTACTATTAAGGAATTAAATAAAAAAGATGGGAATGCTAAGCTTTTAGTAGGAAATGAGTTCAGTGATGAAAATCTTATCAAGGCTACTATCTTAATTCTTAATCAAGCAAAAATTGCCGCCATTGCGGTACAAGGGATATATCTAAATCAACAAAAAAAGGCGGAATTAAAATCTCTTCTCGCCGTCTTTAATGGAAAAAACTGGATTTATATTAATCCCAGAACCAACAGTGCCGGTTTACCCAAAGAATTCCTTATCTGGCAATATGGAAATGGACCCCTATTTAATGTGATTGGAGGTAGCAAAGCTCAATTTTCATTAACTGTATCGCCAACACCTATCAATGCCTTAAGTGTAGCTAAATCAAGGGGGCTACAATCTGATTCTCAACTGTTACGATTCTCTTTACTCCAGCTTCCAGTGAATGTGCAGGGAATCTATAAAATTTTATTAACCGTCCCAATTGGCGCTTTTATCATTTTAATACTACGCAATTTCGTGGGACTTAAAACTTTCGGCACTTTTATGCCAGTATTAATTGCTTTGGCATTTAGAGAAACTCATGTTGCCTGGGGCATTACTCTTTTCATTCTTATTATTTCTTTTGGTTTATTGGCCCGTTTTTATCTGGATCAATTAAGATTATTATTGGTACCAAGGCTTGCCGCCATTCTTACCGTAGTGATATTACTAATGATTTTTATCAGTGTCCTATGCCAAAACCTTAGTTTGGATACAGGAATGTCAGTTGCCTTATTCCCAATGGTTATATTAACCATGACTATTGAGCGCATGTGCATCACATGGGATGAGCGAGGCGCTTCCGAAGCGATAAAGTCAGGTGTTGGTAGCCTTGTGGCCGCAGTTCTTTCTTATTGGGCTATGAGTTATGAACCTATACAGTATTTAGTCTTTGCATTCCCTGAACTGCTTCTAGTGCTTCTCTCCATGATTTTATGGTTTGGCCAATACCGAGGTTATCGTTTAGTTGAATTAAAACGCTTTAAGTCTCTTGCGAGTGCCATAGAATGATCAAGCTTTTTCGCCGTCTTAAGAATCATGGAGTTTTGAGTATTAATCAACGTAATACCGACTTTGTATTACGATATAATCCGAGAAAATTATTCCCACTGGTAGATGATAAACTTAAAACTAAAAAATTGGCCTTAAAAGCAGGAATTTCAGTTCCTGCCTTGTATGATATTATAGAAACAGAACAACAAATCAAATCAATAGAAACACGATTTGCCAGTTATAATGATTTTGTAGTAAAGCCAGCCAGAGGCTCTGGCGGCGATGGCATATTAGTATTTAAAGATAAAGTTCATGGCCGTTATCGACAAATTAATGGTAAATTAACTACTGTTCAAGAGCTTAGTTATCATTTATCTTGTTTGCTGTCCGGGGCTTATAGCCTTGGAGGTTCTTCTGATTATGCCATTATAGAAAAGCGTGTTGTTGTCGATCCAGTGTTTGCAGAGGTCAGTTACGAAGGCATTCCGGACATCCGTATTATTACTCTATTAGGTTATCCAGCAATGGCCATGGTAAGGCTTCCTACTCGCTTGTCTGGAGGAAAAGCAAATTTACATCAAGGTGCAATAGGAGTTGGAGTTGATCTCGCAACTGGGAAAACTCTAGGTGGAGTATTTCAAAATGACACCATAGACTACCACCCTGATACTTTAAATTCCATTGTAGGAATTGAAGTGCCCTATTGGAACCGAATTCTTGAAATAGCATCCAGTTGTTATGAACTAACAGGATTAGGCTATTTAGGCGTTGATATTGTACTTGATAAAGATAATGGTCCGCTAATGCTTGAATTAAATGCCAGACCAGGATTAAATATACAAATTGCTAACAGGGAAGGTGGACTTAAGCGTTATAGAACTATTGAAACCCGTTTTAAAGAAAATGGGGGCGAATCCACTGCTGATAAAGTAACGTTTTGTCGTCAAGAATTCGCTCGTTAAATTCCATAGCAACCAATAGGCGGTGGAGATCCATTGTCAACACACCTAATCAATTTCCCGAAGATTTTCAATTCTTCATTTTTTGCGCGCTATCTCTTCTAAAATTCAAAGAACGCATTTTATTTTCTTAATATTAACTTATTTTGCACTTTGTGGTTTTAATTTAGACCATAATAAAATACAATAAAACAATAAACGGCTTCCGTTATATGACAAGAATAACCCGTTTATCCCAAATACCTACCTTAGGTATTTTGAAATACATGAGGATTATCAGGGAGATATTTATGCGGTCCAAATTGGGTTCTTTTTTTAAACCTACTCCTATCCCAAAAGCAACTGCCCCAAAAATATGGTTTGAACATCGATTACAAGAGAGTGGCTTAAGGAAGAAAATCTCTGCAGAGATGCTGGAAAAAACCCAGCCGTCGGTTAAAGTATTTGCCAATCGTAAATACCTCCCAGATACCAAAGCCATAACTGATGCACTAACCAAGGTAACTGCTATCAATGTAGCGGGAGATAAATCTGGGTATTTTCCGAATGGCTTGCCTTTCCCAAAAGATGCCGAATTCTTTGCAAAGATCCCGGAAAAGCATCCAGAATTATTATCGCCTAAGGAAAGATTAGCAGCGAGCAAAAAAGTGATTGCATCACAAAGCCAGGTTTTTGCAGCAGGAGGTTACCCTTTAATAAATCCCATCAAGTTATACCCGAAGCCAATTAAAGTGAATATTTTTTCTTTGGCAGGACCAACCTTCGAAACAAACTATCTCCACTATTCTCTATTCATGTTGGACCATCACATCATGTCGTCATTAACTCACCCCTATTTGCTCATTTGCATAACAATTTACCGGTTAGGTTTGAAGATGCTAAAAAGGAGCTTGATGAATTCGACATCAATAAAGAGATGTCCCGTATTCGAATAGGACTTCCCTATCTGGCACGATCTTCAAAAGGTACTTTTTATCCCAGCTTCGGAAAATCAAATGCGGTCATTTTCTTAGCTGAAGCCTATAAGCGCTATCAGCTAGAAGATATTTCATTGCTCTTGGCTTCAGTGAATCAATCAGCAAAAGAAGCTGGAAAACCAGCTTTATTAAAAGCAACGGCTGTTGGGATGGGCTTTTTTGCTAAAATTAATTGCAGTTATGATATACAACATTTGCTTTTCCCCTATTACTTACGGGCTTAT
This sequence comes from Legionella norrlandica, assembly GCF_000770585.1. Classification (GTDB taxonomy): domain Bacteria; phylum Pseudomonadota; class Gammaproteobacteria; order Legionellales; family Legionellaceae; genus Legionella; species Legionella norrlandica. Next base: position 7,208 of record NZ_JNCF01000030.1, on the reverse strand, counting down.
AAACAATTATTAACTGAACAGAAATACCCATGGATAACGAAAATTGAATTCCCCATATTTGGCGAATTACAGCAAGAACAATTTGATGCAATATTCGCAGATTATAATGGGCATGTAAAAGTATATCAAAGTACTCGAGATGTCTTAGCGTTTAGTGAGAGCGAAACAGAGAAGTTTTTACCTGCTGTTATTAACCCCTCGGATGCGTTCTCTTATATTGGAAATGAATGGGGCTATGGGAGTGTTGAGTCAATGATAGGTAATAACAGTTCTCTGCGATTGGATCAAGTACCTCATGCCAATCCTTTGCTTTTAGAACCTTCACATCATGTTGGAGTACAAATAAACGACGATTATAGTGTTGAATTCGCAGAAAAACACACTCTACAATCTCCACCAAAGATCAATATTTAAATTAACAATCTGAAAGAAAGCAATTCATTTAGACTGTGATGCCCATTAGACTATGGGAAATTAAAGATCGAATTGTAAGCTAGTTAAAAGAAGTGCATCTAGACAGATAAGATGGTAGATTTCCATTCTTAATGATACAGCATAATTGTTATTCAATATATTTGGCATCTATCGCATCTAATACACTGAATAAAAATAGATATTAGAATAGCTTCTATCCTCTATTATAATAATTGATTGTTCAAATCTTGTTCTTTGTGATTAAATATAATTACTCATCTATTTGGAGACTATTATGCCAGTTGTATTTAATTATGATAAATCTGTTGAGTCCACTAAAGAGAGTTTGAATGTACAGCAACAAAAGAATAACACGAGCTATCCTCTCTCTACAGACGTAAAAACTATTATGGAAACAAGGAAGAAGCCGGAAACTGCTAATAGTATCCTTGTCTTTGGGGCCGGAATAATATCGCTCGCAGCTGGGGGTATAGCTATACTCTTTCCATTAGCAGCATCAATTATTGTTCCGATAGCAACAATCGGTGGAGCAGTTGCATTATCAACTATTACTCGTAAGCTTATTAAAAGCCTACAATACAGCTACAAGTAGTGGAGTAGAGAGCAATTGCCAACATACCCTAATTGATTATAGACCAGCAGCATGATAGATGAATAATCTTTTAATAGGCGCTAATTCATTACAAGCACGTACTCCAAAACTACGTAATGAGGCAATAGGAGAAAAAGCCGTTCCAAATAATCGTTTGAACCCCTCCATAAGCAAAATAACTTGCCAAACAGCATGCTTCCGTTCCCGTTGGTAAGCGCCAAGGATTTTATTTGATACTAGTATCCCTTTATTCTTATCTATATAATTTATCCAGCTATTCACATCGGCTAAACCGACGTTTAAACCGAGACCAGCCAAGGGATGAATCGTATGAGCTGCATCACCCAGTAGCAACCAACGTTGTCCGACATATTGTTTTACATGCCTCATCTGCAAGGGAAATTGATGTCGACTGCTAGCCACTTCCACTTGGCCTAATTGATTAGCAAATGCTTTAGTCAATTGCTTGTTGAATTCACTATCATCAAGTGCTAGTAAATTCTGCACATGTTTCGGTTGAGTTGACCAAACAATAGAGCATTGATGGGAATCAGCCAGAGGCAAGAATGCTAACGGACCATCCGGATTAAATATTTGATAAGCTGTATTACCATGTGATTTCTCCACATTGACCATAGCAACTAATGCTTGTTGGTCATAAGACCAACTGGTTAAGTCCACTTTAAGCTTTTGGCGTGTAGGAGAATTTGCCCCATCGGCTATCATTAATAACTGCCCTTGCCAGATGGCATTTTGGCTGGAAATTTCTATAGAGTGCTCGGAACTGATGATGTTATTTACCATGTTTTGGGCAAACAAGCTAATTTGTGAATTTTTTGATATTTGCTGAAATAAAGCTTGTTTTAGAATGGATTCTTCAACAATTACTCCTAAATTTGGTTCGGCAATACTGCGTGAATCAAAATCAATATAGGCACCACTGACACCATCCCAAACATGCATATGACTATAAGGAGCAATTCGGGTATTATCCAAATGTGCCCATACATCTAATTCTCTGAATAATCTTTGTGATGCTTTATTGATTGCGTAAACGCGTAAATCAGTACCGCTTGTATCGACAGATAGCATTCCAGCATCAATAACAGCCACAGTGTAATTACGTTGTGCCATAGCTAATGCAGCAGTTAAACCAACAACGCCACCACCAACAATAAGCACATCAAATGGTTGGCTCATTGTATTCTCCTCTGCTTAGTGCCATTTCACAAACCAAATCGGGAGAAATACCCCCAAAACCACGAGCATATCGTCCTAATATATTCTTTAGAGCGGGTATATTATCAAGAGCAATCAAACCTAAGTTTCGCACAACACCTATGCCTGGCAAACGACTAGTAAACAGGTGTATTAAACCGTCTGTCAACCAGGTAATCATTTGCTGATCATGTGCTCGCATTTTCAAATACTGTTCCAACATTTGCGGATTTAACCCATTCTTAGCAATACACTGAGCTAAAGCAGCGACATCTCTTAGTCCCAAATTAAATCCTTGCCCTGCTACTGGATGCAGAGTATGAGCAGCATTTCCTACAAAAACAACAGGCCATTTACTTTGTTGGGGCATTAAGACTTGCTTCAAAGGATAGGAATGTCGTTTTCCTATTTTATTAAAACGGCCTAATCTATAGCCAAAAGCCGATTGCAATTCTCGCAAAAAATCATCTTCTTTCAGAACCATTAAGCGCTGTGCATCGTGAGGTTTCAACGACCAAACTAATGACATTTTATTCCCCTGCATAGGCAATAAAGCAAGAGGGCCATTAGGAGTAAATCGTTCAAAAGCTCGATTGCCATGTGGCTTTAATAATCCTACATTTGCAACAATGCCTTGTTGTTCATAATTCTTGACTTTGGCTGGTAAATTACATAATTGACGCGATATAGAGTCTGTACCATCAGCCGCTACAATCAACTGAGCTGCAATAGAAATATCACCTGACTCCGTAATGATTGTGGCGACGCGGTTTTTGAAATCGATGGATTTTAAAGTAGCAGGAGCTAATAATTGTTCTTTATTTAATAGAGACTCCAAAGCCTTGTTAATGTATTGCATTTCTACCACATAACCCAGGGGATTATTTTTTTCACTGTATAAACGCGATATGCCAAAACGATGCTGATCAGAAACATGAATCATTTCTATTGGGGTAGCATATTCTTTAAGAATATCCCAAACTCCCAACATACTTAATATACGCTGGCTGGCTGGTGATAATGCTAATGAACGAGCGTCGAAATCAGGATTGGTCTTATTACTGAAAGGCTTGGACTCAACCAACATAATAGAAAAACCCAATCCCTGTAACGCCAGCAATAAACTTGCACCTGTCAAGCCTCCACCAATAATTAATATATCAAGCTCTCTATTCACCACGCATCAAAGCCTCAATGTCATCCACATCAACAGGTAAAGCACTCGTTAACACTTCATATCCTGTTTTGGTAACCAAAACATCATCTTCTATACGAACACCAATACCCCACCAACGTTTTTCAACACCTTCTATTTCTGCACTAATATAAAGACCTGGTTCGACAGTTAATACCATACCAGCCTCCAAGGGGCGCCATTCGTTATTGATTTTATAACGTCCTGCGTCATGTACATCCAAACCAAGCCAATGGCCGGAATTATGCATATAAAAGGGTTTATACGCTTCATTCTTAATTAACTCTTCCGTATCTCCTTTTAAAATACCTAATGCACAAAGTCCAGTAGTAAGAATTCTAACCATAATTTGTTGAATATGATTCCACGGAAGTCCAGGCTTAATTGCAGCAATCCCAGCTTTTTGAGCTTTTAAAACTAATTCGTAAATACTCCTCTGCTCAGGGCTAAAAGTACCATTAATCGGGAAAGTTCTTGTAATATCTGCAGCATAATTACCATATTCGCCACCAGCATCAATAAGAACCAAATCACCAGGGCGTAAAGGTTTATTATTTTCTGTGTAATGAAGAATGCAAGCATTGGCCCCGCTGCCCACTATAGGATCATAGGCGACACTACGGCAACCTTGGCGACTGAATTCATAAATTAATTCCGCCTCCAGCTGATATTCATTCTCCATCTCTCGACAAAGTTGTATTGCTCTTTTATGTGCCTCTACCGAAATATTAGCTGCTCGCCGCATTAATTCCAATTCCGCATTGCTTTTAATTAAACGCATTTCACTTAAAATGGGCTCAAGGTCACATAGAGATTCAGGTGCCTTAACTCCTTTCCTTACCTGGGCTTTTACTGAAGAGAGAGCCTGGATGATCCTTCTTTCTAAAGATAAATTACTACCAAGATTGTAATATATAGCTGATTTCCCGCCCAGTAGCTTGGGAAGTTCCTCTGCAATACTGGTTATAGGGTAAGCCATCTGTACTCCAAGCTCTTGCACCGCTCCATCTTGGCCTAGTCGTTTTCCTGTCCATTGCTCTTCAGGGGGATTTCGGGGACGATTGAATAAAATACTTTGCTCCTCTTTCCCCGAAATAATTACCAATAAAGCATCAGGCTCATTAAACCCAGTCAAATAATAAAAATTACTGTCTTGGCGAAAGCGATAATGAGCATCTCCATTTCGTAATGATTCATGAGCAGCAGAAATTATAGCAACACTATCCGCAGGTAGCTTTGCTGCTAAACTCTTTCTCCGTGCCATATATTCTTGCTGGCTTATCATATTAATTTCCCTTCTTAATAATTCCTGTTCAATGTGTTGTTTCAGAGCCACCACTTTCTCTTGTATGCATCACTAAATCACTATGCAAACGAAGTACTGCCATACGAGTATACTCACTAACCTCCATTAATGCTTTCTCATCTTCTTCACCCACTTCCAATGATTCGCAATCAAGTTCAGCAAACTCTATAAGATGCTGAAGAGCATCTTGAGAGTCTTCTTCCGAAAACTGCTCCAATCCAATTCCAGCAATAGTCAAGCTCTGGGTAAACCCTTCACACCACTCACTGAAAGCCTGAGCACGTACTACTAAAGGCTCCTCGTCATCAGGCAATAGCATTTCAAATTCAAAATCAAAATTATTAATTTGTTGCTGACTGATTGAAAATACGGAAAACATAGCTAACAGGGCATTACGACTTTCTGCGTCTTTTTTATTATTCAATAGGGCACGAATATAGGCCTCCCCTTGACCGTCTGCTCCCGCACAGAGATAACCACACATCATTCCATGCAATTCGCTGCCTGAGATACCTAACGATAAAATAGAAATGGATTGAATAAAATCATCATATTTGGGCAAATGCAACTCATTATCTAAAGACATATTGAACTCAATTTAAAACGATAGCTAATGATACCCCATTTAGAATCAGTGTTCACCTGCTACTCTTTTTCAGCACATATAATTTTCATTATTAGGATTCTTTAGAAATTGTTGGCAAACAGTCAACATAAGAAAGCTTTAGGATTCATTATCCTATTGATGTCGCTCTTTGCAATAGAGTTTTCTAAGCGGTTTATTTGCTGCGTTAAACCAAAATTGTTACTATTTGCTTAGTACTATGCAAATGCAAAGGCGTGATAATGACAAATAGTAAATCGTGTAAAATAAAATTATTAAATAAAATTTATGAGATCAAATGCCCAGATGGTGAAGAAGTGAATTTGATGCTTGCAGCAGAAAAACTTCATGAGAAAATGCAAAATAATAAAAGTAAATTTAAGCATTTAGATAATTTTCAAACTCTTCTACTTGCTGCGTTGGATATTAGTCATGAATTAATTGTTTGTAAAAACGAACAGGAACTACAACGCCTACAAGTAACCCAATTTATTTCCTCTCTGGAGAACAAGATTAATAAAGCAGTCGTTGGCTCTGAAGCTGATGGTAGCCTAACAAAATAATGAATTAAGTAATCTGCAACAAATCATTCTATACTCTTGATATATAACAAAAAGGAATTGAATATGAGACGTCAATGGTATATAGGGTTTGGAGTAATTCTATTAAGTATCTTTGCATTTTTTGCGATGCTGCAAGATATTAAATGGTTTGTTGCCTTTACAATCCCTCTCATCATACTATGGATTTATGATATAACCCAAAGAAAACACACGATTTTACGCAATTTCCCTGTGTTGGGTCACGTGAGATACTTTTTAGAATTTATTCGGCCTGAAATTCAGCAATACTTCATTGCTACAGACGAAAGTGAACTGCCTTTTAACAGAGAAACTCGCTCTATGATCTATCAACGTGCTAAAAGTGTTAGAGACACGATCCCTTTTGGAACAGAAAGAGACATTTTAAGTGTGGGTTATACTTGGGCACTTCATTCTCTATCCCCCAAACATTCCAGTGAAGTTGAGCCAAGAATTGATGTGGGGGGGTCTGATTGCAAAAAACCTTACAATGCCTCCAGATTGAACATTTCAGCCATGAGTTTTGGTTCCTTATCATCTAATGCCATTATGGCATTAAACAAAGGCGCTAAAATTGGTGGATTTTACCATAATACTGGTGAAGGAGGATTAAGTCCTTATCATTTACAAGGTGGCGATCTTATTTTTCAGATTGGTACAGCCTACTTTGGCTGTCGAGATGAAGAGGGCAATTTTGATGAACAGGAGTTCACTAAAGAAGCTTCTCGTGATGAAGTAAAAATGATTGAAATTAAATTATCTCAAGGAGCAAAACCTTCTCATGGCGGAATTTTGCCTGCTGCCAAATTAACTGAAGAAATTGCGAGAGTAAGAAAAGTCCCTATGGGCAAAGACGTTTTATCTCCGATTGCTCATACCACTTTTGATAATCCTGTAGGCCTTCTTTATTTTGTAAAAAAATTACGTGATTTATCTGGAGGAAAGCCTGTTGGTTTCAAATTATGTCTTGGCCGTAGAGAAGAATTTTTTGGCATTTGTAAGGCCATGCTTAAAACCAACATTTTACCTGATTTTATTACGATAGACGGTGCTGAGGGCGGAACCGGAGCTGCCCCAATTGAATATACCAACTTTATCGGAACCCCTCTAGAATCTGGTTTGGTTTTTGTGCATAATGCCCTTGTTGGCACTGGTGTACGAGATAAAATCCGCGTTATTTGTAGTGGTAAAGTATCCAATGGGTTTGATTTGCTAACCAATATTGCCTTGGGGGCTGATATCTGCAATTCTGCAAGAGCAATGATGATGGCCATCGG
>NZ_JNCF01000133.1 GCF_000770585.1 Legionella norrlandica | reverse complement strand
CGTTGTGCCCCCTTTTTGGGGGCAGTCTCAGCCCCCTCTCTATGGGGGCAGTCGGGGGTGATAAAAATTTTTAAATTCAAAAATTTTAAAAACTTTTTTTTCAAAAACAAAAACAGCTAAAATTTTTTGGGGCAGCGGGAAGGGGCCCATTTTTTCCCAAAAACCCCCCTCAAAACTACTCGTGCCCCCCTAAAATGATATAAAATCTTTGATAAAAGCAGGAAAACAGCAAAACTGCAAACTAAAAAAATACCAAAACAATAGCGGCTACGATTATTTAGTTCAAATTTAAAAAGTAAAAACCCCCTTTTTCGTACCCCATACCATGACCTTTCGCTCAAGCTAACTTAACTATGAGCAAAATAAGATGCCAACTTATTTATTTTTTGGTGCTGAAGTCCAATAAAAAACCGCCTCTAAAGACGGTTTTT
>NZ_JNCF01000135.1 GCF_000770585.1 Legionella norrlandica | reverse complement strand
TTTTGGCTGTGAGGTAAACTCAGGTACTGGATAAAAAGGTTCGTCACTGCAGTACTCATTAACAACATGCATAGGCAGCAGCTTTTGTGCGCCACCAACACCTTCTCGCCACTGATTATCTATGACCTCCAATTTTTAGTTCCTGGCGCGGTTATCAAATCTACTTGCGTTTGCAGCTCTTTGATGATGGTATTTTCGAAATCAAAATGCTTTTCAGTGATTGTTTTTCCATTAAGCCTATAAGTGACTCCGGTTATGTTCACTTTGTTGTATTGAGCAACCAATCGTGCAAATACCTTTTTGCTCTCTTCATTGCTTGGGATGCACTCAATCATTGCTGCCCACATGTGTTTATCAAGAGCCCACAGTGCATGTTCAAAAGGACTTACGTTCTCAAATTCTCGCCCAGA
>NZ_JNCF01000120.1 GCF_000770585.1 Legionella norrlandica | reverse complement strand
AAAAATTTGAGCGTAAGAAGCCGCACGTAAACGTAGGCACAATAGGTCACGTAGACCATGGCAAGACAACATTGACAGCGGCCATAACAACGATTATGGCAAAGAAATATGGTGGTACAGCGAAAGCATACGATCAAATTGATGCTGCGCCAGAAGAAAGAGAGCGAGGGATTACGATATCAACGGCACATGTTGAATATGAATCAGCCAACAGACACTATGCGCACGTTGATTGTCCTGGTCATGCTGACTATGTCAAGAATATGATTACTGGTGCAGCGCAAATGGATGGAGCGATATTAGTGGTGTCTGCAGCGGATGGTCCAATGCCCCAAACAAGAGAACATATATTATTGTCTCGTCAAGTAGGTGTCCCATACATAGTTGTGTTTATGAACAAAGCGGACATGGTAGATGATCCAGAATTGCTAGAGTTAGTAGAGATGGAAGTTCGTGACCTGTTAAGCAGTTATGATTTTCCTGGAGACGATATACCCATAGTAGTTGGCTCTGCATTGAAAGCATTGGAAGGAGAAGATAGTGATATAGGAGTCAAGGCTATTGAGAAGTTAGTTGAGACAATGGATTCCTACATCCCAGAGCCAGTAAGGAATATAGACAAACCATTTTTATTACCGATTGAAGATGTATTTTCAATTTCTGGACGCGGAACAGTAGTCACAGGACGTGTTGAGAGCGGAATAATTAAGGTTGGAGAAGAAGTAGAAATTGTTGGAATAAGAGACACCCAAAAGACGACTTGTACAGGTGTTGAAATGTTCCGGAAATTGCTTGACGAAGGACGAGCTGGTGATAACGTAGGTGTATTGCTACGTGGTACGAAGCGAGATGAAGTGGAACGTGGACAAGTGTTGGCTAAACCGGGTACAATCAAGCCGCACACCAAGTTTGAAGCAGAAGTATACGTACTATCAAAAGAAGAAGGAGGGCGTCATACTCCATTCTTTAATGGTTACCGTCCACAATTTTACTTCAGAACAACTGACGTAACAGGAACCTGTGATTTACCATCAGGAGTTGAAATGGTGATGCCAGGTGATAACGTACAATTGACTGTTAGCTTGCATGCCCCAATTGCGATGGATGAAGGTTTACGCTTCGCAATTAGAGAGGGTGGTCGTACTGTTGGTGCCGGCGTTGTCGCTAAAATAATCGAGTAA
>NZ_JNCF01000134.1 GCF_000770585.1 Legionella norrlandica | reverse complement strand
CCGAAATAATTTTGGTTTTAATATTACTTTTTAGATACAACACTAGTTCTGTTTTTAAGTTTTAAATGAAAATGATAATCATTATCAATTTAAAACTTAAAAAAATGGAACTGGTTTTATTCAAAATAATATACATTTCGAAGGAAAAAATTTATGGTTATTTATGAAGTAAGCTTAACAATTGATGCTGATGTCTATTCCCAATTTCGATTATGGTTAAGTAAGCATGTTAGAGAAATAATAGAATTTCCCGGATTTATACAAGCATGTATTTTTGAGGCAAGAAAAAATCGGAAGACCCTGAACAGGAAAAATTGACCGTTCAGTATCAACTAAACAGCAGAAATGATTTAGAGAAATATTTCTCTGAATTAGCACCTCGGATGCGTGAAGAGGGAAGTTAATATGTTTCCAAATCAATTTTCTG
>NZ_JNCF01000084.1 GCF_000770585.1 Legionella norrlandica | reverse complement strand
CCGGAAATGGGGAAGAGCCGATTTATAAGATGAGATGGATTGTTTTTCTATTGATTCCACAATCACTTTATTTCATTGCAAGTAGCATGGATATATGCCAAAACAGAGATTTTTTAAATCCGTTATTGGGGGTAATGACCTTATTCAGCACAATGCTTTTGTTGGCCTCTTGTGCCCCATCAACAACGACCAATGATTAGCAACAACGGATTAATTATTTTAAGCAGATTATTACCACCTTTCAAAAACAAGAGGAAGAAGTAGCCGAAAATATGATGGCAAGTGACAAAAGACTTTAGCTCGTAAATCGGGTACACATCTTAGCCATCACTATGCAAAATGGCGAATTTATTTTACTCAATTGAAAGCGACATTAATTTTATATTTTTACAATTAATACTTTTATTCACAATCAAAGTAAGTAATAGTCTTATATGGGTATGTTAAAAGCACGCTAAATAAAAGGAATTATAGGTATGAAAATTGTTTATTTAATAATTAGCTTTATGATTCTTCTTTTGAATTCGGGTTGTGGAGGATTACGTCAATTAAATGCAGATGCGAAAAATGTTAACTTGTATTTTTCCTATCCTACAGGAAATTGCCGTTTCTTAGGGATTATTAAAAACCCAAATGTACATGAAGTTATGGATATCCGCTCCTCTTTAAAAGATCTAGAAAAAGATGATAATAATTTTTTAAAAAATGAAGGCGCGAAGTTAGGAGCAAATGTTATCGTTCTTATAACCCATACACCAAGGGAAGCTCATAAGAGATATGTAAGGGGATCAAAAAACTTAACAACTATTAATATCCATTCCGTAATAGCTAATGCATATTATTGTCCCTATGTGAAAACCGACCAATTACAACAAAGAAGTTTAGAAATTAAGCAAACTCCATTATTTGAAAATGATGATCTGCAGATAAATCATTAAAAAATCCAGGATCCTGGGTTAAATTACAAAACTAAGGATAATTTAACCCAGTATCGTCAGATAAATTGTCACCATCCTAAAAGACATGAGGAAGGATTTTCTTGGGAAGAGAACGCTCAATACCTCAATAAACAAGGTTATTGATAGGTGATAATGTTCCTCATTGATGGATTAGTATCATGAAGGTGACTATTTATTCCTATGAATTCATAAAATAATTCCACTGTATATTTGGCTTTTTAAAAAAAGAACAGCAACTCCTAACGTGATTGTATCTTGAGTAGTAGACTCTCCCTGACTTCGAAGAATCCACTTAAGAGCACCATACTCTTCATCATGTTCGTACTCTGTAAAAATATTAAGCCCTGGCTTAAGACGATAATAAGGTCTAAGGATATAACGCATTTGGTTTAAGCCATTGCCAATTTCATTTTTGACTACGGTATGAGTGGCCAAAATGCTGCGAAGTCCTGTGAGGAAGAAAAAGTTATTGGTCAGTTGGTTAGCCCGAGCTAACTGAATGTCAAATTTCACACTGCCATCACGGTAATAGGTTCTAATGTTGGTATCAATATACCAAGGCATTAACCCTTCAATACCAATATCAGGTTGCCAATAAGGGCCTCCCGGGCGATAAAAATAATTGACCCCATCTTTAATGGCTGAACTCACAGGGGTTAGGCCTAGCATAATGATTTATCCTGTTTGCCATTCGTCTGTATGAACGCTACGGTTTGATTGAGACACCACAACGTGCCCCGCCAATATCAAGAAGACGTCGTTGATTGCCTTCAACTTTGCCAAACTCAGATTGCATTAAAAGCGATCTTAATATTCAAATATAACATGATCCATCCACTCTCCATGTGGGTCATTAGAAATACCAAGCAACCAAGAAGCAGCAACAACCAACTCTTTGGATAGAACTAAAGCCTCTTCAGGTCCTGGGCTTCTCGTACCCTGCTCCCAATTCCCAATCCTGGCAGCGCCAAATCCTGTTCTCTCTGCCAATATTTTAATCGTCAACCCATTTGCTTTTCTAGCCTGCGTAATCCTACTACCTATAATTTTTTTCATGTTCATTTAGGTTCATTTGATATCAAACGGAAATAGCCCATTGACACTAAAAAGTGCTTATTTACAATGGGTTATCAACAACACGTTTCGTGTTATTGATTGATACTAAATGAAATTATTTGATATTGCAAACACTGAATTTGGAACAGTGTTTTTAGATGGATGAATAAGAAAATGGGATTTTTGTTTGTTACTACTAACGAATTATCCGCACTGATGGGATTGCCTTATATCCAGCAATCGACCTACTTGCTGGGGATTCGACCTTATATGGATAGGGAAACCTTTCTGGTTGGGGTTAAACGAAAAATCAGTTATCAGCAACTCGCTGAGGCTTTATATATTGAGCCTCATCAAGGCTTTCAACAATCCGGTAGTCCTAGTCGTCAACAATTGCGAAGAATCATCTATGCGCTGGAGAGAGCTGGTTTAATCAAGATTGAGTCCATAGGCATGAACCTGATTGTAAAATGCCTTTTAGCTGATACGGATATTTCTGTCCAAAATAAACCCGACACAAACCCGACACAGCAACCCGACACAAACCCGAACATCAAAAAGAATTACAAATCATCAAGTTACGATGATTTTTCTAAAAAACCCAACACAGTTGAAAACATAAAACCCGACACACCTCATAACTCAGAAAATTTGTGTGTGTATGTGCGCGCCCAATTTCAAAAATTTTGGGAACTTTATCCACAGAAGCAGGATGAGACTAGAGCATTCCAGGAGTTTTATAAACTCAAACCCGATGAAACTCTGTTTAGGCAGATGATGGATGCACTGCATGCTCAAATTGAAAACCGTTTAGACCTGGAGCTCTGTGGTGAGTGGGTTCCTAAATGGAAATTTCCAGCCAATTGGCTCGCCCAACAATGCTGGAATGATGATCTTTTACCCGTAAGAAAACAGGAGCAAGGCCATGCAAACACTCAAACAAGTTTTAGAAAAAAATCAGCCGCAGATATTCTCGCTGAATCCTGCAAAGAATCCAGCTTCAGCATCAACTTTGAAGACGAACCCCAAACAGGAAACAACGTCATCCACTTCGACTCAACAAGAAGCGTATGACAAACGGGTGGATACTTTGTTCTTAAGATTTAATGCCATCTATGGTGCCTTATGGCTTTCTGCTTATAACAATGAAAAAGCCCTTGAAGCAGCCAAGCTGGAATGGGCTGACAGCATCAAAGAATTTGATAGCCAGGTATTAACCTTTGCGGTGGAAAAAATAAAAAGAACGCAACAACGCCCTCCCGTTATTCCTGTCTTTGTAGAACTTTGCATCAGCATTCAAAAAAGTATTAAGGCAAGAGAAGAAGCTCTGCGGGCTAAACCCGAAAACCATAAAAGAACCGACCCACAAATCGTTAAATCCCACATCAAAGAGATGATGGAAAAGCTAACCAGTCCCTCAGTTAAGGAGAAAAAATCATGCTGATCCTAGACCGCAAAATTGGTGAAGAAATCTATATCAATAAAGGCAAAATCAAAATCACTGTTCTTTATGAAAAAAATGGCCTGATAGGAATTGGTGTCAGAGCATCCAGCGAAATCGATATCGATCGCAAAGAAGTCTTTATCCGCAAATACATTCAAAAATTAGACCAAGAAAACAAGTCAAATCAAGGATAGGGATAGTTATGTTGAGAACAACCATTATTGGCCTTTTAGCCTAAGCAGCCTGCAAATACAAGCTGCTAATATCACCCAGGTTGGACGTTATGCTACCGTGAATAATCAACCCCTGGCAGCACAGATAAATCCGCTTAAAACAGTCCAGCAGATTCATTTCCCAAGCTCAGTTCAAACGATAGGTGAAGCGGTTGAGTATTGGCTTCGTTATTCAGGTTACCATCTTGCTCCCCAGAATAAGCAAAACGAAAGCCTTAAACAAATCTTCCAACAACCCCTACCCCAAGTCACCAGAAACCTTGGTCCTTTAGCTATAGCCGACGGGCTCACGGTATTGGTTGGGAAAACCCTGTTTAGCCTCAAGCAGGATGACCTCTTAAGAGAAATCAATTTCAGTCTTAATGCAAGGAGAGCACAATGAAGAAATTTCTGGATGCCAAATGGCTTGGCCTGGTTGTTTTAAATGTTCTGGTGATTGTGTTTGTGTGTGTAAAACACCAATCTTCATCCATCAATAATAACAATCTGAATGGTCTGGAACAAAAACTTATAACTATTCAATCGCAATTAAATAAACCTAACCAACAACCCGACCTTTCTCCTATTACTGACAATATCAAACAGCTTGGGGATTTCATCCAACAAATGCAAAACAAAGACGACCATCAATTAGGTGATCTTTTTTCAACCCAACAAGCTGCTATTAAAAACCAGCTTGATGGCATTAGAGAATTGTTGAAGCATTTAGATAGCCAAAAGCAGCCTATTAAAATGCTGCCAGCAAGCGAACTTCCTTTTAGAGTTTTAAGCATAGACAGTGTACAGGAAGTTTCAGTCGCATCGGTTGCTTACGATTATAAAACCCAAGCCCTAGAGAAAGGGGATTCCCTAGCCAGATGGAAAATCCTAGATATCAATTTTGCCAAGCAAACTATCGAATTTGAGAACGCAGATAAAGCCCATGTCCTGATCCATTTGACCCAACAAGAGGTGAACAATGAATAAATTGTCTGCCATCGCTCTAAGCCTGTTATTAGGCCAGCAAGCAATCGCGGGTTTGTATATCCCTGGCATTGCCACCTCGCCCATACAGCAAGCCAACAATGCCCTAGCAAAAGCAGGTCTTGCAGAATTTCATGATGAAGTCATCGAGGAAAAGGATTTCCAACTTAATGATGATCAAAAGCAAGAAGCGAAAGTCTGGGGATTGAATGAAAAGGAAGAAAAACGCTATCTGCAATTAATGCAAAGTAGAAGCGGTGTGTATTATAAAGACTTGCGCATGACACCTATTGATATTCTTGGACTTAACGCCAGAGATGATGCGGAACGTGAACATTTTGCAAACCTTGCTGCTCGCCAGGAAGCACAAAAAGTGGCGCAAAATATCGCTTGGAACAATGCTTTTTATAAGGCCTATAACGAACTATTTAAAGACGTACCCGTGGTTGGCGATTTTGATCCCTCCCCTTACTCACCCTATGCTCATCAACCTATTCAATTAAAAGAGGGTGAAACACTCTATTTATTTATAAAACCTGACGATGCGGTTACCACCATTGTACTGCAACTGATTGACGCGATTAACCGCACTCCCAATACAAAACTTAACCTGCTGTTTCTGGATATGAACAATAACGCCATACAACTGTGGGCGAATCGACATCAAATCCCCATTCAATTAGTGACCAATCAGCAAATCACGCTAACCCCTGGCAACCAACAATTTGAAGGCTTAGCACTTGCCAAGAAACAAACCCCATTACTGTTAATAGCCAATGGTAAAACCTCGCAAGTTGTCGATTTAGGAAGATTTTAATGATTAGGATTCTACTTTTACTGTCGGTCGCGTTGAATGTTCATAGCATGAACGTCATTCCTTTAACCCTGTCACAAAGTGATACGTCATTAAAATTAAATTTGTCCAGCCCAATAGGCGTACCAGCCAAAAGCAAAGCCACCGCAGGCAAAGTCAGCCGCAAAACATTGGATACCACTTTATTAAACATACCTTTGTTTGTCATAGGTGCAGATAAAGCATCGATTCAATGGTTGGAACAGCATCAAGAAGAATTAAAATTCATGCAAGCCACAGGATTCATTACCAACGTCAATGACTTTGAAACCATTGTCGCTTTGCAAGAAAAATTCAAACTACCGTTACTGCCTGTCAATGTTGACCCATTGCTTGCATACCTTCATGAACAACATTACCCCTTAATCATTGCTGAGGGGGCTGTATGGCAGTAAAGCAATATTCAAGGCAACTGACCATGCAATTAACCATAGTGCTATTCTTAGGTTGGTTAGCAATTATTATCTGGGCATTGAGCCAATGGATGCTGCATGGCTACCCCATCGCTTTTGAAAAAGTGAATATCCTTGTAAACACTCAAAGAGAGGCTATTAGTCCTGTTTATCAAGGCTCCCTTCTGGCAGTCCTTCCTTTAAATGCCAAACCAGATTGGGCATTAGCCATTCCTTACGTAAACAAATTGGTCATTAATGATCTTGCCAAGGATTTAATCGAAAAATCACAACAATTCTTGCAAATCCTTTTATTAAGCAGCCAGTGCCTTTTAATCAAACTCATTATCTTATTCGCTGCCCTGCCCTTATTTGCTTTAACCATGATTGCAGGTCTGGTTGACGGACTAAATCAAAGAGCGATACGCACTGCTTGTTTAGGCCGTGAATCCTCTTATGTGTTTCACAGGCTTAATCACTATTTAAAAAAGGGTCTTGTGATTTTACTTATGCTGTGGCTTGCCCTGCCCGTCAGCATCACCCCTGCTTATGTTTTTGTTCCTATCAGTTTATTGATGGGGTTAATGGTAGCGATGACGGCCAGCCGTTTTAAGAAGTATTTATAGGGAGAAACCATGAAACGATTGCTTTGTTTGACCTTGATAATGATAAGCCTTCAATGCTCAGCAAATAACCCTGATTTAAATGAAACTTTGGTGCGCATCATTAATCAGATTAACGCCATCATGCCTTTGCTTGATGAAGCGCAAACACAAGTAACACCTAATGCTCGTATCCAATTGCAAATAGAAGGATTTGAAGACCTCCAAGGCCAGCATCACTCCGGATTGAGAGAAGACTTGCTAAATATCCGCAACGGCCTGATTGACTACATCAACCAGCCCATCATTGCCCCTCGAAAAATTAAACCATTAGAAATGGATTTTGTGAGGAAACCTTAATGAGTAAAGACGAAATAGCGAGAATGTTTGCTTCAACATTCAAACAAGCCAGCAACAACATCTCAGCCCAAGTCTTTTCCAGCAGTATCCGTTTTATTGCCATAAGCCTGGTGATTTTAGCGGTGATGTGGTGCGTCAACCACATGATGGGAACCGAGGAAAAACAGCAACAAGGATACTTGCTGAACTTCGGCTCTCGAATGGTCAGGCTGGTCATTGGCCTGATGATTTTCATTTTAGTGTTATTCGTTAAGGAGACAACATGAAAACAACGCTTCGCACGCTCTACCTGGGAGCTGTCAATCTTTTTTACGCCCCTGTGTTATTGGCAGATAACTGGTTCCCTAAAATTTCTGATGCGGACAACATCGGTGACGGTTCCAAAAGCATGATGTCGGTAACAGGCAATTACGTCAAACAGGGTCTTGGCTTATTGTTGTTCATCACCGCAGTCGTGACCTTTATCAAGTTCATTACCACAGTACAACACGGTATTGAAGAATCCAAAAAGAACGAAGGTTCCATGGTGGCCTTCGGTACTTTTGCCGTAATGGGAATCACCTATTTAGCCATTAGCATCGCTTCTGGTTACGTGGGTTACACCATGATTACCAAGTTCAAAATATAGGAGGTGAAATTATGAGTCAGCCTTCTTCGCGCCATCTATCACATGACTTTCCAGCCTGGAAAGGCTTAAGTCTGCGTGAATTGTTTTGGATTGTCATCACTACAACACCAGTAACTACCTTGCTTTTTATTCTTTTAGGAACAATGGCAGGGTATCCACTAGCCGCTGGCTGCATCGGTTTTGTGATTGGATTCATCTTCTCCATTACCGTATGGCCAAAAGGAGTCGCCCGTATCAAAGCAGGCAAACCTTATGGTTATGTGATGAAGAAAACCATTCAATGGATGGTGCGATTAAGGCTCAAACACTCGCCCTGGATTCATTATCAGGGGCAGTGGCAAAAGAATAAATCTGTTGGAGAGCCTCATGTTTGAATATTGGAAAAAAATCGACAGCCTACAGCATCATAACCGTTTATTACTGGCTTTTATCGGCCTGTTATCAGCGATCGTTTTGGCCTTAATCATTAACCTCATGACCATGCCCAAACGCTATGAGTTTTGGCTAAGCCCTAATATGGCGGCCAATGGCGGTTTAATGAAAGCAAGCGATATCCCTAATGAATATGTGCAAGGATTTGTGTCCTCATTAATACCCACGCTATACACCTGGTCTAATAAAGGCAAAGAAGAATTTAACCAAAATATCAAAGCCTTTCATTATTATTTTACGCCTCGTCATGAACAATTACTCAGAGAAACGCTGGGAGCTTATAAAAACGCGCAGCTCTTTGACCGCAGTCAAGTAGCCAGTCTCTATCGTTTCATGGAGCCTCAAGATATTAGAAAAATTGGTCCTGATACCTGGGAGGTGAAATTAATCCTGCGCATTACTCAAAGACTGAAAGACAACAGCGGTATGGTGATTGCCGACAAGGTAGTGGCCTATCACCTACGCGTGGTCAAACTCAAGTTGTCTCGTTTACACAACCCTTTCCAACTCGCTCTCGATGGCTACACCCGTCCTGAAGAACGTTTACAAGATTTATTGGTCGACACGGAGGAATCCCATGAAACTCATTAAACACATATTATTAATAATTGGCTTTATGCTCACGCAAGTAAGCTACGCGCTGCAAAGTGAACATCTGGTTTGGGAAAAAGTCCTTTAACGATTGAATTACCTATCAATAAAGAAAGGCTCGTTCAATTTCCCCAGGCCATTAAAATCATTGATCAACAACTCAGTACCAACTTAGATATTCTGAAAGTAAAAGGCAGTCTGTATTTAAAGGCCAAAGACACCTTCAACGATGCACGTTTGATTGTACAACTCTTACCAGAAGGCGAAGTGCTCATACTGAATCTTAAAGCAAATGAGAAAGCCGCCAATACCACGCCTATTGAAATCCTGATAGATAATCCCAAAACCACTCATCAGTCAGGTGCAAGCCAATACGAATACAACGCCATCCAGCTTACCCGCTTTGCTATTCAAGCCTTGTATTCACCTGAACGTGTCAGAAATATTCCAGAGGGTATTTATCGCTCGCCCATGCAAACCAACAAAACCATTCCCTTATTTTATGGTGCAAGCATTGAAGCGCACCCTCTGGCTTCATGGCGCGGCGGTAGCCTTTATGTGACTGCGATCGATTTGAAAAACCTGTTAAATCAACCCGTGAAACTGCAATTTTCAAAACTCATGGGGCATTGGCAAACTGCAAGTTTCTATCCCAAAAGTGAATTGCCTCCGCGAAATCAACACGAAAGTACAACTGTCTTTGTGGTTTCTGACCAACCCTTTGCCGCAGCACTTACTCAACATGCGAGGTACAGCCGATGAACAAAAACAAAGGCATTAAAATCTTGGCTGGATCTGTGGTGTTTGCGGTCGTCATGATTCTTATCAATAGCCGTCATAGTACGCCTATCCATGATGACACACCTAATCCCAACAATTTTCATGAAGCCATCACCAGCCAATTCAACGACAACATCCGTGATGTGTCTGCAAGACTCCTTGAAACAGAAAAGAAGCTGGAACAAATGCACAAGGAGAATAAATCGCTGCAAAAACAATTAAAGCAACCGATACAAGAAGCAAGCCATACGCTACAAGATGAATTGCAAACGCTGAAAGAAAAGCTCTCAGCACTTACCGATCATCAAACTCAATCTTATCCCATGGAAGGCACTCAAGCTCCTGTATCTGGCCAACTCAAAGATCTGGATGGACTGCTGGATAAAGCCCCTATTGAAGGAAAAATATTTGCAGACCAAGACTCATCCACCAAAGAAAAAGCGCCAACCAAAACACCCTTCTATACCATTCCGGCAGGTAGTGATTTTAGCAAGGTTACACTTTTGTCTTCCCTAATGGGTGAAGTACCTGTTGAGGGCAAACTGATGCAGCCTTTATTTCCTTTTACCGCAATGGTCAGCCGTGGTGATTTAATGACTGCCAATGGGATGCAATTACCGGAAGAAATTATCGGTATGAAAATCAGCGGTTATTCCATTGGCGTAGGCTCTTTCCTTGATAACATCAGCTGCGTCCGTGCTTATGTCACCTCAGCTTTATTTGTCTTTGAAGATGGACATTTCGTCAGTGCTGGTCAGGAACAAATGAAAAGCTCTGCGGAGCTGGTGAACAACGACAGCATTGGTTATCTAACTACTCAATTCGGCAATCCTTGCATTAAAGGACAGTACATCACTAATGCTCCCAGAGTTTTAGCTGCTTTTATGGCTGCTGGAGGTGTTCAAGGGGCAGGCAATGCTTTATCCAAATGGCAAATGAGTTATCAAGCCGAAGGCGGTTCTGCTATTGCCACGCCTACTGGTGATTTAGCC
>NZ_JNCF01000122.1 GCF_000770585.1 Legionella norrlandica | reverse complement strand
GGATGTTCTGATGGAAAGAGCCTCATCATGAGTAAGTTGGGATTGGTAACTTTTGAATTAAAACGTCTCTTTTAGATAAACCATCAAACCGTTTTTCTGGTTTGTTTTCAGCAGGGAGAAATTCTTTTTGTTTCACTAGACATCGCATGACTTTATAATAAGTATTAATTTCTTTATAGGTTAAATCAACAGTAGTCTCATTCTCATAGATATCCATTGTAGAGTTTCTAGGTATAGAAGGATGATGTAATCTGGCCAGATTTGTTTGATTGTTCACCAATACATTGCTTCTAGGCGATACATCAAAAACTTCGTCCCCAATCGGTTTTTCTAATGCGTCAGAATTACTCCAGGCAAAAGGCAAATACAACAGTCCTCCGGAAATTGCAAAAATAGCTAATGCACCAATTAAAGCGGCTGCAGGAAGAATTCCTGCAATAGTCAATCCCGTTAAAGTAGCAATAGTCAATAACGGAAACACGCCTAAAACCAGAAGTGGCCATTTATCAGAAATATAATTTATTGCAGGTCTAATAACATAAGTGTACGGTGCGAAGGCAAGATAATAGAGGGCCCCTCTTCCTAAGGAGTAGATCCAGAAATTCCTTACTTTTCGTTTATTATTCTCTTTCTCAGCGGAAACATATCTAAATTCTGTCTCAGGAAACCCGGCATAATTCAAAAAATGATCGCAAAAAAGATTAGGACCTTGCTTATCTTTTGGTGGTTTGACATGTATAATTTCCCATTCTTTTTTCCAAACACCGAAAAGAGACACAGGATCATTACCCTGTTTTTGAATCACTGTCTTTGGTTTCTTTTTGATACTATCCCAATTATCATATTGAACTTTATTATCAGTATCATGAAGTCCTGCTGGATTCAGAGCATCTACTCTGGAAAGATATTCCCCCATATCAATAGCCAAAAGAAGACTTAACGACC
>NZ_JNCF01000125.1 GCF_000770585.1 Legionella norrlandica | reverse complement strand
GGTGTATGAAGGGTCTGAAAATTTAAGCAGTCCGGTCAATGCCACGATCGCTGATAATTTGGGTGTGGGCACGATTAAAGATGATGGCACGGGCGCTGGCGGTACCGACAATGACACACCTGCGCTTTCAGTCAGTAGTCCGACGGTAGCGGAGGATGCTGGCTTTGCGGTGTTTACGGTGAGCTTAAGCAATGCCAGCACCAGTGCTGTTGGAGTGAATCTTGCCCTGGGTAACGGCACAGCCACAGGCGGAGGTACGGACTATGGCGCTGTTGGTGCCAGCAACTTGCAAGTGTCTACGGATGGCGGTACGAGCTGGACGAATGCGACGTCGGCCACCATTGCAGCGGGGCAAACTTCCATTTTGGTGCGTACACCGATTACTAATGATGCCTTGGATGAAAACAATGAGACCTTTACCTTAACGGCTACCAAAACCTCAGGTACGACGTCTAATAGCAGTGCGTCAGGCACGGGTACGATTACGGATAATGATGCGCCACCGACTATCTCTATTAATGACGTGACGGTCAATGAAGGGTCTGGTACTGTGACCTTTACTGTAAGTCTTAATACGGCAAGCGGTTTGCCTGTGAGTGTGGATTACGCGACCAGCAATGGCACTGCTACGGCAGGAGCCGATTACACGTCCACTAGCGGTACTTTAAACTTTGCTGCGGGAGTTACGACACAAACCATTACTGTGCCTATTGTAAATGATATGGTGTATGAAGG
>NZ_JNCF01000146.1 GCF_000770585.1 Legionella norrlandica | reverse complement strand
CAATCATCACTGTAACTTAAACCAGCCCCTCTGGCTAATAGGGAGATGGGTTTATTTTGCGCAATATAGTGAAAGAGTTCTTTCTCGGTATCTGGTCTTATACAATATGATTCACTATAAATAGCACGAGTAAAATTGGTTAAAATGATTTTTTGCTACGCATTTTAGAAAGTTTTTTCAATAGTGAGTTCTTGAGTTTCGCATGATTTTTTTTTATTGAAACAGGATTAAAAAGAAAGGGCGTCTATAATTAAGTCAAATTTCCATTAAAAGGACATTATAATGAACAAAGTGTCAATTTTTCTTGG
>NZ_JNCF01000152.1 GCF_000770585.1 Legionella norrlandica | reverse complement strand
GCATCCACCGTTTGCGCTTCTCTTCTTGACCATATAACCTCAATCACCTCAATCATATGACCTAATACTATTCGCTTGTGTTACCTCTTTTCTTTACCTGTTTTTTAATGAACTCTGCCTTGCCAGATTAAAATACTCTATGTTTTTAAAATATTTTGATCTGACTTGACATAATATATTTGATAATTAATGGTGGGTCTGGGTGGACTTGAACCACCGACCTCACCCTTATCAGGGGTGCGATCTAACCAGCTGATCTACAGACC
>NZ_JNCF01000047.1 GCF_000770585.1 Legionella norrlandica | reverse complement strand
CAACATCACAGGAATACGCAACTACGGACAAATATTGAGGTTCGGCCGGGATCCTGACGAAAAGGACCGTTTCCTGTTTATTTTTAATTCAGTTTAAATTCCACCCTCAATTTTTCTCTATGTCCCGTCAAAGGGAATAAGCCAAATCGATTAAGATGGCCTGTGTGATACGGCGATAAGCCATTGAGCATTTCAGAGGTAATTTCATAACCTTCAGTTTTCATCTCATTAATCACATTTGTCATATTCGCCACAACATGCAGAATAACAGCATTAGCGGCCAAACGACCAAAATTAATAATTTTCTTTTGGATCCCCTGTAGATTATCTTCAATAGCTGGTCTTGCAAACTTTTAATAAACTCAGAAGGCTTTCTGGGTTGCTGAATTAAGCCACAATACTCATCAACGCCAGCATAAAATTCTTCCCAGGTTATCAGTTGTTTATTTAGATCGTCATAATGATTAACGCCTTCCAAAAACATGTCCGCACAGTGGATCTCATCTGCCAATGCATTAAATACAGCCATTTCAAAATGTTTTTTATTGACCACCATGATTTCATCATGTCGCTTGTTATTCGTAAGAAAATTAAACCATTTATCACTGAGCCAGCTTAATTGATCAAAATCATTAGCAAGGTTTTCGATCCTTATATTTAAAGGGTTTTCGATAGATGAGTTTCAAGGGGGGTTTGGCCAGGTATGAAAGCAGGAATTTATGCCAGAGTTTCAACGCATGATCAACAAACGCTTAATATGCAAATTGAGGCGATGAAGAAATATGTTAATGCTCGTGATTGGCAAGTTGAAACAGAAATTTCAGAAATTGGATCTGGGGCTAAAGATTCACGACCTCAACGTGAAGAACTTATTAACCAAGCTAAACGTCGGGAGATCGATGTTATCATTGTTTGGAAACTAGATCGGTGGGGTCGTTCAGTTAATGATCTATTTCATACGCTACATGAACTTAATGCTCTTGGTGTTGGATTCATATCATTAACTGAAGCGCTAGATTTAACAACAGCAACTGGACGAGCAATGGCTAGATTATTGGCGATATTTGCAGAATTTGAGAGGGAGATTTTGCGTGAACGAGTTAAAGCTGGTATCTCTCATGCTAGATCCAAAGGAAAATCCCATGGTCGACCTGCATCAACAAAAAAGTTTGAATCTGATGTCATTACAGAATGAATCCATCAGAAATTGCAAGAAAACTTGGAATCGGACGAACATCTGTGAGAAGAATCATTAGTCAACAAAATATTATTTTTAATGAGTGAGCATCATGAACCATCAACCGCGTTATTTTTATGATGAAAATCAAGTACGTTTTAATTTAAGATCAAATAGTGGTAAAGAAAATATCAATTGGCTATTTTTTCCAGGTGGGCCAGGAGCTGATTCTTCCTATCTTTTGGATTTAGTTAATATACTCAATCTGCCAGGAAATGATGGTTAATTGATTTACCAGGTAATGGCAGTCATACAATTCAATATGAAAATTTTGATCAATGGTTAGATATATTTCTTCCTATCATCCAACAATTTGATAACCCTGTAATTGTCGGTCATTCTTTTGGTGAAATGTTGCCTTTATTATATCCTGAATTAGAAAAAATAATTTCTGGATTAGTTGTTCTAAATTCCGCACCGTGTCTTTGGTTAGAGGAAGCTGTAAAAAAAGCTAAAGATCTTAACCTTCCAGATTTATCATTAGAAATGCAGATTTTTACAGAAAATCCAACCCAAGAAACGTTTAATCAAGCCTTAGTAGCTTGCATTCCTTATTATTTCCCAAAGGAATTAGCTATTGGGCGAGAAAAATTATTAGCCCTTCCATTTAATTTTGTTCCAGCCGTTTGGTGGCAACGAAAAGCTATTGAAATTAATTTTGAAGCAAAATGGATTCCGCAACAAGTACCTACACTTATCGTTAGTTCAGAGTTCGATGCTATTTGTCCTTCAATTTTATTTATGGAAGATGAGCGCTTTCAACGCCCCAATATTTATAAACAGTACATTAAGAACGCTGGACATATGCCTTGGATTGAGAAGCCAAGTGAAATTAAAGAAATATTTACCAATTATTTGTCAAATATAAGAAATATTTAATTATATGTAAAAGATCAAGAATTAAATTATGAATAATTATCACATTAATGCTATAATTAACCATGAAAGTAAAATTTTATCATAAAAAGAACGGCAAGCAGCCGGTCGTTGAGTTTTTAGATGAGTTGCCATCGGAGGAAACGGCTAGAATTGCAGCTTGTTTGAATAATATTGAGAAGCTCGGTTTTGATAGTCCGCGAGTTCAATTTAGGCAAATTAAAGGTTCACTGTGGAAATCAAGATCAAGACTCACCGTAGTGGGTATCGACTATTTTATGTATGTATTCAAGGCAATAATATTGTATTGCTACATGCTTATAAGAAGCAATCACAAAAAGCGCCGAAAAAAGAAATTGAAACTGCTGAAAAACGTATGATGGAGGTATTTGATAATGAAAGCACTTACACTGACTGATTATATTGAGAAAAAGCAAGCTACAGATGTAGAGTTTTCCGAGCATTACATCCGCGAGCAGACCATTAATAATATAGCTGAAATGATCGTGGCTGCTCGAAAAAAGGCACATTTAACACAATCCGAGCTTGCAGATAAAATAGGTACAAAACAGTCTGTTATTTCACGCATTGAAAGTGGAATAGTCATTTTATTCCTTCTCTTGAGACATTAGTTAGGATTGCAGGTGCTCTGCATATGAAACTTAGCCTGCAACTTCAAGCGTAAAAGAAATATATAGAGGTTTGAGCTAAAAATATACATGAAACGGCCCTTTTCGTCAGGATCCCGGCCGAACCTCAATATTTGAGCAAATTTCTATTTCCATCATTTCTTTGATACCACGCATAGCCATCAGCCTTTCTTCTCTTTGGCGTTTTCTTTTGTCAATGCCAAAAAGTATTCTTTCCTGCTTGAAAAAACTTAAATCGAAGGTTTTAGGAAAGTATTTTTCTTCTACTTCAAGCTCTTCTATTACTGGTAGATGTTTTTGGGAATTATCCACATAAGAATTTAAGAAGTAATTTTTCTTGGGAATTTCGATATTACCTTTATAGAAATGAATCGTACTGTATTCCTTGCGTAGCAAATTAGACTGAAACAGCGCTGCAAGTCGCATGTTTTTATCTTCATTACCACAACAATACAGATGAATTTGTTGAATCCGAGGCGCTAAATAGAGAAAATCATAATTAAAACGCTCAGACAGTGTAGGGATAGAAATACTTTTTATATTAGAGTGATAATTGCTACTATTATAGACAAGATCCCCATCCTCTGTACCATGAGCGCAAATATAGAGACGTATCTCTTCCTGAAAATTAAGTTGAGGTAAAGGCTGTTTGTGAAAGATAATGAAAATTGCTTCGGCAAACAGATTTTGATGTTTTTCCTTCCATAAGTCAACCGATCTGCTTAAATCACCACTCTCTTGCCTCTCAAAAGGAACATACAAAATAATCAATATAAGCCTAACTAGTCATTTAATTTAAAAGTAATTTTAATAAACTAAAATTAACATAATATTAAATTGGTCTCAAATAATCCACCCAAAATAAATACTCACAAAATCCCAAAATAGAGCACTTGCATAACTTGCAGATTTTGAATTAGTACCAGGTGGCGCAACGTTTCGAGGATCGAAGCTTATATAGCTTATATGAAGTAAATGAGGACCGTAGAAATGCTTGCAACGAAGAATGTAAAGCATGCAGGTCATGTACGCTCTCTAATATAAAAACAATACTTTTTTATTGTTTTTATTAGTATTTTTTCTAATCACTTGCAACTGAAGTGGATCTCAAGTAATGTTTTCCCCCCAATCCCCGCTGTAAGCAGCTGGTTATATCAAGCCATAGATTCTCCATAGAAAAGGATTTTAAAAATGCAAATGAGCGATCAATCACTCCCCCTCAAGTGCCGCGATAATGATATCGCCATTATTGGAATGGTTGCCGTTTCCCTGGCGGAGCAAACTCTTATCAACAATTTTGGCAGCTGCTATTAGAGAAGTTTGATGCCATTTCACCCATCCCCAAAACAAGATGGGATTCAAAAAAATTCTATCACCCGGATAGTAAATACCCTGCTAAAACTACTATTCAAGCAGCGGGATTTATTGATCAACCCCTGGAGGAATTCGACCCTTTATTTTTTGGTATTTCACCACGAGAAGCCGCAGCTATGGATCCACAACAACGCTTGTTATTAGAGGTTTGCTGGGAATCCATCGAAGATGCTGGGATTCCATTGAAACAGTTACATGGCAGTAAGACTTCAGTATTTATAGGCGGGTTTTGTCTTGACAATCAACTACTCCAACTCAGTGAATTAAATCGAGCATTGATTGACTCACACACCGCGACCAGTTCCACTTTGGCCTTGTTAGCAAGTCGTCTTTCTTATGTCTTTGATTTAAAAGGTCCTTGCTTAACACTGGATACAGCATGCTCTTCTTCCTTGGTAGCTATTCATTATGCCTGTCAAAGCATTCTTCATAAGGAAGCAGAGATGGCCATCGCCGGTGGAGCAAATATCATATTCAAACCAGAGAATGCTATAGTGATGAGCAAAGGGCAGTTTTTATCATCTGATGCGCAATGCAAAACTTTTGATGCCGATGCAAACGGTTATGCTCGAGGTGAAGGTGCTGGTATCGTTATTTTAAAATCATTAAAACGCGCTTTATTGGACAAGGATAGAATACATGCTGTCATTGCTGCAACCGGGGTTAATCAAGATGGGCACACATTAGGAATCACTCTGCCCAATGGAAAAGCACAGCAAGATTTAATGCGCCAAGTTTATCATGAAGCACAGGTTACAGTAAATGATATTGGTTATATCGAAGCGCATGGGACAGGTACCCAAGCAGGTGATATCACTGAGGTGAACAGCATTAATGCCTTATTTAGTCAACGCAAAAAAACAATTTATATAGGCTCTGTTAAAACCAATATTGGGCATTTGGAAGCAGCAGCCGGAGTTGCTGGACTCATTAAAGCCGTTTTATGCTTAAAGCATAAAAAAATACCAGCCAACTTGCATTTCCATGTCCCCAATCCTCATATTTCTTTTAAACAACTTGTTGTACCGGTCAATACGATTGATTGGTGCGAAGAGCAGGAACAATCCTATTACGCATCAGTCAATTCTTTCGGCTATGGAGGAACTAATGCCCATGCTCTTCTGCGTGCGATCGAGCCCCTCCATACCGAGAACTACAGCAATTCAGAAGTCGACTCACCCATACCAGTAGTATTCAGTGCTATGAGTAAGGCACGACTAGATCTGGTCGTTAAGCAGTATCATGATTGGTTATCAGGTGACTCCTCATTACTTCTGCAAGACATTGCTTATACATTAAATCACAAAAAAACTCATTTTAACTACCGCCTAATAAGCCTGGTTCAATCTAAAGCGGAGCTTGTTAACAAATTAGCCAGTTACAATGCTGGGGAACCTGTCTCTAATTTATTTGCTGCCAATGTAAGTTTAGAAGAAGTCGTTTTTGTATTTACTGGCATGGGGCCACAATGGCCACAGATGGGTAAAGAGCTGTTTGATAAAGAACCAGTATATCGACAGATGGTACTTGCTTGTGACTCACAGCTGAAAGCTATTTCAGGTTGGTCCATATTAAACGAATTATTCAAACCAGATCAAGACAGTAGGATGCATGAACCTCGTATCGCACAACTGGCTAATTTTATTTTGCAGATTAGCTTAACCACCTTGCTGTCTACTTGGGGCATAAGACCTGCAGCAGTAGTAGGACATAGTGTAGGAGAAATTGCTGCTTTTTATGTCAGCGGGGTGCTGAGTTTACATGATGCCCTCTTGATTTCCTACCACCGCAGCTGCCTGCAAAATAACTTACTGGGAGAAGGCGAAATGCTTGCTGTAAGTCTCTCCCGCGATGAGATTCAACCTTTTATTACTGGAAAGCGTTTGAGCATAGCAGCAGTCAATAGTACTAGCAATATTACCTTATCGGGCGATAAAAAAGAGATTATTAACGTCGCTCAACAATTAACTCAAAACAATACCTTTAACCGGCTACTCCATGTCAACTTGGCTTATCATAGTTATGCATTAGAGCCTATCGAAAACGACTTTATCAGTCTCATCGATACTATTCAGTTTCATGAGAATACCATTCCGTTGTATTCTACAGTAACTGGCACGGCTGTTTCACCATCAACACTCACTGCGTCCTATTGGTGGGATAATGCCAGGAAAACAGTAGAATTTCATACGGCCATTTGCTCATTACTAGAAGATGGTTTCAATGGTTTTATTGAAATAGGACCACACCCTGTACTCAAAAATTATTTAAGCGAGATTTCGCAGCAAACACCAGTTCAATTATTTCATACTCTGAATCGTCACAAAAACAATGAAAGAGAGTATTTACTCGGGAATATTTGTGACATGTACTGCCGAGGTATTCCCGTTAGTCTTGAGGTATTACAGCCTGCTGGCCACTTTATCGATACCCCTCCCCAACTATGGGTAAGAGAGAAATATTGGCGAGAAAGCGATGCTTCAAGACAACAACGAATAGGTTCTAATAGTGAGAACTGGTTTTATCAGGAAATATCCACCATTCCTCCTTCCTGGCAAGTCGAACTGAATGAAGCATTCTTTCCTTATCTCCAAGCTCATCAAATTTTTAATATGACTGTGTTTCCCGGAGCAGCTATATATCCGCTGCAATTGCCCTGATTAAGAAGACTGAAATAATTTCATCCTGTATTGTCGAAGATATGCGGTTTAAGTCCATGCTTATTTATAATGAAAACGAAAACCCAATTTTAACTTTGACTCATCAAAAAGAAATAAGAAAATTTAGCTTACACAGCTCCAATTATTCTTTCAGTCAGGAACATTGCACTGCTTTTTTATATCCTATTGATTTGAATCCTCTAAAATACCACACCAATATAGAGAAGCTTGCAAGCCAACTGCATCCATTTAGCCCAATAGAAGAATTATATCAAACATTTAGTCGTCTTGGTTTAGTTTATGGCAAATCTTTTCAAACTATTCGTAGCATTTACTTAGGGAATAACCAAGTACTAGCACATCTATTATGGGATGATGAGCATAGCGAAACGTTTAACCATACCTCAATTTATCCTCCCCTGCTTGACGGAGCTTTTCAGTCTTTAATTGCATTACAATTGGACAACCCCAAAGCTTATTTGCCTCATAGTATTAGTAAAATTCTATATTATAAGCCGCTTCCCAAATCGTGTTGGTCATACGCCCTATTAGCTACCGTAAACGATAAGACCCTATTCGGTAACGTCGATATTTTCGATGAACAAGGCGAGATATGCATGCAATTGCAAGGCTTGTGTCTAAAAGCCATTTCATCAACAAATACCCTACCCTCTTCATCAATTTACTACCGGTTGCAATGGCATGCAAAAACCGCAGATCTTGAAAATCAACAACGTTTAAACCAAGCCTGGATGGTTATCAACGACGGTCAACATTCAGAACTGATTCATCAATTAAAAAGCACGATTCCCAATTTAATTCATGTTAATTGGGCAGAGCAGCGATTATCAATTAGTGATACAGAATGTCAAATATCACCATATCAACTTGAGGATTATTTGTGGCTTTGGCAACATTTTCAACCGCAACATATTATTTATATAAGCGCCGTTTCAAGTGATATCTCAGTGGAATCCGTGTCAAAAGAAACCTGGCCCTTGATACTGCTTGCCAAGTCCTTAAACAGTGCAAAACATCCTGTTAACCTTTCAATACTGACTTGGGAGGCCCAATCTATATTAAAAAACAGTCATTTGTCTGCATCAGCGTTAACCAATTTATCTCGTGTCATAGAGAACGAATTCCCTTTTATAAATATTAAAACCATTGATGCCGATAAGGAAACATCCCCACAACAGATCTTGGGAGAATTACTTTCCGCTTCTGCATCAGATACAGTCGCCTATAGAAACAATGTTCGCTATATCCAACAACTGGAATATGCCCAAGTGACGCAAAATCACTACCAAGACTTATCTTTAGATGAGCATAATGTTGAATTGAAAATCACTCAGCCTGGTTTGTTGGATAGCCTGTTTTTTATGTCAACCCCTTTAAGAAAACCTGAAGCGAATGAGGTGCAAATTAAAGTGTATGCCAGTGCGCTTAATTTTAAAGATTTATTAAAATTGTCTAATAAACTGGATCATAAAATTACCGATCATACCTTTTTTGGTGATTCACTAGGCATGGAAATAGCTGGTGTAATTACCGACACAGGAGCTCTAGTGACAGAATTTCAATGTGGTGATGAAGTCATTGCGCCATTACCTCAAAACTTTTCTTCTTATGCTTATGTAGATCAAAAGTATGTGCTACGCAAACCCCACTTATTAAGCTTTTACCAAGCTCCAGTATTAACCGGGTATCTGGCTGCGTATCGCGGATTAGTTCAAATTGCCAATATCCAACCTGGTGAGAAAGTCCTCATCCATAATGCTACTGGCGGCGTAGGGTTAGCAGCAATTCAAATCGCACAATGGAAAAAAGCAGAGATCTATGCCACTGCCGGGACCGATGAAAAACGAGCTTATCTTCAGACAATAGGGATTAAGCATATATACGATTCAAGGACACAATTATTTAAGGAGCAGCTGTTTCGTGACACCCATGGCTATGGCGTAGATGTAGTTATTAATTCTATTGCTGGCGATACTCTGATTCATAGCTTTAATTTATTGGCACCGTATGGTCGATTTATTGAAATTGGCAAGAAGGATATCGCCGAAAACACCTTATTACCCATGCAGGCATTTAATCAGAATATTAGTTTTTCTGCTATTGATATTGACCGCATGCTGGTGGATAAAATGGAGGTCATTTCTCCTATATCAAACACCATTCTAACCTTATTCGAAGAAAATATTTTAACTCCAATGCCAGTCGAAATTTTCCCAGCAGCAGAGATTAAAAACGCATTCCATTTTATGTTGCAAAGCAAGCATATTGGGAAAGTCGTTATCGACTATAAAGAGCAAAATTGCCCTGTCGTTATTCCCGCCAAGACAGTAAACAACAAAGCATCTTATATTGTTACGGGAGGTACGTCTGGTTTTGGACTTGAGGCAGGACAATTGTTGGCTAAACTAGGTGCAGGAAAAGTCTACTTACTAAGTCGTCATGGGCGTCTAGAATCTCCTCTGTCTTATTCCAATCTCGAAGCAAGAGCATTGGATGTCAGCGATAAAGAGGCTTTAGCCGCCTTATTTTTTGAAATCAGTCAAAGTCAATTTCCTCTTAAAGGCATCATCCACAGTGCAATGATCTTGGATGATTCTTTGGTTAATCAGCTTCAAAAAGAACAATTTGAGAGAGTTTTAGAGCCTAAGGTTGCTGGAGCGATCCACATACACGAATTAACTCAAACGCTGGATCTGGATTTTTTTATACTGTTCTCATCGGTCTCCACACTAATTGGAAACATAGGCCAAGCAAGTTACGTCGTAGCGAATGGTTTTTTAGATGCTATTGCACATTATCGCCAACAACACCATTTACCCTGTACCTCCATCAACTGGGGTGTGTTTAATCAAACCGGCGTTGTAGCTCGCAATAATCATCTAAAGCATCTATTGGACAACTCCGGTATTAAAGGATTTAATAATGAAACTGCTTTGCAAATTCTGAGCAATCTACTCAGTGCGCCTTCTCAATCCTTAGGCATATTTGATATTAACTGGAATCTTTGGTTAAACCAGTATAGGAAAATGGCTTCTAAATCTTTATTCAGCTCAGTACTAACACAAAGCATTGAGCAAGATCCCACTCCTTCTTCATTACATGCAGAACTGATGCAATTGTCCACCAAGGACAGAATAAGCCAATTAGCACAAATAATTCGCACAAAATTAGCCATCATTTTAAAAATGAGAGCTGAACAAATCGATCTTGATGAAAATATGACTTCTTACGGAGTAGATTCTATTTTAGCTATTGAACTCGTTAATCTCCTAAGATCAAACTTGGAAATAGCCATTTCTCCCTCCGATTTTATGGAAGGCAAAACCATTAAAGAATTAGCTGACGCCTTAAATACTAGATTTCAATCGATCTCGGCTTAACTTCCGAGATCAATCAAAGATTGGATATTAATAGTCATTGCAATAACCGGAAGTGAGTATTCTTCAGGCTTAACCCATTCACTGCATAGGCTAAATTGATAGTGCTGATAATACGGTACTAGCTCTTCTCGAGATTCAATAAAAATACGTTGAATATTGTTATCTCTCGCGTGAATTAGCACCGTTCGGAGTAAATATTGAGTCACTGACGTATAATGATACTCTGGTAATATACAAAAAAAACTGAAAATTGCACTGTTTTCAGTCAGATAATGCGGAGGCACATTGTGATGTTTTAATATGACATTCTCTTGAGCATTTAAGTTGACGAAGGGAGTTACGCGTAACGTTCCAACAGGATTACTGTTGATAGAAACTAAGAAAAGATAGGACTTGTCGTCAATTTTATCGGTGAATAGTTGAAGATCATGATTCATATTGGGATTACAGCTCTGTTTATATATTTGGCTATAGATATAATAACGTAATCGAAATATCACTTCCCTTTGCTTTATATCGCGCTTACTTATGAGTTTAATGTCAATATTTTCTTTCATACATTTTTTTCTCTAATGCTTTGAAGTTTTGAACTCAAAGTTATACCTTTATTTCTTTTCAGGAAATTCCATACTAGCATATAGAATATCGTGGTGTGATAATATTTGAGTTAATAAAGAGAATTTTCATGATTAATGAGTTTCTATTCTATGTGCTCGTTGGCTTTGCTGCTCAGATAGTAGATGGAGCGCTAGGAATGGCTTTTGGTCTTATCAGTACAGCAGTTCTAGTTGGTTTTGGAATCCCTCCAGCCGTAGCAAGTGCCTCTGTTCATACTGCAGAGATTGCGACTACAGGTATTTCCGGGCTATCTCATGCCATGTTTAAAAACATTGATTATAGGTTATTCAGACGCCTAGTAATGCCAGGTATTATCGGTGCGATCGTTGGGTCTTATGTGCTAACGGAGATCCCTGTGCCTATTGCTAAGCTTTTAGTTGCTATTTATTTAATAGCTATGGGAGGGATAATTTTATACAGAGCACTGCAAGGAGGAAACTTATTTCAAGTCCTCAAAAATTTTCTTTCACATCGAATCCATCGACGCAAGTTACCTTCCTCTGAAGCTAAGGGGTTAATTCCTCTTGGGTTTGCAGGAGGTTTCTTTGACGCCACAGGTGGGGGAGGCTGGGGAACCATAATCAGTTCTACGTTGCTCGCCCAAGGTACGACACCCCATTACACCGTAGGTTCAGTCAATCTAACGGAATTTTTAATTGCTATCACTGTATCCATCACCTTCTTTTTTACAATAGGACTTTCACATTGGCAGATTATTCTGGGATTAGTTGTTGGTGGAGCCATAGCGGCTCCTTTTGCAGCTTATTTGGTAAGAAAGATTCAGCCAAGAATTATCTTGTTATTAGCCGGCATAGTAGTCATTGCTCTTGCCATCGAGACAGTTATAAAGCTTTTTTTATAGAAAAATGTATCATTTAACAAAAAATTAGAAAAAAATTTCTTCGAAATGGGAATAAATCCACAGCAAAGATTTTAAGTAGCTGCTATATTTAAAAAAACATTCAAAATAATATTAAAAATGAAATTATACAATATCAGCACAAACAAATTGCGACTGACTATAAGTATGTGGCCGTGGTATTTATTGGGTGTATTGCTTCTTCTTGCCAGTGTTTTCACAGTAGGGATTTTAATGCTCGAGTACTCCATTGTTTGTAAAGAGAAACAATACAATTTGGCCCGTCAGTGCATCTTAAAAAGCAATATTTTCAATCTATATCACTCGAGCACCCCATTGGGTGAACTAAAACAAGCCGTTGTAAGGAGTGGCCGTACAAGTAAAGGAGGAACTACTTACTATGTAGATTTATTAACCGACCAAGGTTCAGTAAATCTCACGGGAGGAAGTTCCAGTGGACGAAGTGAAAAGGATGCTGCCGCGAATAGCATTAATAATTACATAAGTAATAGCTTAGAAACTCAATTTAAAGTGATTTATCCTAATTCATGGTGGTTATATGCACTGGTTGGAGTTTTCGCATTAGCAGGTATTGCCCTGCTATCACTAAGTAGTGCAACTATTGATTTTGATAAAGTATTCAAGACAATAGTGATAAAAAGAAAAGGGTTATTTAAGACTAGTGAGACCAAATTATTATTTTCCGATGTTGATAAAATAATCATTCAAGAATACACTGGAGGTAAGGGGTCTGCAACCTATAGATTAGCCATTGCTTTAAAGGAAAAACCCCCTATGCCTTTGGTTACCGCTTATGATTCTTCTTATACCAAAAAAGAAATGATAGCTAACAAATTAAATGAATTTATAAAAGAAAGCTAACTGCAGCATGTCAAGTTAAATTTCTAAACATTCAAATAAAAATGAAGCTACCGTACAAAGAACCCCTTTATCTGTTTTGATCATTCGAATAAATTTAGCAATATTTCAATAGGATGTTGGGCTTTAAATCCAGAAAAACGTTGAGCTTGAATTCGGCATGAATAGCCATCTACTAAAATTTTGGAATTAATACTATTGTCTTTAAAATAATTTTTCCATGACAAGTCAAATAAGCCTCGTGACTCCACTTGATGCATTGTTTTAAGTCCATAAGCTCCAGCCATACCACAGCATCCAATTTTTTGGGGTATCAATTTCAATCCAAAAAATTGAAAGACTCTTTTCCATTGCTCTGGAGCTTCTGGGCAATTGGCCTGTTCAGTACAATGACTTAGTAAAAGATAAGTTTTAAAACTTTGCCAGCCTCGAATCGAAACACGGCATCTTTTCGAGTAATAATTTCAGACAACCATTCCTGTAGCAACATTATTTTGTTATTAGGGCAATCTTGCAAATATTCTGGATATTCATATCGGTAAGTTAATACCATGGCGGGATCAAGACCGACCATGGTTAGGCCATGATCTGAAATTTTCTGAAGCATTAATGCATTTTGACGTGCCTTGTTTACAAATGATTTGAGCTTTCCAGCAATATGTAAAGCTTTGCCGTTTTCAAACCAAGGTAGTACGTAAACATGAAAGCCTAACTTTTTTATAAACAAGCATACCTTAATCACAAGCTCAGCTTCATAAAAACTAGTAATCCAATCCTGCACGAACACTATAGATTGTTCCTTTGAAGGCATGAAATTCAAATCTAACCACTGAATATTTTCTTTTTTTAAGAGCGAATTAAGATTTGGACTACTAAATAAGGGCAAATCAACCAACCCAACATGATTTCTCAAAACCCACTTTGTCCATTTATTAGTGAGTAGAACATTAGTGAAACGTGGAAATAAACTTTGAAGATAACCCAAGCGTTCGCTATAGGTGATAAGAAGATCCTTTAAGGAACGAGCATATCTTGTGTGATAAGATTGTAAAAATTTCGCTTTAAAGGAGGGCACATTAACATTTACAGGGCATTGAGATTGGCAAGCCTGACATCCCAAACAGCCTTCTAATGCCGCATACACCTCATGAGAAAAATCATATTGACCACGATGTTTTTTATAAGTATTGATTTGCCTTTTCAAAGGCCATGAGAACTCCTGGCCTTGTGGCAAAGCACTTAATTGCCTTAACCATTCTCTGACAATGCTTGCCCTACCTTTAGGAGAGTGAATACGATCCCTGGTAATTTTATAAGAGGGACACATGACGTCTTGAAATTTATAATCAAAACAGGCTCCATTTCCATTGCATTCTAATGATAAATGGTAAGGCGTTCTGAATTGATTGTTAATTTGATTATCTGCAGCAGCACGTGTTTTTTCTGAACGAATACTTCCTAAAAGCTCATTATTGCCAAGAGGAACTGCTATTTTACCAGGATTTAATTGATTATAAGGATCGCAACTGGATTTAATTTTCCTGAGTTCGGTATAAAGTTGCTCTCCAAAAAACATAGGCACAAATTCGCTTCGAAACCCTTTGCCATGCTCTCCCCATAATATGCCACCGTATTTCTGTGTGAGTTGTGCTACTTTCTCTATAATTTCATAATAAAGTTGCCTGTCGCTCTCATCCATTAAATTAAATTCTGGACGAACATGTAAACAACCAACGTCAATATGACCAAACATCCCATAAGCCAAACCATGAGAATCTAGTATCTCCCTGAACTCTTTAACATAATTTGCTAAGTATTCAGGCGGAACTACAGTATCTTCTACCCCAGATATTGGTTTCCTTATACCTTTTACCTTCCCTAGCAAACCAACACTTTGTTTTCTTAGCTCCCAAAGATTGTCGATATCAGCACGATGGGTTACAAAATGAAAATCATAACCCTTTAAAGCTTCCTTTAAAGATTTTTCATATCGAGACAATGTCATTGCATCGTATGCAACGAATTCTATTAAATTTATGGCATCTACTTTGCTTCCATCCTTAAAGGTTAAAAAAGGTTCCACACTATGATAAATTATATCGGTCTTGGCCAAACTCAAAATAGTTCCATCCATTGTTTCAATAGCTTCTGGCTCAAATTCAACCAAGTATTTTGCATGATCAAGAGCAGCGCTAAATGAAGTGTACAAAACCACAAACAAGCATTTATATTGGGGTATTGGGGTTAATTTTAATTTGATTTTGGTCACATAAGCTAAGGTACCTTCAGAACCTGTTAAAGCATAATTAATATTGATTCGTTTCTTGTCTTCTGTATAAATTCGACCTAAATTATACCCAGTAACAAACCTATGCAATTTAGGTAATTGCTTATCAATAGTGTCTTGGTGTTCTTGAATGGTTTTTTCTAGTTGAGTATAAAACCTCCCAACACAACCAGGCAACCGTTTCATTGCTTCTAATGAATTGACATCAATTTCTTCACTCGTATGGATTTGTCCATCCCAATAAACGGCTGTAATTGCTAGCACGTGTTGGCTAGTTTTTCCATATAATCTTGAGCCTTTGCCACTAGCATCTGTATTCACCATACCCCCAATTGTTGCGCGGTTACTGGGAGACAAAGTGGGCGCAAAAAACCTGTCGTATGGCTTTAAATATTCATTTAACTGATCCAGAACAACGCCAGGTTCAACTAAAACCCACTCCTCACTAAGATTTAATTGGAGGATATGGTTCATATAACGAGAGCAATCTATGATTATTCCCGCATTTAATGATTGTCCATTAGTTCCTGTACCTCCGCCTCTTGGAACAAAGGATACATCACGAAACCGCTCTGTGCTGGCTAATTTAAAGATTAGGGAAATATCATTTTCAGTTCTGGGAAAAATGATCGCGTCAGGAAGAACCTGGTACACGCTATTATCAGTTGCTAATACAATCCGGCTACTTAAAGCTTCATCAATTTCTCCATGAAAATCGGCTAACCCTTTAAGTTCTTGTAAAAAAATTTTTATTTGATGAGATACCGCCTCAGCAAAGGTCAGGCGTGGGATCACGATTTAGCCTCAACTTATTAACCTATGGATTGTTTTTATTATAGATTATACTAAAAGCTAAGTTTCTGGTTACTCTCTATTTAAAATATTGAGGTTTATCATGATAAAGGATTATCTTATAGAAACTATGGATCAGAGCGAAGTCAATTTAGCCATAGAATGGGCTACGCGCGAAGGATGGAATCCAGGAGTCCATGATGCAATATGCTTCTATCAAACTGACCCCAATGGTTTTTTTGCCGGTAAACTGAAAGGACAAATAATTGCAATCGGTTCCGCGGTGATCTATGACGAGCATTTTGCTTTTTGTGGTTTCTACATTGTTGATACCCCTTATAGAGATCAAGGTTACGGTTTGGAATTAACTAAAGCCAGGTTAGCCTATATTGGCAATAGAAACGCTGGAATTGATGGGGTGATGACTATGCTCGATAAATATTCACGCATTGGCTATCGATTCGCTCATAATAACGCACGTTATCGCCTTAATAAGAAGATTGAATCAATTCAATCCGACGATCCCAATATTGTTCCATTAAACCAAACTGATTTTTCACAGTTATCAGCTTATGATCGCTTACATTTCCCAGCCCCTCGTCCTCAATTTTTAAAATGTTGGATAAATCAGCCTCAAAGTCAGGCTCTGGGTTATGTTTTTGAAGGACAAATTAAGGGCTATGGTGTGATTAGAACCTGCCGACAAGGCCTTAAAATTGGACCTTTGTTTGCAGATACCGCTGACATTGCCGATAAACTTTTTTCTCATTTAGCGCAATATGCCAAAGGCAGCATGATATTTTTAGATATACCAGAGAATAACCCTTCAGCAATCGAGCTAGTTCAGCAATATAAGATGGAAAAAGTATTTGCCACAGCTCGTATGTATTTAAAAGGAGAGCCGCAATTAAAAAAAGAAAATATTTATGGGATTACAACTTTTGAATTAGGATAAATCATGACTAGAGATTTCGCAGGGTATGGACCAAATGAGCCAGAGTTTACCTGGCCAAATAAGGCTAAAATTGCAATTAATTTTGTAATTAACTATGAAGAAGGAGCCGAATTATGTCCACTAAATGGTGATATGAAAGCAGAAGTCTATGGTAGTGATTTTCCATTTAGTCCTAAAGGATCTGGAGAGCGAAATTATAGTATAGAATCCTTTTATGAGTATGGGAGTCGAGTGGGAATTTGGCGCTTAATACGTCTCTTTGATAAGCACAAAATCCCCCTCACCTTTTTTGTCACTGGTTATGCATTAATATTAAATCCCGAATTATCTAATTATCTGGCAAGTAATAACCATGAAGTAGCTGGACATGGCTGGCGATGGCTAGATTATTCCAAAGAAAGCAAAACAACAGAAAAAAAGCACATCTATCGTTGTATTGATACTTTGCAGGAATTAACTGGTCAAAGACCTTTAGGGTGGTATACAGGAAGGCGAAGCCATTTACCCGTGATCTTTTAGTTCAAATTGGCGGCTTTGTTTACGATTCCGATAGTTATGCCGATGAACTG
Organism: Legionella norrlandica; assembly: GCF_000770585.1. Lineage (GTDB taxonomy): Bacteria > Pseudomonadota > Gammaproteobacteria > Legionellales > Legionellaceae > Legionella > Legionella norrlandica. The sequence goes on along the minus strand of NZ_JNCF01000047.1, from coordinate 5,217 downwards.
CCCTACTTCATTAACAAGCATCTGGTTGTACCTTATTCTTTGGATTGTAATGATTTTCGTTTTACAATCTCTCCTGGCTTCGTTACCGCTCAGGATTTCTATCAACGTCTGCAAAATACCTTTGATTATCTTTATCAAGAAAATCGCTTGTCTGTGATGACGATTGGTTTACATCCTCGAATAAGCGGTAAGCCAGATCGCAGCCATGCTCTTAATGAGTTTTTAGCCTATGTATCGCAATTCCAAAACATATGGATAGCCAAGAGAATTGATATCGCTTTGTATTGGTTGACCAGACATGGATAGCTTCAATTAGCTTATCTATACTTATTTTTCTGTACTGTTCTATTAAAAGAGCATAAAATATACTTTTTAGAAAGAATTTTGTAACCATAATCTCTTTGCAGCTACTCTTAGCAGTTGCCTTTTCAAAAGAGAGCTGACTTGTAGATCCCTAATATGAGCCACTTGCTGGATTTATCCATTCTTAGAAAAAATCGTGACTTTACCTTACTCTATTTAGGTCAATTCATTTCATTCATTGGTACAATGATTACCAGCGTAGCTCTGCCGTATCAGGTTTATCATTTAACGGAGTCGACTTTAATAGTTGGATTACTTAGCCTGGTACAACTACTACCCCTATTGGTTACTGCACTCCTTGGCGGTGTTTTTGCAGATCGCTATAACCGACGAGCATTACTAATCATTAGCGAATTGTTGCTTGCAGTCGGTTGTTTTTTCTTGGCATTCAACTCGACTTTTGCTCACCCTGGAATCTTCCTGATATTTATTGTAGCCTCACTAATGTCTGCAATTACCGGATTACATCGACCTGCTTTTGACAGTGTCATTCAACAGATTGTTACACCGGAAGATTATAAAAAAGTAGGCGCGCTTGGCAGTTTCAAATTCAGTTTTTGTATGATTGTTGGGCCAGCCATCGCCGGTCTAATCATTGCCCAATGTGGTATCGTAATAACTTATGTTATTGATTTATTAACTTTTATCATTTCATTAATTAATCTGAGTTTAATGCGCACAATCCCTAAACCCAGAGCCGAAAAACATTCGTCCTTATTATTATCATTAAAGCAAGGGATTAATTTTGCTTTTAGTCGACAAGAACTGATGGGGAGCTATTTTGTTGATTTCTTTGCTATGGTTTTTGCTATGCCTAATGCCCTTTTACCTGCCATCGCTCAGCAATTTGGAGGAGCTAAAACATTAGGATTGCTCTATGCAGCCCCTGCTGTTGGCTCATTAATAATTTCTTTTGTTAGCGGCTGGACAGCAAAAATCACTCACGATGGAAAAGCTATTGCTATTTCAGCTGCTTTATGGGGTGTGGCGATTATTGGTTTCGGTCTAACCATAGGCTCGCTATGGTGGTCCCTCCTTTTTCTTACCCTGGCAGGAGCATTTGATGCTATTAGCGGGATTTTCCGAGTTAGCTTATGGAATCATACCATACCTCAAGAATTAAGAGGCCGACTCGCAGGAATTGAAATGATCAGTTATTTAAGCGGCCCAAGATTGGGAGACACTAGAGCTGGTCTTGTTGCAGCAGGTCTAGGCATACCAATGGCATTAATATCTGGCGGTATCTTATGTATTATTGGGGTAGGCGCTTGCTGTTACTTAATGCCCAAATTTTGGCATTACCATTCAAAATAAAGGTGTTCTCTCAATGGAAGCTCTGTTCATATCAATTGGTGTTATTACTCTCGCTGAAATTGGTGATAAAACACAGTTACTCGCCTTTCTTCTTGCGGCACAGTTTAAAAAACCATTGCCAATTATTTTGGGAATTTTGGCTGCAACCCTGATAAACCATAGCCTGGCAGGAATGATTGGGATCTGGATTACCACTTTACTCAAACCAGAAACACTACGATGGATCTTAGGGGTATCTTTTATTTTAATGGCAATATGGACTCTAATTCCCGATGAAATAGAACAAGATGAGAAAAAAATTTCTAAATATCTTGGTATTTTCGGTGCCACTTTTGTAACTTTTTTTCTATCCGAGATAGGAGATAAAACGCAGATTGCAACAATTGCCTTAACTGCACATTATGGTTCTCCAATACTAGTTATAACAGGTTCAACTCTTGGGATGTTACTTGCTGATTTACCTGCTGTTTATTTTGGAAATCTGTTTTCTAATAAAATTTCCATGAAATTAATTCATGCCATAGCAGCAAGTGCTTTCCTAGTTATTGGTCTTGGCACTTTATTATTTTAATAACGGGTTAGTCGATTTATTTAACATACTTCTCTAACCAATCGGCATATCTTTTTAATCTATCTACAATAAAGCTAGGGGTTTCCAAAGTATGATACTCTTTCGGATAAATAACTAGCTGTGTTGGCACATTCTGAGATTTTAAGGCTTGATATAGTTGTTCTGAGCCAATACATGGTACATTACAATCCAACTGACTACAGATAAATAAAGTCGGTGTTTTTATTTTATTGGCTCTCATGAAAGGGTAGCTTAATCTGATATACAGCTCTGAATTTTCCCACGGTTTACCCAATTCCAACTCATATTCTGGGGTGTATTGATCAGCACCATAGCCGGATAAAATATTCGCAACACCAGCACCTGATATAGCGGCCTTAAAGCGATTGTCTGAAGCTATTACATAATCAGTTAACATACCTCCATAGCTCCAGCCACCTATGCCTAAACGTTTGGGATCAACAACCCCCTTTGCTACTACATGATCAACAACAGCCAATACATCTTTAACATCCAGGTTCCCCCAGTCCGCAAAAATTGCCTTCGCAAAATGGAATCCTTTTCCAGAACTTCCTCTTGGGTTTGGAGCGATAATCACATACCCTTTAGCAGCTAACCATTGCATATCGAAGTTAAATTCATGGCTGGACTGATACACGGGCCTCCATGCAAATACACAAACCCGGGGAACAAGATCCCGCTTTGGTATCCTGCTGGCTTCATCAATAAGCCATCAATTTTGACCCCATCAAAACTATTAACCCGTATGTCTTCTGTTGGTTGAAATGTAACCTCTTCCAATAACGTCTGATTATGCTTAGTCAAAGGAATTAATGTGGATTTCAAAATAAATAATTCAGCAGGATGAGTATCATCTGTAGTTAATAAAATAATTTTATCTTTTCCTATTACGTAATCCACGTCAGTACGTAAACCATCGGTTAGCTTTCTTTCCTGACCAGATTGAAGAAGGATCTGGTACAAATACGTATTTTGGTTTTCTTCTATTAACGCATAAATCGATTTTCCATCAGAAGACCATTTTGGTTTGTAATACCAATTATCTTTGGTAGCTATCAATCGTTCATTGCCATTGTTTATATCAACAATTGCTAATTGGTTTGGGGAATAATAAACCCACTGATGCTCATTGCTGCGAAGATAAGCTATCTTCAAACTATCCGGGCTCCATGAAAGACTTGACTCATAATCAGGATTCATATCACTGCCAGGAAAATGAGTTAATTGCCACTCCTTGGCATCTGGCTCAGGTTTAATTAAATAAATATCATAATTAAAATGCCTGTCTGGCTCTCTTCCACGCTTTGTAACAAATGCAATGTATTTTCCATCAGGAGACCAAGCTGGTAAGAATTCATCATGATCACCATGAGTCAATTGAACGGTACTCTGTTTGTTGATATCAATGAAATAAAGATGATCCCGATTTTTGCCAACATAACCACTTCCATCAATCTTGAACTGATACCTATCCACTACGATAGGTTCATTTTCATTCTGACTATTTTGTTGAGCAATAAATGCTATTTTTTTAGAATCTGGGGACCAGGTAAAATCGCTAATTTCACCATTACAGTGAGTCAGCTGATATGTTTTATTACTTTGGGTAGACCTTAACCAAATTTGCATTGAGCCCTCTTCCCCTTTATCAGATAAATAAGCCAACCATTTACCATCAGGGCTCCATTTTGGCAGTGAACTTGTGGAGTCTTCCGAAAATGTAATTTGTTGGCTGGATCGATCAGCCACAGAGACTCGCCATATCTCACTCGTAGAAACATCGTCTTTTGCATTTAACTTCGAGACGGTATAAGCAACCCATTTTCCATCGAAGGACAAATCTGGTTCACTGATATCCTGCAGACGATAAAGATCTTTAAGTTCAGGTAATCGCTTCGCGGTCCACCCATTATGCAATACTATAAAACAAATAATTAGGCTAATAAGCGTCCTCTTCATGGCCACTATTCCTTCTTATTATGTATATTATTCTACTAAAAAATGGCCTAATGCCCGATAATTGGGTTCTATAATTGAAGCAGTACCTTCGCCTCTTGTGCTCCTCATTCTAATTCTCATAAGTTCCCTTCACAAGCTCAAGCGCTTGCTAAAAAAGATCCGGTCCATTATGGATTGGCACTGAGCTCTTTGTTTATTGGGCCAAGTCCCAAACTATCCTTAACTGAGTAACACTATTTTTTCCGAACAGCAGTTACTTTAAAACGAACAGTCACTTCATCTTGTATTTCATCGGTGCTTGCCCATTCACCCTGGCCTACGCCAAACACACTTCGATTGACTATAGTGCTGCCTTCAACTACCGCTTGATCCTTGGATGTTTGATCTACTTTAAACTTTAAAGTAACAGGAGAAGTTTTATCTCTAATAGTTAATGTGCCTTGAGCTTCATAGGTCTTGTCGTCCACTTTATTAAATTGAGATGCTTTAAATTCCGCCTTGGGAAATACCTTGACATCAAACCAATCAGAAGAAGCCAAGGTGGTCGCAATATCTTGAAATGGAGTTGAAATGGAATTCATATCGATAATGATGTGAATTGAACTTGCTTTATAATTAGCTGAATCTGCAAAAATCTGGCCAGTAAATTTCTTAAATCGTCCTGTAACTGGGGCTCCGTTTTGCGTTCCTGTAAAAGTCAGTTCGCTTTGGGAAGGAATAATTTCCCATTCCTGCAAATTATTAGCGTAAATTAATGAGCTCATCAAGAGCATCAGTAAGCAAAGAGAACTTTTAAAAAATTTATTCATTATAGCATTCTCCGCAATATATCATCCTTGTTAATAAAATGATGTTTCAAAGCAGCAGCAGTATGTAGCAATATGGCTGCAATTAAAGCATAACCAAACCATTCATGAATCCATTGGAATAGGATTCTATTATTCTCATCAGGAGAGACGAGATTTGGTAAAACAAATAAACCAAAAAAA
>NZ_JNCF01000131.1 GCF_000770585.1 Legionella norrlandica | reverse complement strand
GGCTCTTCCCCATTTCCGGGGGCATTAATCAAGAACACAAAACTTTAACCCTTAACCTGTAATTTTCAAAGTTTCTAAACCCATAAGCACGACGTTGAATCAGCTTCATCTTACGATGGAACCCTTCCGTAATACCGTTGTTTTTAGTAAACCGCCACATTCTAACTACTTCCTCTCGCCATTGATATAATGTTTTACCTAGAGTTTTAAGTGATTCAAAAGGGCTTTCTTTTAAAAGCGTTACGAACTTAAGAAACAAAGGTAGTAAACGCTGGCACTGTTTTGCTGTCCGATGCTTTTTCATCAAGAGTCGATGAAGACGTTGCTTAAAGTGATAGATGGCAGCGATTGCAGGTTGCTGCTTAAATAGCTGGCTCTTTATTCAAACGTTTTATCGTAAATTGGCTTCATTCGTTCTTAATGCAGCCAATAGGCCGCGCTGATAACTTTATCTGAGGGTCAATTTGGTTGATAAG
>NZ_JNCF01000130.1 GCF_000770585.1 Legionella norrlandica | reverse complement strand
TCAAATTTTTCCTTCGCCATCGGAAAGTCTCCCCGTTTGCTAAATTATTACATGGTGCCCACAACTGGACTCGAACCAACGACCTCTTCCTTACCAAGGAAGTGCTCTACCACCTGAGCTATGTGGGCTTAATATATTAGCTTGCTAATTTATTGAAGAAACAAGCAAATATTATTCACTACATTGGAGCGGGTGATGGGAATCGAACCCACGCTATCAGCTTGGAAGGCTGAAGTTCTACCATTGAACTACACCCGCTTTTATCTCTTCTCTCTTAACTGGTGGAGGGGGAAGGATTCGAACCTTCGAAGGCTGAGCCGTCAGATTTACAGTCTGATCCCTTTGACCGCTCGGGAACCCCTCCAAAAAGAACGTTATTGTCTTTTAAGATGAATGGATTGTCAACAACTTTATAGTTAACGCCTAGCTCTATTAAGATGGTGCTGGCACCAGGAATCGAACCCGGGACCTACTGATTACAAGTCAGTTGCTCTACCAACTGAGCTACGCCAGCATATTCGTTTACATATCATTTAGGTTGTGTCTATAGTTTATTTTTATCCCGTTAAAACACAACCTCTATTTTTATTAAAAGCAAACATAAGTCACTTTAGTAAAAAAGCC
>NZ_JNCF01000137.1 GCF_000770585.1 Legionella norrlandica | reverse complement strand
GGACTAAGGCTACTCCTACTTCTTTCAATAATTTTTCGGAAAATTCGATGTCATTGGCATAACCACGTTTTTCTATAATAGCTTGCACACTTGGAAAATGTAAAAAGTGCCATCGGCTGGGATTACTTCTATGCCATCAATACTTTGTAATCTATCAGCCACGTAATCGTGTCTTTGATGAAAGGCATTTACCATTTCTTCAATGCTATCGCTGCTCCCATTCAAAGCTGCGACAGCAGCTCTTTGTGCTATGGAACATGGTTGGATGTGGATTGAGATTGAATCGTTTTCATAGCATTGACTAATGAAGCTGGGCCTGCAGCATAACCTATACGCCACCCTGTCATGGCATAGGCTTTGGATACGCCATTTAAGACGATAGTTCGATCATAAAGTTCTGG
>NZ_JNCF01000151.1 GCF_000770585.1 Legionella norrlandica | reverse complement strand
CCGCATCAACTGCTACCGCTGCTCCCTTCCGGGCCTGACGGGGTTCACAATCTATCGTCGCGAGGGGACCAATAGAGTCACCATATTTGAATAATGAAGATTAGCAAAAAATTAATTAAATCACCAGAGTTGATTTAATTTTCTTTTTAATTCATAAGCACAATATGTAGTGATTAAAATTAAGCTGTATTGTAAGCTATTACTTTAAGCGTAAATATAAAGAATATTTCTACCATTAAAGTCCGAAAATTTTATTGTTTTTAAAAAAATTAAAAAAA
>NZ_JNCF01000149.1 GCF_000770585.1 Legionella norrlandica | reverse complement strand
TAGCCATTAATATTGAAGTCCTTTCTAAAAACAGAGGGTTTTAGAGAGTAATCATGATCATTATGTCCACGAAAGATCCACGGATAAAATTGATCTTTATTTAAACTCCATTGTGGATTGCTTTTTCTTAGGAGCTCAATATACGTACCGTTCACGCCTCTTGTAAAGAGGCGTCTAGGTTTTGCTGAATTGAAACCCATTTCTGAAGAGCCTCCATAATAAATACCAAGACATCTTTCTGCTGTTGTTTACAAGTAGCAACAACAGAAAAGATTCGCTCAATAAAACGACTACCTC
>NZ_JNCF01000157.1 GCF_000770585.1 Legionella norrlandica | reverse complement strand
TTAGAGTCAACCGGTAAAGAACAAGTACAACAAATCCAGGCTTTAAATAAAGAAAAAGAAACATTGGCCCAGGAAATTGAGCAATTAAACAAACTCAAAACCTCTCAAGGGCAAACCATCGATCAATTGAAAGAACAGGTGAGCAAACAAGAACAACGCCTCGATGCTTTAACAGAAGAAAATAGGCAACATCTCCTTTCAATCCAGGAACTAAAGTTTCTTGGACAAGCGCAAATCCAAACTATTGAGCAATTAA
>NZ_JNCF01000142.1 GCF_000770585.1 Legionella norrlandica | reverse complement strand
CTATTTTTTCAACCTTTTCCTAGCCTCATGTCTTCTTTCGTCCCCGGCTAATTCCAGGTAACGTAATTTATAATAGGGGTTTTCAGGTAATATATCCGTTGCCTTTTTAAAAAATGGAAGTGCTTCTTGTTTGTTATGGTAAAAAAAGAGCACGACATCCGCCTCAAATAATACATTTTAGCTAGTATAGGTCGTATTTCCTTTGTTTTATTTTCGGCATTGAGTGATATAAAAGTATTTAAATTAGATAGTAATTTTTCAATCCATGCTTTGTTATTTATTAAGAACTCAGCTTGTAGTTCCTTATGATCTTCGAAGGTAATAGGTACCTGATTTTTTCAATAAGGC
>NZ_JNCF01000111.1 GCF_000770585.1 Legionella norrlandica | reverse complement strand
CCTGGCAAAACTGGGGTGCATCCACAATAATAGGATTTGGCGCTGGTCTACAGGCCATTTGGGCTGCTCAATTTATTCAATTCTATACTCATACCAAAACCCCTTTCTACACAGTGAGAGACATTCTAATTTTTATATTCGGTGGGGATTTTCTCTTATCTCTTACCAGTTGCACTATAGGTACAATTGCGCTCATATTGTTTGGCTTGATTACACCTGAATTAGGTATCAATTATTGGTTTGTTTGGTGGATAGGTGATGCAGTAGGTATCATCATAATGACCCCTCTTATCATGACCTGGTACCATGAAAAATTCACTTTCAATTTAAAGCTATTTCTTGAATTTGTTATCTTACTGGTTTTATTAAGTGGTACCATCTATACGATCTATAAGTTACGATATCCTTTAGCTTACGTTTTGATCCCTTTTTGCGTGTGGTCTGCTGTACGTTTCAGTACTCGACTGGCCACAATAATGGCTTTTTTGATATCGATTTCTGTTATTTGGCTTGAAATACACGGTTATAAAGAATTTACTATTGCCGATATTTCAACCAGCTTATTGTTTTTGCAAGCGTTTGTTGCGGTCATATTTTTTACTACGTTAATCCTGTCGGCAGTGATTACGGAGCGCCGAAAAGCACAACAAGAACTTCTGCAAGCGAACATTGAGTTGGAGTCACGGGTGGAACAACGCACACGAGATCTTAATGAAAAGAACATCCAGCTTAATAATGCGCTGGACACTTTAAAACAAGCAGAGACCCAATTAATTCAAGCCGAAAAAATGTCTTCTCTTGGGGTGTTAACTGCAGGGATTGCGCATGAAATCAACAACCCAATTAACTTTATTTCTGCTAATATCGGCCCGTTAAAAAATGACATTGAAGATATTATACAGCTATTAAATCAATACACAGAAATTACCTCTGAAACATCAATAAAAGAGAAGTTATTAGAAATCTCAAAATTTAGCGATGAAATCGACCTACCGTTTACTTTGCAAGAAACTCATCATTTACTTGATAGCATTGAAGAAGGTGCAAGACGCACAGCCAATATTGTGAAAGATCTACGCACTTTTTCACGACTTGATGAAGGAGCATTGAAACACGTTAATATTCATGAGAACATCGACTCCACATTAACTTTGTTGCACAATCAATTTCGAGATCGAATTACCGTCACTAAACACTATGGGGACATTCCCGAAATAGAATGTTTCCCAGGAAAAATCAACCAAGTATTTATGAATATTCTTACCAATGCAGCGCATGCAATTTCTGAACACGGGGAAATTATTATTACTACCGGCAAAGAGGATAATCAAATTGTAATTAGTATTCGCGATACGGGCATTGGCATGAGCGAAGAAACGATGGCCAGGATTTTCGAGCCTTTCTTTACTACTAAACCAGTGGGGAAGGGAACCGGTTTAGGTTTATCTATTTCTTATAGTATTATTCAAGAGCATCACGGGACGATTTCAATTAACAGTGCCTTAGGAAAGGGAAGTGAATTTATTATTACTCTACCTATTAAACACGTCTGAATGTAAGGTGGTTTTCTGATATCAAAAGGGTAAACCCGTGTGATAGTTTTTGACTCTTTGAAAAATCTTTTTTTTTCGATTACTTTATCAAGAATTTATGAAGGCCCTGCCCTACTCACCTATGATCTCTTATGTTTACAGATGCCTGTTAAAGTCCATGGATTGATGCAAAACACGAATAACAGCAATACCGTAATCAGTAATTTTCATAAAAATAACATGGGAACCAACATTAAATGCTCTCAAATCTTTTGATACCGAATTCACGTGCACTATATAAATAGATGGACTCAAGATCATCTATAGCCTTTGGATAAAGGCGATATGATTTATTTGACATTCGATTTTTTCTTCATTTGTTCAAGGAACTTATGTGCATCCCATGTCAATTGAAAACTCTGTATATTGGCTGAAGTTAGTGTCAACTCGAAGAATCAGACGTGTTTAATAGGTAGAGTAATAATAAATTCACTTCC
>NZ_JNCF01000018.1 GCF_000770585.1 Legionella norrlandica | reverse complement strand
AAACTTCAGGGACGTTACCTGATATAAGGCAAAACTTTCTGTCATTGCGAGCGAAGTGATCCAGAACATATTTTTATATAAAATATGTATCGTTTCGCTTCCTTCGCAATGACATCATCAGTGTATTAATACTACCAGCGATAATAATAAGGTCTATAGTAATATCTGTAATAAGGTCTGTAATAATAGGGATATCGATAATAAGGTCCCCAGTATCTATAATAACGAGGGTAAGGTCCCCAATAACGATAACGTACCCAATAGGCTACTTGGGCTGGAGTAGCCTTATTAATTATTGGATTGATATCTCGGTTAACTGCTTTAGCATTTACAGGAGTGACCAAAATTAATGCTCCGATCAGAAGTGTAAAGGCAATTATCAGTTTTAGTAAAGAAGCCTCTTTAAAGATAAAACTTTCCATTTTTTACTCCTTAAAGCATCGGTTATTTAAGTATAGACTATGGAAATCAATATGTTCAATTTTTAATCATTTTATCGTAATTAACGAGAAAATGGTTCGTTGAGACAATAGGGCTCTTACATAACCTGTAGATTTTGAATTCGTTCGCAAAGTTTCGAGAATTTATATGAAGTAAATGAGCATAGGGGAAATGCTTGCAACGCAGCAATAACAATAATGCAAAAGATGCAGGTTACACAAGAGCTCTAATAGATACGTGCTTCTAGCTTGGGGGCTTGAGTATTGAGCTTAACGATGAAAAAAATGCCCTAATCGTTTGGCTGCTGCACGTTCTTCAAGATTTTCTATTTTGTTGTGTGCTATTGACGGTTTAAATAATCGTTGTAACTCTGGGGGATAATGCATATTGCGAGCAATATGTTCGGGTTTGAGCACTGTGTCAGCCAACTGATAATTGAATTGACTTTTTTTCTCAAGTTGCTGGTAAAGGCCGTTGCTTAATATTAACCCATGTTGTAATGCTTGGTGAAAACGAGAGATGGGGCCTTGTAATGCAGCAATATGATCATAAACTATCCCTGGATGTGGTGCCCCTTCAATATTTTCAAGAACTAACTTTAATTCATTGAGTTTCGCTAGAAAAGATTTTTGTTTGTCTATGACCTTAACCATGGTATCCAGTGGTTTATATTGCTTCCTTTGTTGCTGAGATTTCTTTTTATCCAGGGAGTCTTTAAGTTGTTTTTGAGCCAGGATTCGTAATAATGAGTCCACTAAATGATTGAGCATTGATAAAATTTGTTTTAATTCATCTGTTCCTAAAGCAAAAGCCAATCGCTCTATATTAAATTCTAGAGAATGCTTCGCTTCAATACCTAATAATTGAAGCAGATATTGTTGTAGCTGACTTAATTGATTTAGTGCATTTTGTGTATCTAATCTATACTGCAACAACAGAGTCAGGGACTTAAGCGAGTCTAGTTCATCCACTGGAAATTCTTCTGACAGCTCTGCCTCTTGTTTTAGAGAGCCTAAAAGCTGGTTGGATTGATTTAACTCTTCTTCTGCTTGTTTGATGAGCATGGATTGAGATTTAATTAACTTTTCATTCATAAGGGTAATCTAGCCTCAAAAGAGCAGTACTCATATTATTATGATATCACGAATCATGGTGGTTTGTGGATTTTATGGTATTTATGTTCTTGATGATACGATGACTAAGGATGTATTTTGTATTATTCTGAATAAATAGTTTGAATAAGAATTTTTTAAATGGATACAGGGCAAAGCGAATAAAAGCGCAGGACTAGTAACTTTAACATCAGTATTTTTATTTGTATTTATGAAGTAATCGTTGATTTATTGAAAATTTTAAAGGATTCTTATTCAGAATTCTTCTAAAGAAAACTCAATTAAGAATAAATGACTATGGAACAAACCAGCGCTCAAATTATTTTTGATGAAAAAAATGCCACATTCCAGTGTTCTGGCTCCTGGTCTGTTTTATTTCTTGGTGGATTGCCTAAAAAATTTAGTACCAGAGACTTACCGGATTCTCAGCAAATAACCATTGATGGGGAAAAAATTGGCGCATTTGATAGTGCCGGCGCCTTAGCATTAAAGAAATGTATTGATGAGCTGAAAAAAAGAAAAAATCAGGTTGAATTGACTAACTTTTTAGACAGTCATCAGCGAATGCTGGAACTAATCGAATCAAAACAGGATGCCTTATCGTATCAATTGCCTGTTGTCCCGAAAGAAGGCGTTTTATATCAAGTCGGTAAAGAGTCAGAAAATAAATTAGTTCAAATTGATGGGCTAATTATTCTGATAGGTGATTTGAGTACTAAATTGTTTGAGGCCTTTGGTTATTGGCGACGATTTCATTTACCAAGTATTATCTCTATTATTAATTCTGCGGGTTTAAAAGCCTTACCAATATTAGCTCTACTTTCTTTTTTGATAGGAGTTGTTTTGGCTTATCAAATGGGGTTGCAATTAGAGACTTATGGTGCCAATTCTTTTATTTCCTATTTATCTGGTATGGCGATATTTCGGGAGTTTGGCCCATTAATTACAGCCATTATTGTGGCCGGGCGCACCAGCTCATCCTTTACTGCACAAATTGGTAGTATGAAAATTAACGAAGAGATTGACGCCATACTAACTATGGGACTTTCCCCTACTGAATTATTGGTTCTCCCCAAGGTAATAGGCCTATCAATAGTATTTCCTCTATTAATTTTTTGGTCCGATATTTTTAGTATTTTGGGTGCGATGATGATGTCCAAAAATATGTTAAACATTGGTTTTGAAGATTTTCTAACCCGCTTAAGAGACTCTGTGGGGCTTACCCAAATGATGTTAGGTTTATATAAGGCTCCTGCATTTTCCATATTGATTGCTTTGGTAGGATGTTTCCAGGGATTTAGTGTAGAAGCTAATGCCGATAGTATAGGTAGTCAAACTACCAAAAGTGTGGTACAGGCTTTATTTTTAATAATAATCGCTGATGCAGCATTCTCAGTTGCCTATAGTTGGATGAATTTATAAATGAGCACACCAATCATTGAAATAAAGGGCATGAAGAATTTTCTTGGTGATCAATGGGTGCATAGGGATATTAATCTTACTGTAGAGAAAGGAGAAATACTGGCTATTATTGGCGGTTCTGGAAGCGGTAAAACTACTATATTGCGTAGTTTATTGATGTTATTGAAACCGACGGAAGGTAGTATTAAAGTATTTGGAGAAGAGATTTATAAACTTGATCCAGAACAAGCATTGAGACTTAGGCGTCGATGGGGTATGTTGTTTCAGCACAGTGCCTTGTTTTCTGCTATGAATGTTTTGGAAAATATAATGTTTCCAATGAAGGAGTTCACCGATTTGGAGCCAGAGTTTATGCAAGAGCTCGCTCTTCTAAAAATAGCTTTGGTTGGATTACCCAATGAAGCTGCTGTGAAGTTTCCTTCTGAACTCAGTGGGGGGATGCAAAGAAGAGCCGCAGCAGCAAGGGCTATTGCTATGGACCCTGAATTGTTGTTTCTTGATGAACCAACAACAGGATTAGATCCTCGAGGGGCCAGACTTTTTGATGAATTGGTTGTTTTTTTAAGAGATGCGTTAAATTTGACCATAGTCATGGTTAGTCACGATTTAGAATCTTTGAAAAAAACAACTGATCGCGTTGCCTTTATTGGGGATGGAAGAATTCTTAGTGTTGAGCCAATTAAAGAATTAATGAAAAATAAAAACCCATTAATCACTGAATATTTTAGTAAGTTATAGAAATAGAAATATAACAGAGGGGACAGTTTACTTGGAATCTAAAACCAATTATACGATTGTAGGTCTTGTCGTACTTATTTTGCTAGCAGGCCTAATATCTACAGGGTTATGGCTGTCCGTTGGCTTTAGCCAGAAAGAGTATATTTTGTATACTGTGTTTCTTAAAGAGTCTGTTTCAGGGCTTAGTGTGGAATCACCTGTAAAGTATAATGGTGTACAGGTTGGTTATGTAAAGAATATCAAACTGAATAAAAACGATCCTAGACAAGTAGAACTATTATTAAATATTGAAAAAAACACGCCGATAACAACCAGTACTTTTGCAACCCTAATTACACAAGGTATCACAGGGGTTACTTACGTAGGATTATCTGCAGGCTCCTCTGATTTAACTCCGCTGCGAAAAATGCCTGGAGAGCCCCATCCTGTTATCCCCGCCAAGCCCTCTCTACTTAATCAATTGGATGCTGTTTTAAAAGAGGTTGCAGAAAATGTGAGTCAAGTTAGTGAGAAAGCTCAGCTTATTTTTAATGAAGAGAATGCTAATAATATTAAAAAGTCATTAGCCAATATAGAACGAATCACAGAAGTAATTGCAGATAATGGTAAGGCCATAGACAGCTCAATCAATAATTTTGATGTATTTTTTGCTAATATGGCCAAGACCAGTAAAGAATTCCCGAGAGTAGTTAGAGATTTGAAAAAGGGAATTTCAAAATTCCAATCTTTAGCTGACAATATGAGTGCTGCAGGGAAGAATGTTTCTAAAACAATGATTGCAGGGAAAAATACTATCGATCAAATTTCTCAACAAGCTGTTCCTCCAGCAGTGCTTTTGTTGCGACGATTGAATGCCATTTCTGCAAATCTTGAAAAAGTGAGCAATGAAATGAGACAAAATCCATCTGTAATTATTCGAGGCACCAAAGCACCTAAACCTGGTCCAGGGGAATAACTATGAGAATTCTCGGTAGTATTTGTTATATACCCAAGAAACTTCAAAATGCCTTTTTTAGCCATTGCGATTGCTCCAGGGTATTTTTAAGCTTCGAAGTAAGGCAGCCTTTAATTTTTGTGGAGCCAAAAGATCGAGTAGCTTAAAATCTAACATTTCGAAATTTTTTGGATATACATTGGGAATGTTAGCTCTTATAAGCTGTTCCCCTGTCAAAGTACCTGTGACTAATGAATATCAATTAACCGCTTACAGTACTAAACAATTTGTTGCCAAGCCTCAATCTGTAACAATACAGGTTACAGCTCCTGAAGCGGTAGCGGGATATCAAACAGAAGAAATGCTTTACATGAAGAAACCTTATAAACTAGAACCCTATGCAAAAAATGCCTGGACATCGCCTCCAGCTGATATGCTCTTTCCTTTATTGGTCCAAAGCCTGCAGCGTTCAGGTTATTTTTATGCGGTCACATCAAGTCCTTATAGTGAAAAGGCAGATTATCGACTGGATACTCAATTGTTAAGTCTGAAACAGAATTTTATAAAAAAACCCAGTGTTCTTGAGTTTTCTGCCAAAGTAGTATTATCCCATGTTGATGATAATCAAATTTTAGGTTCACGAATTATTAGCCTGCAAATACCCTGCTCAGAAGATACTCCCTATGGTGGTGTTATTGCAGCAAATCAGGCTACTCTTCGATTTACTGCCGCTGTTGCAGACTTTGTTATATCGCACATAAAGCATGATTAGGAATAGCCAAGAAATAAAAAGAATTGTACAATAGCTTTCCGATTATCATATATGTTTTCTAATAATAAAAAGAATTTAAGGAGATTGAGGAATGAAAGCCAGATCGTTTTATAAATTGGGACTACTTGCAGCAAGTGTTGTTCTAGTTGCTGCTTGTTCCAAAACGCCAGGTAGTGCTGAAGGAGCCTCAGTTGGGGAGGGTGATGCCGCTTCCGCACAAGGCTTAGGTCAAATGACTCATTTTGCAGGGCAAGAGCCAGGTGAATCCTATACCACACAGGCTCCTCATAATCAATTGTATTTGTTTTCGTATGATGACAGTACTTTAGCATCGAAATATTTGCCTTCGGTTAATGCTCAGGCTGAATATATGAAGACTCATCCTGGTGCTCGAGTGCTGATCGCTGGACATACTGATGAACGTGGTAGCCGTGAATACAACGTGGCTCTTGGCGAACGTCGTGCCAATACAGTAGCTGATATTTTACGTATGGCTGGCGTAAGCAGACAACAAATTCGCGTAGTTAGCTATGGTAAAGAGCGTCCAGCTAATTATGGACATGATGAAGCGTCTCATGCACAAAATAGACGCGTAGAATTTATCTATGAGGCAACAAGATGATTAATTGCAAAAAATCCATTATCACCGCTTGTTTTATATTGATGCTTCCTTTGACTTTATGGGGGGAAGCACCAGTAATAGATGATAGTGAAAATTTTGCAATGATTGATAGGCAAGAGGAGTTTGATGCTCCTCTGGTCAACCCCAAATACGATGAGCCTCAAATTGAGAATGCTGAGTTGGATGGGCCCCAAAATGATAATTATACCATAGATACTTCTCAACCTTATGATGAACCTGCGCTGGTCAATGAAGATCGAGGTAGTAATGTTAATGACAATGCTAAATTAATTGATAAAATTCAGGAGCTCCAAAAAGAAATACAAGAATTGCGTGGCCAACTTGAAGTGCAGGCGCATGATTTAAAGTTACTACAGCAACAGCAAGTGGCTTTCTATAAAGATTTGGATTCTCGAATATCGAATTCTGCAGGGAAATCGGCTTCAAATAAAGCAGTAGCTGATATTCCATTAGGTACCAGCGCCGCACCCACATTAAATGCGGTTACTACTCCTAAGCCTAAAATTGAACCTGCCGCAGCCAGAAAACCTCAACCTGTTGTTGCTGTCTCCCGGACTAATCCTGCAGATGAGCAAATTAGTTATTTAGCTGCTTACGAATTGGTTAAAAATAAGCGCTATGATGCAGCGGTTAATGCTATGCAAACTTTTGTGCAAAAGTATCCCAAGGGCGGATATACTGCCAACGCAGAATATTGGCTAGGAGAATTGTACCTTGTTAAGAAAGATTATCCAAAAGCTATAGAGCATTTCGAGGTGGTTTTACAGCGATTCCCTTCATCCAGTAAGGCTGCTGCCAGTCTGTTAAAATCAGGGTATGCCTATGCTGAAAAGGGAGATAAACAAGAAGCTCAAAGACGATTTCAACAAGTCGTGAAAACATATCCTGATACACCAACAGCCCAATTAGCTAGCTCTAAATTGAAAGCAATTAATGCTTTATGAAACGGTTTAATGAACAATTAAGAATTACGGAGATATTTCATTCATTACAAGGAGAGTCAGTCACAATAGGTTTACCTACTGTGTTTATACGTCTTACTGGTTGTCCATTACGATGCCAATACTGTGATACAGCTTATGCCTTTTCTGGTGGTGAAGTCAGAGAAATAAAAGATATTTTAGATACTGTTGCTTTATATCAATGTCAGTATGTTTGCGTTACTGGTGGTGAGCCACTTGCTCAACCTGGTTGTATTACATTATTAAGCAAGCTTTGTGATGCAGGTTATTTTGTGTCTTTGGAAACTAGTGGCGCTCGAGATATTGCACAAGTAGACCAGCGAGTTATGATTGTAATGGATCTGAAAACACCAGATTCTCAAGAAGTTGATAAAAATTTATTATCGAACTTGGCTTTTTTAAAACCAACTGATCAGATTAAATTGGTATTATGTAGCCGAAATGATTACGAATGGGCATGCAGTATATTGAATGAATATCAATTAGCTGAGCGAGTGCAACTCTTGTTTTCTCCGAGTTGGAATCAGCTAAATCCTACCGATCTTGCAAATTGGATAATTCAAGATAAATTACCTGTTCGTTTTCAGTTACAATTACATAAGATTTTATGGAATGACGTACCTGGTCATTGATCTCAAGGAGAAACAACTATGCATTGGTTTGCTCAGGCACCAGCCAATATCGCTTTGATCAAATATATGGGCAAAAAAGATGAGGATTCAAATTTGCCTGATAATTCTTCCTTGTCATATACCCTAAATAATTTATTAAGTTCAGTGAAATTGGAAAAGCTCCCCACTAAAAAGGATATATGGGAGCCATTATATATTCCTGGTGCAATAGAGGAATTTAATTTGTCGGTTGAAGCGCAGCAACGGTTTATAGATCATTTGATAAGATTAAAAGACCATTTTGGATACGTTGGAGGATTTCTAATCCAATCTAGTAATAATTTCCCACATAGCACTGGCTTGGCAAGTTCTGCATCTAGTTTTGCAGCTTTAACAAAATGCGCGTCAATTGCATTAAGTGAGCTCACTCAGAGGTCCTTACCATCTATTGATGAACAAGCGCAGCTTAGTCGGTTAGGTTCTGGTTCATCATGCCGTTCTTTTTATGCGCCCTGGGCATTATGGACTGGAGATAAAGTTTCTTCTATCGATTTGCCTTATAAAGATTTATTGCACCAGGTTATCGTAATAAGTAGCCAGGAAAAAGGGATACCTTCTCGACAAGCACACAAATTAGTTAAAACAAGTCCATTTTATGAAAAACGAAGCCAAAGAGCTGAAGAGAATTTGAAATTATTACTAAGTGCTTTTGAAGCGAAAGATTGGACAAATATATATCAAATTTGCTGGCGAGAATTTCTTGACATGCACCAATTATTTAAAACGTGTGAAAAGCCATTCTCTTATATAACAGATAATACTTTGAATATATTGAATATTATTGAAAAATTTTGGGATGAAAAGGGCGATGGACCTATTGTAACTATGGATGCAGGCCCGAATGTACATTTGCTTTATCGACCTGATCAAACAGAATTGGCTCTCCAATTTAAGTCTGATTATTTAGTGGGAAATTATGATGTTTTATGATTTTGAAACCACTACTTACGGTAAATGGATTTTGGCTGGAGAGCATGCCGTTGTGAGAGGTCATGAAGCTTTAGTATTTCCCATTAAAGAAAGACAATTATCTTTGCGATACCTTCCCTCCTCGCCTTCGTTAAGTGCAGAATTTACAGGTCCTAGTGGTTCTGATATGCATTTATTGTTTTGGAGCGTATTAGAAAGAGGCATGAATCTGTTAGGACGTTCGTTGAACCAACTAGGCGGACATTTTTATTTGGAAACCAATATTCCTGTGGGAGTAGGCATGGGAGCCTCAGCGGCACTTTGTGTTGCCATGAGTCGATGGTATTGTACGCAGGGAATGATTGGGGATAATCAATGTAGTGAATTTGCAAAGCAATTAGAGCATCTATTCCATGGTAAAAGTAGTGGTTTAGATATCGCAGGTGTTGCATCAGAAACTGGTGTGTACTTTAAATCAGGTCTTTGTACGCCAATAACTCAAACTATTCGGCCTTACTGGTATTTGTCTTCTTGTAACCAAATTGGAATAACTTCTCATTGTATACAGCAAGTACAAAATTTGTGGGGCAAAAATGCAGAGCTAGCCGAGCGGATAGATAGGCAAATGATAGAATCCGTCCATGAAGCAAGGCACGCCCTTGAAAAGGGCGGGAGTACTGCTTTAGAGAGTTTGGCTAGAGCTATTAACAAGGCCTCAGATTGTTTCTTTCAGTGGGGCTTGGTAAGTGAAAGCCTACAGCAGCATATGAGCCATTTATTTGCTGATGGAGCTATTGCTGTTAAACCAACTGGCTCAGGAGGCGGTGGTTTTGTTCTGAGCCTTTGGGATAAGAAACCCCCACAACATTTGGAATTAATAGCAGTGTAAGAGTTAATCAACAAATTGATAATACACTTCATTTTCTTTAATCATGCCTAATTCATATCGAGCTTGTTCCTCGAGGGCTTGATCACCACTCTTTAATTCTTTAATATCTGCTTCTAATGCTTTGTTTCTAGAGGCTAATTTATCATTCTCTTTTTTATATTCTGCTAATTTTTTTTCGAGTTTAATCCACTGGACAATATTTCCATCACCTAGCCATAGCTTATGTTGTAAAACAACTAAAGCAATAATTAAGATAATGAATATAGGGCGCATAGAGTTTTCTATAGATGAATATATCTAATTAATATTGTAGTCCTTTATTGCAGAAGGGAGCAATATCTGGCGGAGGTAATAGTATTAAAATTTTTATCTAACTGGTTTTAAATTGTTTTTTTTTATTGGCCCCATTATTTCATTTATATCGGTATAGACTGGCGCTTAACGAAGTAAAACTCAACACTTTATGAATTTCTTATTGCAAAAATAATGAGAAATTCCTAATAAGGTATTGAATTTTCGCTAATCTAAGCCATGCATAAAGCAACAATTCCGAATTAACGTCTTAATATATTTTTCCCGGCATAAGATAAAGAAGCTGATTCATTTATTCGTAGTAACTGATTATATTTAGCAGTTCTATCCGTACGGCACAAGGAGCCTGTTTTAATTTGGCCACAGCCAGTGGCAACTGCGAGATCAGCAATAAAGGTATCTTCTGTTTCACCTGAACGATGCGACATAATACATCGATATCCATTGTCATGAGCCAGTTTAATAGCTTGTCTTGTTTCGCTTAAAGTGCCTATTTGGTTAACCTTGATTAAAATAGCATTGGCAATTCCCTGTGTAATTCCTTCTTGTAAAATATTAGGATTGGTTACAAATAAATCATCTCCAACCAGTTGAATTTTATCCCCTAAATGAATGGTTAATTGTCTCCAGCCGGCCCAATCTTTTTCATCCAATCCATCTTCTATGCTGATTATGGGATAGCTGGAAACAAGATTGGCGTAATATTCTATGAGTTGAAAAGAATCAAATTTTTGGTTTTCGGAGGCCATATAATAAAAACCCTGATTAAAGAGTTCGGAGGCGGCCACATCCAAAGCAAATACAATGTCTTCACCTAAACGAAAACCTGCTTTTTCAATTGCTTCACTCAGTAGATCCAATGCTTGGCGATTAGATTGAATATTAGGGGCAAAACCACCTTCATCACCAATTGCTGTATTTAACCCCTGCTTTTTTAAAACAGATTTCAATACATGAAAAATTTCTGCTCCCATTTGCAATGCCGTTGGAAAGTTAGGAGCACCAATTGGCATGATCATAAATTCTTGAATATCCACATTGTTATCGGCGTGAGCTCCTCCGTTAAGAATATTCATCATGGGAACCGGCATGCTCATTATCTCATCCCGATTAAGCGCCTTATAAAGTGGCAGGTTAAGAGACAATGCTCTTGCTCGGGCACAAGCAAGCGATGTCGCCAGAATGGCATTAGCTCCAAGATGAGATTTATTTTCTGTATTATCCAATTGGCATAGTATGCTATCTAAATTCTCTTGATTTTCAACAGACAATCCATGTAAAGCTTGATTGATTTCATTATTAACGTGTCCAACCGCCTTTCGTACCCCTTTACCAGCATATCGCCCCGGATCATTATCTCTTAACTCACAAGCCTCTCTACTTCCTGTAGAAGCACCAGAAGGAACACTGGCTCTTCCAAGAATCCCATTCCTAAGAGCGACATCTGCTTCGACGGTAGGGTTACCGCGTGAATCTAATATTTCACGTGCTTGAATTTTCTGTATCTGCATTATAGTTCCTAATTTTTTAAATTCATTAATTTAAATACATATTGCCTCAAGATTTATAAGAGCATTAACTAATGGCATTAAAGGTAAACCAAGAATCGTGTCTTCTTTTCCTATGACTTCTTTAAATAACCATTTCCCTTGAGTTTCGAATTGATAAGCACCACAACTTTGATAAGGTTCTTCTGCTTGCAGATAAGCTTCAATTGTTTCCTTACTCAGGTGATGTAATGTCAATGTCGCAATATCATAATGTTGCCAAAGTATTTTGCTTTTTTTAGCAATACATAGGCAAGCAATTTGTTGATGCTGTTTCCCACTCAATTCCTGTAAGTGTTTTACAGCTGTTTGGTGATTGAGCGGTTTGTTAAATACTTTATTGTCGGCAATGCATAATTGATCTGCTGCGATTATATAATGCTCTGGATAACGCTGGCTCACTTCTAATGCTTTGGTTTTCGCGAGAGTGATTCCTAATTTAATTAACTCTTCAGAATCATGCGCTGTTTTAATCTCTTCTTCATTGCAATTGGATGGGACAACCAGAAAGTCCAAGCCAAGTGACTTAAGCAGTTTATATCTTATAGTAGAAGAAGAGGCAAGAACAATTGGTTTTTGTTGGAAAAATTTAGACATAGATTGCCACCGATGCCATTAACAAAAAGCCTATGATTACGAAACTGAAATCTTTTAAATTACAGCAACGCTCCACTAGGACACATCGTTCCAGTCCATGCAGAGTTCCCAAATAAAGGAAGGTCCCTGCCGAGGCTGCAATTAAAATAGGGTCAAATAAGGAATTGGTTTCTACACCATAACCAAAATACCATCCAAAATAGATACCAAAAGGGGTCATAAGGCTAAATAATAAAAAAAACACCATGCTTTTGGTTGTACTCATTGAGCTCTTATTGAGTTGTACTGCTATGGCAAAGCTTTCTGCCCATTTATGAGTAATAATTGCTAAAAACAACATGATGATCATAGAGTTGTATTGAGTAAAGCCCAAAGCTGCACCAACCATTAGGGAATGAATGGAAAGCATGGCCCAGGCTAGTATAGCGAAAGCTGGATGGTTGGTTTTATGATGGTGGTATAATTCTTTTCCTAAGTGTTCAAACCATAAAAAAATTAGAAATACGGCTCCTGCAATAATAAATGCAAATGGATAGTTATAACCCATGCTTTTAAATAAGGTGTTTGCTTCAGGTAACATATGCAAAAGTGCGGCACCTAAAAAAACGCCTGTTGCCAGTGTTTCACCTATAGGGAAATCAACATGCGCATCGTCTTTAACACGCTGTTTAAAAGGATACCAGCCTGCAAGAAGTATGACTACAAATATTAAAAAAGCAAAAATAATTTTTAAACTGGCTGCAGACAACATGAAGCATTCCTACTTTAAAAGGCATATATTATCCTGAAATGATTCATTGAATCCACTAGAGATTAGATCTAAATTTTAGACATGATAAACCGTTTCATGCATGCTAAATAAACGGATTTCTTCTATATCAGTCTGAGGTTTCAATGCTAAAGTAATTTTATGGTGCAACACTTTCCATTGATTAAAATCTTCTGAACAAGCAATGTCCAACCCTAATTTTCCATTCAAGTAATGTATATTCCAAAACAAAATCTGTGGAAAATCCTGATGAATATCATTCATTATTTTTTCCAGTAATACCTTTCTGTTCGGCAAATGTAAGGATGGGCATGAAGTTTCATCATCTTCGGGGTCGACATGAACAATGACGTCTTTGACACAATCAATTTTCTTCAGCAGGGTGTGGTGAACATGTTGTGCAATATAATGTCCTTCGGATACTGATATTTTAGGAGAAACTAAAATATGGACATCAATGAGTACATCACCACCCATAAGACGACTTCGCAGTTGATGAATTCGTTTTACCCCATCAATGCTTTGGATCACTTGTTCGATTTGCAATAATAACTTGGCATCGACGGCAGTATCTACTAGCTCTTTTACACTATTCCAACCATAATTCCATCCCATTTTCACAATCATAAGACTTACTATGATCGCAGCAATGGCATCCAGATAAAGAAGTCCCCCCAGGCTACCAATTAATCCAATAAGTACTACTATTGACGAAGCTGCATCCGAGCGATGGTGCCACGCATTAGCAATGATTAATTGGGATTTAATGCGTTTTCCTATATGTCGAGTATAATGAAATAAGATTTCATTGGCGATTATTGAAAAACATACAATAGGTACGGATAGCCAGTTTGGCATGGTATGTTCGGATTTGATCAATTCATCAATGGAGTCCCAGGCAATACCACAACCAGCCAAAATAAGTAAAAGCGACAGCAATAAAGTTGCTGCTGTTTCAATTCGCTGGTGGCCATAAGGATGAGAGTCGTCAGCACCAATACTTCCGTATTTGGAGGCAAATACTACCATTACATCAGTAATTAAATCTGAAATGGAGTGAAATCCATCTGCGACGAGGGCATGGGAATGATATAAAAATCCACCAACCAGTTTGACAATACCAAGCAATGCATTAACAAAGGCTCCAATCAAGGTGACTTTTTTTGCTTGCCAATACCTATCATCCGGGTACATTACGGTTCCTCTTCCAATCCCAAATAGTTTTGGATTTCTATAATAACCATTAGAAAAGAAACTATAACATTTTATAGTATGTGTTCCTATCTAGATCTTTATTAAATTCTGCTATGGAAAGTGATTGCAACCTTTATACGAATTGCACGTTTCTATACGGTAATTTTAATCTGCCCTGGATAGGTCATTATTGATGTTATCTATTTTTCACTTAAAACACATTGGAAAGTTCTGAATCAGTTAGAGAACAGGCTGATTTTATAAGGTGTTTTTCATTCTGCTCACAGAGTTATCCACAGATTTTGTGGATAAAAGTATGGTGGTGAGATTCAGGAAAAAATCAAGAAAACCCTTATGGATAAAGGACTACAGCGAATCTATCAGGTATGTTGGGAGGAGTTTTATATTGTTAACTTTTAAAGTTATCCACAGAATAGTGGAAAGGCGGATTTAATAATTACTTATCTATGTTAGCAAAGAAAAAAATAAAAAACAGTCTTGACTTCAGAAATTTTAATTATTTTTTTAACTTTGTAAAAATTGCTCAAAATGACCTAACCATCGTTGGGTAATTGTCCTTGCTGTTTTTGGCCTTTCATGGGTTAATTGTCTTGCAAAAGGAAGTAGAAGATTTAAAAGGGCTTTATCGCGCTGTAAATTAGCTATTTTAAATTGCCTGAAGCCGGTTTGTCGGGTACCTAATAGTTCTCCAGCTCCCCTTAACTCCAAATCTTTTTCCGAGATAAGAAAACCATCTGTTGTAGAACGCATTATTTTTAATCGCTCAGCGCCTTGTTGGGATAAAGGTGATTGATAAAGTAATAAGCAATGGGATTGAGTATTTCCTCTACCAACCCGGCCACGCAATTGATGTAATTGAGACAATCCAAGACGCTCTGCGTTTTCAATGATCATTAAACTGGCATTGGGTACATCAACACCTACCTCTATCACCGTTGTTGCTACTAATAAATCAATTTCTCCCTTCTTAAAAGCAGCCATTGTTGCTTCTTTTTCTTTTGCTTTCATTCGTCCGTGAACTAGGCCTACTCGTGCAAAAGGCAATTGTTCCTGTAGTTTTTGTGAGGTATCGGTTGCTGCTATGCATTGCAGCTTTTCGGATTCTTCAATCAGAGTACAAACCCAGTAGGCTTGTCTGCCATCGGCAATAGCGGCTTGTAAGCGGTGGATAATTAAATCTCGTTTATTCTGGTTTAATACTGCTGTTGTAATTGGAGTACGCCCCGGGGGTAATTCGTCAATTACGGAGATATCTAAATGAGCAAAATGAGACATTGATAATGTTCTCGGATAGGTGTTGCAGTCATCAACAATTGATGGGGGATTAATTGGTTTAATTGCCCTTTCTGCTGCAGAAGTAAACGTTGCTCTACCCCAAATCGATGTTGTTCATCAATAATAACCAAGCCCAAGCGTGCAAATTCTACTTTATCTTGAAATAAGGCATGGGTTCCAATTACCAATTGGCAACTAGTATCCTGAAGTGAGGTAAGTGCTATTTTTCTTTCTGCGGCTTTCATTTTCCCACTAAGCCTTAACACGTTCACACCCATAGGCTCTAACCACTTGATTAGATTATTGGTATGTTGTTCACTTAATAAATCAGTGGGTGCCATAAAGGCCACTTGGTATCCTTGTGAGATAGCTTGTAAGGCAGCAAGTGCTGCGATAACGGTTTTGCCTGCTCCAACATCTCCTTGCACTAAGCGAAGCATAGGCTTGCTTTGCATTAAATCATGACTAATTTCCTTGGCAACTCGTTGTTGTGCCTTAGTAAGACTAAAGGGAAGGGATTTAATAAAGCGGGAATAGAGATTGTTGACAAGCAAAATTGGAGGAGCTTGGAGTTCATTCCTGGATTGTCTTGCAAACTGCATACTTAGTTGTTGCGCTAGCAATTCATCAAATATTAGTCTTTTGAGTGCTGGATGTTCGCCTTTCTCCAAACTGGAAAGAGCGGTATCGGGAGGAGGATTATGCAGAAATTTGATGGCATCACCTAGATTATAGAAATTATTCTCCAGCAATTGCTGTTCACTCATCCATTCTAATTGATGCAGTTCTTGTTCACTTTGTTCTAAGACAATTTTAACTAACTGTCTTAACTTGGATTGGGTTAAGCCCTGAGTAGTTGGATAGATGGGGGTAAGAGTTTCTTCTACAGGGAAGTGAGATCCTTGATCAAGCAACTGATATTCAGGATGGATCATTTCTAATTGGCTGTTAAACCCACGGACTTCGCCAAAGGCGCGAATCATGGTGCTGCTATTTAAAGCTAAAATTTGTTGTTTATTGAAGTGAAAAAAACGCAGCTTAATTACTCCTGATTTGTCTTCAATATAACAATGTAGCATCATTTTTTTGCCGTATTTAATTTCAGTTTTGCATACATGACCGGCGATGACACACCACTCATTAGGGCGTAAATCTTGGATTGGTGTTATCCTGGTTCTATCTTGGTACTTATAAGGTAAATGAAAAAGTAGGTCTTGTATGGTAAAAATCCCGCATCTGGCAAGCTTTGCTGCAAGAGTTGGTCCAACACCAGTTAAATATTCACAAGAGTTACTTAGCACGGTATTATCTAAAGATAAAAAATTTAATAATAACAGGAAAGTATACTCGTTGCGACTATGAGGACTATTCAGAGTTGGAGTGCCATCGGATGAATCGCATCATGACATTTACTGCGGCCTTAATTTTGGTTTGGATAACAGGCTACTTATTAATTGCTGGGAGAGGATTACTGATCCCAATTGTTATATCAATTTTTATTTGGCATTTGTTAAATACTATTCATAGCGGCATGCAGAAAATTCCTTTTGTTGGTTCCCACTTACCTTCCTGGATAAGTATGGTTCTATCATTATTTGTTGTAGTTTTTTTTATAATGATTCTTATTAATATCATTACTAATAATGTGAATGAAGTAATTGCTGCTTCTTCAAGATATCAAGAAAATTTACTCCATATATTTAATGGTCTAGATCAACGTTTTCATATTAAAGGAATTTCTGATTTTGATAATATAATCAAAGGATTAAGCATACAAACCATGCTGGTTAATATCTATGGAGTTTTTACAACAATAACAAGTTCTGCGGTATTGATTTCTTTATATGTTATCTTTTTATTTGTCGAACAGCATTATTTCACCCAAAAAATGGATGCCTTTTTCCCTCAAGAAGAACATAGGAAATTGGTTAAGAATATTATCACTCATATCACAAAAGATACCCAAACTTATTTGGGTATTAAAACGTTATTGAGTTTATTCACTGCTACAGCAAGTTGGTTTATTATGAAGTGGGTTGGTTTGGATTTTGCTGAGTTCTGGGCCTTATTAATTTTCTTCTTAAATTATATTCCCAATATAGGGGCTATAGTGGCAACAGCTTTCCCTGCAGCATTGGCTTTAATTCAATTTGAAAGCTGGTGGCCGTTTATACAGGTGACTTCGGGGATAGTGATCGTACAGTTTATCGTTGGCAATTTTCTGGAGCCCCGCTTACTTGGCAAATCACTAAACTTAAGCCCTTTAGTCATATTGTTTGCTTTAGGCCTATGGGGAGCCATTTGGGGGATATTAGGTATGTTTTTATCAGTCCCTATTACAGTGATGATGATGATTATTTTTGCGCATTTTGATGTAACAAGGCCTATCGCTATTTTGCTTTCTCAAGATGGCTATATTTATAAATCTTATGAGGCTCTTGAGAACTAGGTAAGTTTTGATGTGTCTAGAATTCGGAGCGTCTTTCCATATGGCATGAAAAAGAGCATAATATCGGTATTTTGACGAGTAAATAATAAGCATGAAACCTACAATTGAGTATCTTTTAAGACAAGCCTTAACTAATTTGCAAAAATCAGGTGACATACCTAGTGATTTAGAGGTAGAAATTAAGATAGAAAATGCCAAAGATTCTGCTCATGGTGATTATGCAAGTAATTTAGCATTAGTTTTAGCTAAACCATGCCGGCAAGCACCGAGAATGCTGGCAGAGCGGCTAATCGCAGTAATGCCAGCTGATCCATCTGTTGAGAAAATTGAAATTGCTGGGGCAGGATTTATTAATTTTTTTGTGCGCAGCAGCGCTAGGTCCCTCGTTATAACGGATATTTTGAATAAAGGTAAACAATTCGGGTTATGCAATATGGGTCAAAGTCAAAAGGTTTTGATTGAGTTTGTCTCTGCTAATCCAACGGGCCCTTTGCATGTAGGGCATGGTAGAGGTGCTGCTTTTGGAGCAACTTTGGGAAATGTTTTAAAAGCGGCTGGCTATGATGTGACTTTGGAATATTATGTGAATGATGCTGGCAGACAAATGAATATCCTTGCTGTCAGTGTTTGGCTTAGATATTTGGAGCTGGCGGGAGAACCAGTAATTTTCCCGGCGAATGCTTATAAAGGTCAATATGTTTATGACATAGCACAAGTTATGTGGTCTGAATATGGTAATCAATTGGTACACTCATGGAATATGATAGTAGAAAATTTGCCCAATGATGAGCCCCAGGGCGGGGATAAAGAAGTCTATATTGATGCCATGATTGCACAAGCCCAATTTCTCTTAGGAAAAGAAGGATTTGCAAATTTTCATCAACATGCTTTGAAAACAGTATTAGATGATATTAAGGATGATTTACTAGAATTTGGGGTGAAATATGATAGCTGGTTTTCTGAACAATCATTATTTGAAAACGGATCCATTGAGAAAGGCATTCAAGCTCTAAAGGATAAAGGACATACCTATGAGCGAGAAGGAGCTCTATGGTTCAGAGCAACAGAGTTTGGTGATGAAAAGGATAGAGTATTAGTGAGAGCTAATGGTCAAACCACTTATTTTGCTTCTGATGTGGCGTATCATTGGAACAAATACGATAGAGGCTACGACAGGGTAATCGATATTTTTGGTGCTGATCATCACGGTTATGTCACAAGAATCAAAACTGCGGTCAAGGCTTTGGGGCATGATGAGAGTGCTCTGGATGTGATTTTAGTCCAGTTTGCCATTCTCTATCGGGGTGATGATAGAGTACAAATGTCTACGCGAAGTGGTTCTTTTGTCACGCTCAGAGAATTGCGTGAAGAAGTAGGAAATGATGCGGCTCGTTATTTCTATGTGGCAAGAAAACCCGAACAGCATATGGATTTTGATTTGGATCTAGCGAAGTCTGAGTCTAGTGATAATCCTGTTTATTATATTCAATATGCTCATGCTCGCATTTGCAGTGTCTTAAGGCAGTTAAAAGAAAGAGGATTGCTTTGGGATAAAGATATGGGACTTAAAAATCTCGATTTGCTAGAGCAACCTCATGAAACCATACTGGTTACTCTGGTTTGTCGCTACCCAGAGGTTATACAATCTGCTGCTTCTTCCTGCGAGCCCCATCAATTAGCTTACTATTTGAGAGAGCTGGCCAATGGTTTACATAGTTATTATAATGCAGTCCAGCTATTGTGTGAGCAAGAACAACTGCGATGTGCTCGACTGTGCTTGCTGGAAGCAGTTCGTCAGGTTTTAAACAATGGACTGGAAATATTGGGTGTATCAGCTCCTGAGAGTATGTAATGGCAAAAGATTATGGAAATAAGCGTGCTACGCGTCATCGCAAAGGGCCACATCAGCTTTTGGCCGTGCTTGCTAGTTTTCTAGTAGGGTATTTGACTGCCTCTTTTCTGGATATACAAGTCATAAGCCAATGGGTGAACACGCAGGTTTTGGCTCAGCCGCATGAAGTTGGAAAAGAACTGACTAAAACTGTCCAAGAGCATAAAGAAATACCTCCTAAGCCTAAATTTGAGTTTTATACTTTATTGGCAAATGAAAGAGGGCCAACTCAACAGGCCGCTAATCAGCAAGCTACTATTCCTCCTGAAGAGAAATCATCAGCTCCAATACAAAATGCAACGAATGCACTGACTGTTGCTGTGAATAATTCAGTGAAATTAGCTACCGCTACCGCCAAGCCATCGGAACAGGTTGCAAAAGCGACTGAAGAAAATGCAAGGAATTCGCAACAACCCGGTAATGGAAAATATTTAGTCCAAGTCGCTTCGTTTAAAGCACGACAAGATGCCGAGCATATGAAAGGAATGCTAATTCTTAAAGGTTTTGATGTTCGTGTAGTTCCGGTTGTTACACAAGCTCAAGGGAGTTGGTTTCGAGTAGTAGTCGGTCCTTACCCTAGCCGCGCTTTAGCTCAAAAAGCGCAGATGACGTTAGCCAAAACAGAGCGCTTGAATGGTATGGTTAGAAGTGTTGGCGGATAGTAGGTTATGCTAGAATTTACGATACCTAGCTATCGATCAACAATGACTTGAATTCCTCCCGCATTTTTGACAGCATGAGGCTTGGAAACTGCTACTGAGACTTTCTCGACCTGATATTTCTGTTTAATTAGGTATGCAATTTGCTCAGCTACCGTTTCAATTAATTGAAAGGAAGTTGATTCTACAAATTGGGTAACAGTTTGGCATAAATCATCATAATCCAGTGTGTTACATAGGTTATCTTTGCAATCCTTAAAATTTGAGGGAATAGAGATATCAATCAATAATCGCTGATTAATTCGTTGTTCCCATCCATATACTCCGATTTTTGTTTCTACACTGAGAGCGGTTATATTTAAAATATCCATTCAATATCCATCAATAATAATTTATTTTTTAGGCAGAGGATGATTTATATCACTGTATTGATTCTCTTTACATGATACTATAAATGTTTTTTATTGTCATAGTGATTAAATGATGTTTGATCTAAATCAGTCTGTTTTTCTTCGAGCATTGAGACGGGAACCGGTCGAGAGGACTCCAATTTGGATTATGCGCCAGGCCGGGCGTTATTTGCCTGAATATAGAAAGGTTAGGGAAAGTGCTGGAGATTTTCTAAGCCTTTGTAAAAATCCAGAGCTAGCCTGTGAAGTCACCTTGCAACCTCTTCGTCGTTATTCTCTGGATGCAGCTATATTGTTTTCGGATATTCTAACAATACCTGATGCTATGGGGTTGGGACTCTATTTTGCCGAAGGGGAGGGCCCTTGTTTCACTAATCCTTTGCGGGATATACAAGCGATACATGCTTTGAAAATTCCTTTAGTAACCGAATCATTGTTCTATGTCATGGATGCTGTGCGGTTAATTCGCCATGAAATGCCTAAGGAGTTACCACTAATCGGGTTTGCTGGTAGCCCATGGACCCTTGCATGTTATATGGTGGAAGGAGGAAGCAGTAAAGACTTTAAACAAATTTTAAAATTGATTTATACAGAGAAAGAAGCCGCGCATGTGTTATTACATAAATTGGCGGTTGTCACCACCTTTTATTTGGCTGAACAAATAAAAGCAGGGGTTAATGCTGTCATGATCTTTGATACATGGGGAGGGATTTTATCTCCACAAAATTATAAGGAGTTTTCTTTATTTTATATGAATCAAATTGTACAACAGTTGAAGAAAGAGCATTCCAATATCCCTATTATTTTATTTACTAAAAATGGGGGGCAATGGTTAGAATGGATGGTGGAAACTGGTTGTGATGCTTTGGGAATCGACTGGACTTGTGAGATTGCTTGCGCTCGTCAAAGAGTAGGGGGAAAAGTAGCATTACAGGGAAATTTGGACCCTACCGTGCTATTGACAACAAAAGATTGTATACGCAAAGAAGTAGAAGTTGTATTGGCATCATATGGTTATGGATCGGGACATATATTCAATTTAGGGCACGGCATAACACCAGATGTTCCACCTGAGAATGTTGCTATCATGGTGGAGGCTGTGCATGAATTTAGTCCTCAGTACCATTTATAGAGTATCTGTGCTTATGTGAGTTATGTAAAAATTTTATACGGATATTGTATGTAAGTGAGATGAGATCTCCCGGTCCGGGGTTTCCATAGATGTGTAGAGGATTCTGCTCATAGATGAGGTACCGAGGTCATAATTAAGGTTTATTTCTGAATTGGTGGCTTAATTGAATAGCCATCTCCAATGATTGCTCATAGTTTAGTCTTGGATCTACCAGGCTGTGATAGGCGGTTTTAAGATCATCCGGGGCTAAGCCGCGGGCTCCTCCAATGCATTCTGTTACATTATCCCCAGTTAATTCAAAATGAACTCCACCAAGATAACTGCCCATGCTACGATGAATTTCCAAGGCCCGTTTTAATTCCAACAAAATATTATCAAAATGGCGTGTTTTGGTGCCATCAGCTGTTGTCTCGGTATTCCCATGCATGGGATCGCAAGACCAGGTGACTGGAATTTTTGTTTTCTTTACTGCTTCAATAAGAGGAGGTAATAATCGGTCTATAAGCTTGGCTCCCAAACGAGTATATAGTAGAACCCGCCCTTCTTCTTTCTGAGGATTAGCGATAGTTAATACTTCTGCTAACCATTCGGGTGTTGCCCCTGGCCTATTTTGATTCCTATCGGATTTTCTACTCCTCTTAAAAATTCTAGGTGAGCACTATCAATTTGAGCAGTGCGCATTCCAACCCAAGGTAAATGGTTGAAAGATTGTACCATTTTCCATCTTTTAATTTTCTTGTTAGAGCTTGCTCGTAATGTAGATGTAACGCCTCATGAGAAGTGTAGAAATCAACTTTGCTTATGCTGCTGGATCGTATACCATCGATGGCTTTTAAAAAGTCCAACGCATCTTCAATAGAGTCCACAATGTGTTGATATTCGTTTTTCTGGGTCGAATGTTCAACAAAGCCTAAGTCCCATCGTCGAGGATGATGCAAGTCGGCAAACCCCCCATCCAATAGTGCTCGAATAAAGTTTAAGGTCATTGCAGAACAACTATAGGCCTGAAGTAATAACTTAGGGTTTGGTTCTCTTGCTGTTTTTGTAAACTCAGGTGAGTTAACAATATCTCCACGATAACTAGGTAATGTCGTACCATTAATAGTTTCATAATCTGAAGAACGTGGTTTTGCATATTGCCCAGCAATCCGTCCAATACGAATAACTGGTTTGCGTAACCCATATATTAGGATCAGGCTCATTTGTAAAATGATTTTCAGCTTATTGCTGATAATTTCTGAGCGGCAATCATTGAAGGATTCAGCACAATCCCCCCCTTGTAATATAAAAGCTTCCCCGCGGCCAGCGTGAGCAATTTCGCTTTTTAAGCATTTAATTTCACCACTCGTAACTAAAGGAGGTAAAAGGCTTAACTGCTCTACCACCTTATTTAGTTGCTCTTGATCAGCATATGTTGCTGCTTGCAAATACGAATATTGTTGCCATGTAGTTGGCGACCATTCTTGCATAATCTAATCCAAATAACCTATATATTGCTTATATTAACTTCTTTTATTGCTCTATTGCTAGAAGCTTATTGTTCAGACGTTCTTCCCCCATAATATATTGAAAAACATCTTGAAATATTGACCTAAATGATGATTAAGCCCAATTTTTTATTACCTAAGTATGGAATAAATGGATAATTACTGCAAGCAATGTTTTGAAAAGTTTCACTTAATTATTTTGCCAGAAATAAAGGGTAACACTATTGTTCTCGCTCAGATTAAATTCTTATTCTAGGGCTTGAAAACGATAGAAGTTGCCCCCATTTATCACGTTCAATGTTAGTCAGGAGCGATTTTGATGAGTAAACAAAATAAAAAAGATTGGAATAAATTTAAGGAACAACATAAGGAAGAAAATAAGATAGAGAATGAGGTTTTAGAAGAAGTTTCTGAAGAAGTATCTTATCAGGAGCCTGCTTTAGATCATCCTACTTATACTGCATTAGAAGAAAAATTAACTCTTGCTGAGCAACAAGCGCATGAAAATTGGGAAAAATCGGTGCGAGCTTTAGCTGAACTGGAGAATGTGCGTCGCCGTATGGAGCGTGAAGTTGCCAATGCACATAAATACGGTGTGGAAAAACTGATTTCAGCTTTATTACCAGTAGTTGACAGTCTTGAGCAAGCATTACAGCTGGCGGATAAAAATAGCGATCCTGCAATGCATGAAGGTCTAGAGCTAACTATGAAGCTTTTTCTTGATGTATTACAAAAATTTGATGTCGAGCAAATTGATCCTTTGGGTCAGACGTTTGATCCGCAACAGCATGAAGCAATGTCGATGCAGTCTTCCCCAGGAACACCTCCTAACTCTGTTATTATGGTATTCCAAAAGGGTTATAAATTGAGTGATCGAGTAATTCGACCCGCCCGAGTTATTGTATCAACCAAGTAATTTAGTGCTGAAGTAAAGTTATTTTTTAATCACATTTTAGTTACAAGATAACTGCATTTTTTTAAGATAATAGCTTGAAATTGCCATAATACACCCCATATGAGAAATATGCATTAGAAATCACTAATTTGGAGCAAAAATAGAATGGCTAAAATTATAGGTATAGACTTAGGTACTACGAACTCATGTGTTGCTGTAATGGAAGGAGACAAACCTAAGGTAATTGAAAATAGTGAAGGTCACAGAACCACACCTTCCATCGTTGCTTTTACTGATGATAATGAAATATTGGTTGGACAATCTGCCAAACGACAGTCAGTGACTAATCCAGAAAAGACTTTATTTGCGATTAAACGCTTAATTGGTCGTCGTTTTGATGATCCTATTGTCCAAAAAGACATTAAAATGGTACCTTACAAAATTATTAAAGCTGACAATGGAGATGCCTGGGTAAGAGTAAAAGATCAGGATAAGGCGCCACCACAAATTTCTGCTGAAGTTTTACGTAAGATGAAAAAAACTGCAGAAGATTATTTAGGAGAAGAAGTCAAAGAGGCAGTTATTACTGTACCTGCTTATTTCAACGATTCACAACGCCAAGCAACTAAAGATGCTGGCCGTATTGCTGGTCTTGAGGTAAAACGAATTATTAATGAGCCTACTGCAGCAGCACTTGCTTATGGAATGGATAAGAAACGCGGTGATTCTGTTATTGCTGTATACGATTTAGGTGGTGGTACTTTTGATATTTCAATTATTGAAATAGCCGAAGTGGATGGAGAACACCAGTTTGAAGTATTAGCTACCAATGGAGATACTTTCTTAGGCGGTGAAGATTTTGATTTGGCTTTAATTGAATATTTGGCTGCTGAATTTAAAAAGGATACAGGTATTGATTTACATAATGATCCTTTGGCTTTACAACGATTGAAAGAAGCTGCTGAGAAAGCAAAAATTGAATTATCGTCTTCACAACAAACGGATGTTAACCTTCCCTACATAACAGCAGACGCTTCCGGGCCTAAGCACCTAAATATTAAATTAACCCGTGCAAAACTGGAGTCTCTAGTAGAAAAACTAGTTGAGAGAACTATCGAGCCATGCAAAATAGCTTTAAAAGACGCAGGACTTACTGTATCGCAAATCAATGAAGTGATTCTTGTTGGTGGACAAACTCGTATGCCAATGGTGCAAAAGACCGTAGAGGACTTCTTTGGTAAAGAACCCCGTAAGGATGTGAATCCTGATGAAGCGGTAGCTGTGGGTGCTGCGATTCAAGCTGCGGTATTGTCCGGTGAAGTGAAGGATATTCTTTTGCTTGACGTTACTCCTTTATCTTTAGGTATAGAAACAATGGGTGGTGTTATGACTAAGCTCATTGAGAAGAACACGACTATTCCTACTAAGGCAACTCAAGTGTTTTCAACAGCTGATGACAACCAAACTGCGGTTACAGTTCATGTATTGCAAGGTGAGAGAGAACAAGCTTCTGCAAACAAATCGCTAGGGCGTTTTGATTTGCGTGATATTCCCCCCGCACCTCGTGGTGTTCCTCAAATTGAGGTAACTTTTGATATCGATGCGAATGGTATCTTGAATGTTTCTGCCAAGGATAAAGCCACTAACAAAGCTCAATCTATTGTTATCAAAGCTTCCAGCGGTTTAAGTGAAGAAGAAGTGGCTGCTATGGTAAAAGATGCTCAAGCCCATGCTGAAGAAGATAAGAAATTTAAGGAGATGGCGGAACTTCGTAACCAAGCTGATGGCTTGATTCATAGTTGTGAAAAATCGTTAAGAGATTTGGCTGATGATTTGTCTGAAGATGAGAAAAAAGGCATAGAAACTGCAATTTCTGAACTCAAAGAAGCAGTGCAGGGTAACGACAAAGCTCGTATAGAAGATAAGTTAAAAGTATTAACTGATGCTTCTGCTAAGATGGCCGAGCGTGTTTATGCTAAAAAATCAGCGGAGGGTCAAACAACAGCTCAAGGGCAAGCACAAACAACGCAAGAATCTGCAAAACCTGAAGAGGGTGTTGTTGATGCTGAGTTTGAAGAAGTTAAAGAAGATAAAAAGTAATGCCACTATTACTTTGAATCTTTCTCGATTAAGGCTCGACAATAAATCCGAGCCGAGGCCATGAGGGGTCGAAGATAGGAAAAGCGGGCTTCTTATCTATCTCACCCCTCAAGGTATCTTAATTGATGAAGAGATTAATGGCAAAAGCCAGAATAAATAAAATTTTGGGCGGGGCACTCTATATCTAAGACGCGTGGAAATATTAGTTCTTGGATATAGGGTCCCCTTTGTATATTAAGTAGCACTTAAATTATCTTGGTACCTTATATTACTATAGATGATTATAATTAAGTGATGATTATAAATTGTGAGCACTTATGGAACAGCGGGATTATTATGAACTTTTAGAAGTAAGTCGAAATGCGAGTGATGCTGAGATTAAAAAAGCATATCGCAGGCTGGCAATGAAATATCATCCCGATCGCAATCCTGGTGATGCCTCTGCAGAAGAAAAATTCAAAGAAATTCAAAAGGCTTATAATATTTTGTCAGATAAGCAAAAACGAGCCGCTTATGATCAATTTGGTCATGCTGGGGTAGACCCATCGATGGAGGTGGCCCAGGTGGTTTTGGTGGATTTGGCGGTTTTGGTGACGTCTTTGAAGATATTTTTGAAAATATTTTCTCAGGAGGTCGTGGTCATGGACGTCAATCACGAGGGCAAAGAGGTGCTGATTTACAATTTAATGTGCAATTGACACTTGAAGAGGCTGCTACCGGTAAGGAAGTTGAAATTACGGTTCCACGACATGGCCTCTGTGATGTTTGTAATGGATCAGGAGCTAAAAAAGGAACTAGCCCAAAGAATTGCGAGACATGTCATGGAGCAGGCCAAGTAAGAATTCAACAAGGCTTTTTTTCTATACAACAAACTTGCCCCAGTTGTCATGGTGAAGGGAAAGTAATTTCTGATCCATGTCCAAATTGTCATGGTCAAGGACGGGTTCGAGAAAGTAAAAAAATAAATGTTAAAATCCCTGCAGGTGTTGATAATGGAGACCGAGTTCGACTAGGCGGAGAAGGAGAGGCTGGAGTCCATGGAGGTGGTCCTGGGGATTTGTATGTTCAGATTAATCTAAAAAAACATGCTATTTTTGAGCGACATGAAAATGATTTGCATTGTGAAGTCCCGATTAGCTTTGTAACCGCAGCGTTAGGTGGCTCTATAGAGGTACCAACTTTGGAGGGCAGGGTGACGCTAAAAATCCCTGCTGAGACTCAAACGGGTAAAATCTTTCGCTTAAGAGGTAAAGGGATGAAGTCTGTTAGGGGATATGGACAAGGTGATTTATTATGTAAAGTAGTAGTAGAAACACCAGTCAATTTATCTCGAGAGCAAAAAGAACTATTAACTAAGTTGCAGGATTCTTTGGAAGATGCTAAAGGGACTCATTCTCCTAAAACCAGTTCCTGGTTTGCCGGTGTGAAAAAATTTTTCGAAGACATGAAATTTTGACTTAATTAAGTTACAATTGATGGATTTATCATTTTGAGCAGGGATTGCCAGGTTTTCGTTGGCGTTTGGATTTATTTATCTTTTGGATGGGGCTAGGGGTTTTGGCGATATGCTGCCACGTTAGGCAAGTGCCTTGATTTTGAGTAAGACAGTGAAATGCCAAACCTCTTGGCAAAACGAAAATTTGCGATTGAGTATGGATAAACAAACATTGAACATAATTGAGTGAATTCATGATTAATAAATCAGCAATCCTAGTTTTAGCTGATGGCACTGTTTATAAAGGTATATCAGTAGGCGCACCCGGTGATTGTGTTGGCGAATTGGTTTTTAACACCTCAATGACTGGTTATCAGGAAATGTTAACCGATCCCTCGTACGCGAGACAAATTATTACATTGACCACGGCTCATGTGGGAAATACAGGTTGCACTTCAGAGGATATGGAATCTACCAAAATTTGGGCTGCGGGTATGGTGATGCGAAATTGTACCGTCATACCCAGCAATTATAGAGCAGAAGAATCTTTCCCCGATTGGTTAAGAAAAAATGGAGTGGTTGCAATTTCTGGCATTGACACTCGAGAGCTGACATTAAAATTGCGTGAACAGGGTGCTATCGGAGCATGTATCAGTACTAATGTCGAACAACCAGAAGTTGCTATAGCAAAGGCTAAATCATTTCCTGGGCTTAAAGGTGAAGATTTAGCTTTAGAGGTTACAAGACAGACAATAGAGCGATGGCATGAAGGACAAGGGAAGTGGGGGTTAAACTCTCAACCGCTTCAACTTCATGTTGTGGCTTATGATTTTGGTGTGAAGCACAATATCTTGCGGATTTTACACGACAAAGGTTGTCATATTACCATAGTCCCAGCCCAAACTTCTGCTGCTGAAGTATTAGCTATGAAACCTAATGGGATTTTTTTATCAAATGGCCCTGGTGATCCACAAGCTTGTACCTATGCTATTAAAGCAACTCAAAAATTTTTAGATAATAATATCCCGTTATTTGGTATATGTCTTGGATTCCAGATTTTAGCTTTGGCTTGTGGTGGAATCACTAAAAAAATGAAATTTGGCCATCATGGCTCCAATCATCCTGTAATTGAAACAATTGGGAAAAGACGTGTTTTTATTACAAGTCAAAATCATGGTTTTGCTGTGGATGAAGAGACATTGCCTGATTGTTTAGAAGTGACACATCGGTCATTGTTTGACAATAGTCTTCAAGGCATAAGGCACAAAACTAAACCAGCACTTGGCTTTCAAGGTCACCCGGAAGCAAGTCCTGGACCGCATGATATAGACATTATATTTAATGAGTTTATAAAGTTAATGAAATAGGTGTTTGATAGTTATAGCTGTTTTAAATAAGAAAGAGGAATCTTAAACTCACAGGATCTAGAAACTAGTTATGGCTGGCTTAAATAATACAATGACTGCTAAAACCTGTTGGCTCGTTTATTTATAGAACAGAATGGATTAGAAATAATAGTAAAATACAGAGGGTGTGTAATGAGCGAATTTTATGTTTTTACCTCAGAGTCAGTTTCAGAGGGGCATCCTGATAAAATAGCAGATCAAATTTCGGATGCTATTTTAGATGCCATCTTAACTCAAGATCCAAAAGCACGAGTAGCATGTGAAGTGTTTGTTAAAACAGGAATGGTATTGGTTGGTGGAGAAATTACAACTAAGGCTTGGGTGGATGTTGAAGAGATTACTCGCCAAGTCATTAAAGATATTGGATATAACAGTTCTCAGATGGGGTTTGATTGGGAGTCATGTGCAGTGCTTTCTGCCATTGGGAAACAATCTCCTGATATTGCGCAAGGCGTAGATAACCAGAAAACTAAAATCCTAGGCGCTGGCGATCAAGGACTAATGTTTGGTTATGCTACTCGTGAAACTGATGTGTTTATGCCTGCTCCTATCGCATATGCCCATCGTTTGATGGAGAAATTAGCCATAATGCGTAAATCAGGGACATTACCTTGGCTAAGGCCAGATGCAAAATGTCAATTGACTCTGAAATATGATCAAGGAATTCCTATTGAGGTAGATACAGTAGTCTTTTCAACACAACATTCCCCTGATATTGAGCATAAAGATTTAGTTGAAGCCATACGTGAAGAGATAATTAAGTCAGTTCTTCCTATGGAATGGTTAAGTGAAAGAACTCGTTATTTCATTAATCCGACAGGGCGCTTTGTAATAGGTGGCCCTTTAGGTGATTGCGGTTTAACAGGCCGAAAGATCATTGTAGACACTTATGGTGGTATGGCTAGACACGGGGGAGGTTGTTTTTCTGGCAAAGATCCTTCTAAAGTAGACAGATCAGCAGCTTATGCAGCAAGGCATGTTGCCAAGAATATTGTTGCAGCTGGTTTAGCGGATAAATGTGAGATACAGATTTCCTATGCTATTGGTGTTGCTGAGCCTACTTCCATTTTTGTCGAGACTTTTGGTACCGGGCGGTTAAAAAATAGCGAAATAATTGATTTAATTCATACTCATTTTGATCTAACACCCCAAGGGATTATCGATCACCATGACTTGCTCCGCCCTATTTATAAGCAAACAGCAACTTATGGACACTATGGGAGGGAGAATTTCCCTTGGGAGCGATTAAACAAAGTCGCTGAATTAAGTAAGGCATTGTAATGATTTAAGGAGACTCTAGGTCTACTTTGGAACTGGAGCATATTGACAATTCATTTCATTAATTTCACACTTGAATATCGATATACCGCGGTTTGAACGCGGTATCTGTATGCGCTCTGGCTGTTGCGAAATAAGTCGTGGTACGCAATGGATTTGTCATCACTCCATATAAATTAAAAAGAAGGAGTCAATAAAATTAATATATTACAAGATTATAAAGTAGCGGATATTTCATTAGCTGATTGGGGACGCAAAGAGATAGCGATAGCTGAAACTGAAATGCCGGGTTTAATGGCTTTGCGCGAAGAATTCTCAGCGAAGAAACCACTTAAAGGTGCTCGCATTGCTGGTTGTTTGCATATGACGATTCAAACAGCAGTACTGATAGAAACATTAGTTGCTTTGGGTGCAGAAGTTCGCTGGTCTTCTTGTAATATTTTTTCTACCCAAGATCATGCAGCGGCTGCTATTGCTGCAAAAGAGATCCCCGTCTTTGCATGGAAAGGCGAAACAGAAGAAGAATATTGGTGGTGCGTTGAGCAAACTTTAAATGGTCCAAATGGCTGGACACCTAATCTACTATTAGATGATGGCGGGGATTTAACGCAAGTTATTCATCAAAAACATCCAGAATTATTACCTGATATCAAAGGTGTATCTGAGGAAACAACCACCGGGGTAGCCCGATTATATGAAATGGCTAAGCATAATTTTTTAAAAATCCCTGCTATTAATGTCAATAATGCAGTTACCAAATCTAAATTTGATAATCTATATGGATGTCGTGAATCTTTATTGGATGGTTTGAAGCGCGCTACAGATGTAATGATCGCAGGTAAGGTAGCCTTAATTTTAGGATACGGTGATGTGGGTAAGGGATGTGCTCAGGCACTGCGGGGCCAGGGAGCTACAGTATTAATTGCTGAAATTGATCCAATTTGTGCTCTACAAGCAGCAATGGAAGGCTACAGAGTAGTGACTCTTGATGATGTCGCTGAACAGGTAGATATTGTAGTCACTGCAACTGGCAATTACCATGTTGTCACTCATGAGCATATGAAACGTATGCGTAATCAGGCTATATTATGTAATATAGGTCATTTCGATTCGGAAATTGATATTCAAAGTTTGAGACAGTATCGGTGGGAAAATATAAAACCACAAGTGGATCATGTTGTTTTTCCAGATGGAAAACGTATTATTATCTTGGCAGAAGGGCGTTTGGTTAATTTAGGTTGCGCTACAGGTCATCCAAGTTTTGTTATGTCAGCTTCCTTCACCAATCAGGTTTTGGCGCAGATTGAACTATTCCAAAATGGTAGCCAATATGAAAATCTAGTATATGTGCTCCCCAAAGTATTGGATGAAAAAGTTGCCAGTTTGCATTTGGGGCGAATTGGCGCGAAATTAACTAAATTAACTGATGAACAGGCAAATTATATAGGAGTAGATAAAAACGGTCCTTATAAACCCGATCATTATCGTTATTAAAAAATGATATTTCTAAACAAGGTAAGTGAGTGTTAAGCTTTGCTAATCGCTCGAGCATTAACCTACCTGAAGAGTTTTATATACTGCCCTAGCTATGCAGCAGGGAAATGGTGTTAACTTAAGAACTAGTAATTTTATACCCCTTCCCTCCATTATGGGTTTTAAAATTAAACAGATTTTCCAGTAGTTAATGCTCCTATCTTGCTGCAGTAACTAGAGCAATTAGAAGAAAAGCCATTAATGGATCAGATCATAGCAGCAAATTATCTTTCTACTTTAGAGAAATGCCTGGAACAATTTGGTATTAATCATTTTTTAGAAAAAATTGGCATTGATCCGGCAAGAGTGCATGATCCGAATGCTTATTTAAGCAGTAATGAGTTTAATAATATTGTTATGGAAGCTTATAGACTAAGCCAATGCCCTCAGTTGGGTTTAGTTTTTGGTCAAAGCTTGTCTATAGTCAATCATGGTTTTCTTGGCTATGCTGCTATGAGCAGTCCTACTTTCGGAGCTGCTATTCATACCGTTCTCAGCTATCTTAATACAAGAACGAGCTTATTATCACTGGAGTTATCTCAGCTTAATAAAGAAAATAACGCTTATGTCAAATTATTGCCTCATACTCAAGACGTCTTTTTATCTCGTTTTATAACCGAGCTAACCATCACTCATCTTATTAAAATGAGGAATTTTTTGGTCAACTGCATTAGCCCACCTCTCAAAATTGAATTAAATTATGCTGAACCCCCTTATGTAGAATATTATAATGCCGTGTTTCAATCTGAAATTATTTTTAATGCTGATAATACTCGTATTTGGTTTAAAGCGGAGGAATTAGATTATCCTATTAATTTTGCTGACGATGTCAGTTATCAATTAGCAAAAACTCAATTACAAGAGATTGAAAAAAATTTGTCATTGAAAGAAGACCTGGCAAGCAAAATAAAATCTATTTTAATAAATCAGAATTTGAACCATGCTAGTATGGAAGAAATTGCTGGTGAACTTTGTATGACTTCTCGCACCTTAAGGCGTCATTTACAACGATTGGAAGTGACTTATCAGGAATTGCTCGATGAAGTCAGAGAGCAAAAAGCAAAAACATTCTTGCTGAACAACAATATTTCCATGACGGAAATTAGTTTTTTATTAGGATTTCATGATACCTCCAATTTTTCAAAAGCCTTCAAACGATGGACAGGTATTACTCCAACTGAATATAGAGAGAAGCACGGGATCCGTTGATTCTTTAGTTGCTATTTATTCTCCTGCATACTGGGGGGATTTAAAAATTTGACTTTAAAAAGGAGATTTAGGTATGGGTTTTAAATCGGGTATTTTGGGATTAGGTCTTTTATCAGTTGCCTGCAATGGTTTTGCAAACACTGGTGATGACTCAGTAAGAGTCATAATCAAATATAAACAGCAGCAGCCTATGTCTATTGCTTCGTTAAAGTCACAAGTATTTCATTTTACTCAAATACCTGTAAAAGAAATAAAGCCTATGGCTAATGGAGCTTATTCAGTTATTTTTGATGCATCAAATTATTCCAGTGTGGAGGTGAAGCCTAAAGACGGGGATACTACCGCTATGGTTTTAGAGAGGCTTCGTAAAAATCCAAATGTACTTTATGTAGTGAAAGATAGAGTAGGTTATTTTAAACCGTTACCTGATCCCAAAATAAACCAAGAATTAAGTGGGTTGCTATCACATGAGAGTCAATGGGATGAGTTTGAAAGACCAGCAGGAATTCGTTTGGAATCTAAACCTGGTTTGA
The DNA here is from genome assembly GCF_000770585.1 of Legionella norrlandica. Lineage (GTDB taxonomy): Bacteria > Pseudomonadota > Gammaproteobacteria > Legionellales > Legionellaceae > Legionella > Legionella norrlandica. The sequence continues at coordinate 20,020 of NZ_JNCF01000018.1, read as the reverse complement.
GAGATGGTGCTTGGGCTTATACCACAGGAAAATCCAGAAAACCTGTCGTGGTAGCAGTTTTAGATACGGGAGTCGCTTTTAATGACAGCTTGATAAATAACCTTGTAAAAGACGAAAACGGTAATGTATTCGGTTGGAATTTTGCAGGTAACAATAATGACTTATCTGATGAAACTAGGTCTTATCATGGAACCCATGTTGCTGGAACTATCGCAGGTTATGGTGATGTTATGAATGGAGTGGGTGAGGATTTGAAAGTTTTAACAATTAAAATCCCTGCTGGGAATGGCATGTTTTATGAAAGCGCTGTTGTGAATGGTATTTATTGGGCAGTTGGAGGAGACGTTCCGGGAGTACCTAAAAATAAATATCCGGCTAAGGTATTAAATATGAGTTTTGGTGTCGATCTAGATCCCACTAAAGAAATCGATTACTGTGATGAGGCATTGCAGGAAGCTCTGTTTTTTGCGCGTAAGAAAGGAGCTGTGGTTGCTGTTGCAGCAGGTAATGATAATGTTTGGGAGCACTATAATGCTCCTGCAGTATGCAATGGTACTATAAAAGTTGCCTCTACTGGACCTGAAGGTTTTCGCTCTTATTTTTCAAATTACGGGCCCAGCATCACTCTAGCAGCACCTGGTGGTGATAAACGCTATGGAGCTGCTGGAGGCATTTTATCCACTGTAAATCCAGGAGGTGGATATGCTTCATCCGGCTTTGATTTCTATCAAGGAACTAGTATGGCATCTCCCCACGTCGCAGGGGTAGCAGGATTGATTTTTGCTGTCAGCGACAGAGATCTTAAGCCAGAACAGGTAGAGCAAATTTTATATGTTACTACTCATGAGTTTGGGCAAAGCAATGATGCGAACAAGTCTTGTGTCGGAAAAAAACCTTGCGGACATGGGATCTTGGATGCAGACAATGCTGTGCAAGCGGCATTAGGTGGCTATGATGTATTATTTTCAGCACCCAAAATGACTGATCTGGTAACTCAGGAATGTGGTAAGAATAGATTAACACCTGGTAACAATATAATTAAGAGTGGACCAGCCGCCTGGATTCCAAATAAAGTAAGTTGTGAATCCAATATAAATTATCAGAATCCACATGTGGAGCAAACAAAGGATGGTCAGATCTATGCTTATTATGGTTCAATGAGCTTTAGACTGGATCAAACAGCTTATAAAGAATGTCATATTGTGGGTTACGATGGAGTAGGTTGTTATTTGTAATATATTTTTTGAGTAATCCAAACCCGGATTAGGCGAAGGCGTAATCCGGGGGGAATGTTGGTGAATTCTTAATGAGCATGGATTCAGTCTCTATTAGACGACCCCACTTATTCAATCCAATTATTTAAAATTTCAACAATTTTTTTAGCTTGCTCAGTACTTGAAATATTGAATTTGGATTTTTGCCAATATTGATTATTACGTTTTTGGTAACGCCTTATGGAGTATTTTACAGGTCCATAATCACTTTTTGTATTGTCCCAATCTTGGTACTTGAACATAATAGTGGTCCAAGCTCCTTTCGATAGTATTTGTTTGTCCAGTTCCTTGGTTATTTCTATCCCGTTTTCAGTAAAAGCAATTGTTATATCATCTATAGTTTCAGCCATTTAGTATTCTTCCTCAGTTATTTCCGATGGATTGTAATTTGCCATCGACAAAAGTCAAGGAAAAGGCTGGTTGATAAGGGCCTGGTTGATAAACCCAAATTTGTGGTTTTGTAGCTGTAGGAACTGGCTGATTAATATAGGTATTATTGACCAAATTGGGACTACCGCAGGCTCCATAGACTTTAGACGCTGGATCTCCAACTTGGATACTGGTATCTCCACAGAGAGAAAAAGCGTTGGTATCGCCACCGTTTACTTTAAGTGCTTGTACTTTGTTATTAAGAATGTCTACTTCTAATTGAATTCCGCTACTACCGGTTGGTATATTCCATACGCCATAAAAGGCAGTGCCGGTAGGAACATTTAATGATCCTGAGTACAGACCATCTGTACTGCCTAGATTATTATAAATCAGTTGCTGAACTGGGATTTTTTGTAAAAGAGGCTGGTTAGAATCTTGTTTACTCAATGGCTCTCCGCAAGCAGCAATTACCTGATCCATACTCATGCCAACATTAATATAGGCATGATTTTGCGGGCAATATAACGATTGGTCACCCATTAGACTGAACGGCACAAGTAACAATGCTAAACTCGTAAACAATGTCGATTTCATAGGCTATTCCCATCAATCCGTATCAAGTAATAGTATAGTTCTTTTTGTTTATTTTTGCTTTTTTATAACAACCTCCAAGGTAAAGAAGCGCTTAGGAATAAGGTAATAACCTTTAATACCACCATAATAATGAATGGGGAGAAGTCAAAACCTGAGATATCAGGAATAATTATTCTTCCCAACCGTAGCAGTGGTTCAGTAATTATACGCAGGACATCTCCTAATGGATGTTGCCATCTGGGATTTACATAGCTCATTATTACGCGAATCAAAATGGCAAAGAATAATAACTCACAGGGCTGAATAATTAAATCAACAAGGACATAGAGGAAAATAAAGAGAAATGGAATAATGGTCTGATAAATAAGGAGACTCAGACAAATAATTTTAATAAATTCTATTATGATTAAAGCTCCAAGTGCTGCCCAATCATATTTTTGTTTTGGGTGAACTTCTTTTTTTAAAATTAGATGAAATGGTTTAAGTAAAGGATTGGTTACGGTATATATTAATTGGCTGAATGGATTAACAAAACTAATACGAAAGAAGCGTAAGGCAATTCTAAACCATAAGCTGAATATCATGATTGTAAAGAATAGGGATACTAAAAAATATCCAACAGCAAATAGACCTGGCATTATTTCACCTCTTAAATTATTGTTCTTCAATGAAAAGGCAAGCACGTGTTATTACGCTACAGCATGTTGTCTTTTTGCGAGTGCAGCAAGAAATCCAGTGATATGAAATTGCTTAGCTGTGTTCGCAAGAACGACGATTAGGTGATTATATAGCAATAATACGTGTTTGCCTTGTATTACTAGCTTAGAATTTTGATTTAATCTGTATTAAAAGAACATTAGGTCTAAAAAGCAGTTTTACTATAGATCATTTCAATAGATTTGGTTAATTTATATTCCCCAACTCATGAGCCCTTTCTTTTGCCGCTTTCATGGCTGAATAAATTAAATCATCCAATTGTTTATGTAAAATTTGTAAAGCTGCTGCGGTTGTGCCTCCTGGGGAGGTTACCTTTGTTCTTAATTCAGCCAAATCTAGTTTGCTGTGCTGAGCTAAATGCAATGCTCCTAGAAATGTCTGCATAGCAAAGATTTTTGCGACTCTCTCATTCAGACCTAATTCAACAGCGGCATTAATCATCGTTTCAATGAATAAAAAGACATAAGCTGGTCCACTGCCAGAAAGAGCTGTAAAAGTATCCATGTCTTCTTCATTTTCCACCCAACTGGTTATTCCTATGCTAGAGAACAATTGTTCTGCCCATTTTTTTTGCTTCTGATTAGTAAATTCATTGGCTATCATTGGCGTTGCGGCCATGCCTACTGTAGCAGGAGTGTTAGGCATGGTCCTAATCACTGCTTGGCCTTTGTTGCACTGTTTTGCAAACCAGGTAAGAGTTAATCCCGCGGCAACTGAGATCAGCAGACAATTAATTGGAATAAAAGGGTTAATTTCTTTTAATACGGGACTCATTTGCGAAGGTTTCACAGCTAGAATAATAATATCGGCATTTTTAACAATTTCTTTATTGTCATGATGAGTACGAATATTTTCTTTATTAATTCCTGCGGTTAATGAGGGGGCAGCAGCAGATAAAGAATATTTACCTTGATTTTGTAGGCTGCGTGCAATCGCTTTAGCCATATTCCCATAACCAATAAAACTGATGTTCATAATTGTTTCCCTTTGCGTTCACCAAAAATTGCTCGACCAATGCGAACTATGGTCGATCCTGCTTGAATAGCAGGGATCAGATCATCGCTCATGCCCATTGATAAAGTGTCCATTTTCAAATTCAAGGCTCGGTTGAGAGATTGCATAAGCTGATTGAGCTTAAGGAATAACTGGTATTGAGTATGCTGATCGTTTTGAGGGGGAGGGATAGTCATAAGTCCTCGCAGTTTTAAATGAGGTAATTGGCTTACTCGAAGAGCTAGTTCCGTAGCTTCTTCAGGACGTATGCCAGCTTTCGTGTCTTCTGCCACTAAATTAATCTGCAAACATACATTGAGTGGTGGTAAATGATTTGGTCTGAATTGATTAAGGAGATTCGCTGTTTTATCACGGTTTATGCTATGAACCCAACTAAAATATTGAGCAATTCCTTTGGCTTTATTGCTTTGGAGTGGGCCAATAAAATGCCAACAGATGGGGAACTCTTTTAATGCTAGAATTTTTTCTTGTGCTTCTTGAAAATAATTTTCCCCAAAATGCTCTATACCTTGATGAAAGGCTTCTATTATAGAATCAATATCTTGTTCTTTACTAACAGCTAATAGTAAGACGCTGCCAGGTTTTCTATGACTACTTACTTCAGCTTTTGTAATCAACTCTCTTACTTTATATATATTTAGGCTAATACTCATATTTATCAATCTTAGTCAGGTATAGAATTAAATGAACAGTTTAATGATACTACAAAAAGAAAGCCATGATTGCTGGGATTCATTTCTTGAGCTAATCTAAATTATATAGGATAGATATCTTTCGATACTCTACTGTAAGAAGCAATTAATTTATCGGTATGATGCTCGAATCTCTTTATGTACCTATATTTGTACTCTCCGATTCTGTGCTTCGTACCTTCTTGTAAGAGCTGTACAGCACATGTCGAATGACATCGAACAAACAAATTAGCAGGGAATATTGAGTATGGATATCGCAGAATTACTGGCATTTTCGGTCAAAAATAAATCTTCAGATTTACATATTTCAGCTGGAATGCCTCCAATGATTCGTGTTGATGGTGATTTGCGCAAAATCAATTTACCACCTTTAGAACATAAGGACGTTATTAAAATTGTCTATGACATTATGAATGATAGGCAGAGAAAAGAATATGAAGAATTTTTGGAAGCTGATTTTTCTTTTGAAATAACTAATTTAGCACGTTTTAGGGTTAATGCGTTCAACCAATCTCGTGGGGCCGCGGCTGTTTTCAGGACAATTCCTTCTGAGATACTTAGTATGGAAGATTTGAATTTACCGCCAATTTTTAAAGAAATAGCAAGTTTTTCACGGGGACTAGTTTTAGTTACGGGCCCCACTGGATCAGGGAAAAGCACTACTTTAGCTGCTGTTATTGATTATATCAATTCTACTCGTTACGAGCATATTTTAACAGTCGAAGATCCTATAGAGTTTGTTCATCAGAGTAAAAAATGTTTAGTTAATCAACGCGAAGTACATAAAGACACACTGAGTTTTAATGCGGCTTTAAGATCCGCTTTGCGTGAAGATCCAGATATTATATTAGTAGGAGAGTTGCGGGATCTGGAAACAATACGTTTAGCAATGACTGCAGCAGAAACAGGACATTTGGTTTTTGGTACCTTGCATACAAATTCAGCAACAAAGACCATAAACAGGATTATTGATGTGTTTCCCGCTGAGGAAAAATCAATGGTCCGATCTATGCTTTCGGAATCACTCCAGGCTGTCATTGCACAAAGTTTATTAAAAAGGAGTAAAGGGGGACGAGTTGCTGCACTTGAAATCATGATATGTACGGCAGCTATCCGTAATTTAATTCGTGAAGATAAGGTAGCTCAAATGTACTCTTCCATTCAAACAGGCCAGGCGAAAGGGATGCAAACGCTGGATCAACATTTGACTGAATTAGTTAATAAAAACATCATTTCCAGGCATGTTGCGCATGAGGCAGCTTTAAATAAGTCGTTATTCTGAGTTCGTTTGCGGCATCGTATGTGCCTGGAGGGGAGGTCGGGGCTGTGTGTGAGCCCCGCCTACCTGATTAGCAGTTATACGTGCGATCTGAGCTTGACAATTGTTTCTCAAGCATTTTTTTGGAGTTCAATTAATTGGGGGATGCCCGTTTCGGCGAGTAATAACATGCTGTTTAGCTGTTCCCGAGTAAAGGCATTATCTTCGGCAGTGCCTTGAACTTCAATGAAGTGCCCATTCTCGTTCATCACGACATTCATATCAGTTTCTGCAAGGACATCTTCTGCATAGTCCAAATCCAATACAGGTTGTCCCCTGTAAATGCCAACTGATACAGCTGCTACATACTTAAAAACTGGCATCTTACGTAATTTTTCCCGTTCTACCATCCAGCGGATGGCATCCCTCATAGCAACACAAGCACCGGTAATAGCAGCAGTTCTTGTACCGCCATCGGCTTGGATGACATCGCAATCGAGAGTAATTGTATTTTCACCGAGAACTTTCAAATCAATACAAGCCCTAAGAGAACGGCCAATAAGTCGTTGAATTTCCAGAGTTCTTCCACCTTGCTTGCCTTTGCTCGCTTCTCTTTCAGTTCGGCTGTGCGTTGCACGTGGTAACATGCCATATTCAGCTGTTATCCATCCTTGATTTTTACCTTTTAGAAAACGAGGAACTCCTTCAATGATCGAGGCATTACAAATCACTTTGGTTTGGCCAAATTCAACTAATACAGAACCTTCAGCATGATTCGTAAAATTACGAGTTATTGCTACGGTGCGAAGTTGGTCATGTTCACGATTACTAGGGCGCATTGGATACTCCTCAATAAAATTCCAAAGTATAACTCTTTAATATATGAGTTGCACTCTATATAGTCTAGAAACTTCAATAGACTTAAAATCTAGCACGTTGAGTTCTCTTAAGTAGATATTTAATGAGCAATACCTGTGCAATTCTCTTAATTTCAGGTATATTCGCGCAAGGTTAAAAAGTGAGTGTTTTTATGATTCATAGTATGACAGCTTTTGCTCGTAGCCAAAAGCAGTTTGAAGCAGGCCATTTTTGTTGGGAAATCAGGTCGGTTAATCATCGCTATCTCGAGGTAACATTTCGTTTGCCCGAACCATTTCGTTATCTTGAAGCGGAATTAAGATCTCTGCTTCGTGATAAAGTTTATCGAGGTAAACTAGAATGCCAGCTCAAGTATAAGGACACAAGTTCTGATAATCGGTCTATGATTATAAATATAGGTATGGTTAATGCATTACTTGATTTAAGCGATAAATTATCGACTTCTCATCATCTGGCTAATGATATGACTGTTAGCCAAGTATTATCCTGGCCTGGTGTTGTTGAGGTTAATTCGCTCGATATGGAAGAATTGGGTCAACTTGCCTTGGACTCTTTTAAAGAAGCTGTAGATACTTTGTGTGAAGCAAGGGCAGTCGAAGGTAAGGCTTTAAAGGCACATGTGGAAGGAAGATTACAGGCATTGGGTAGAGAAGTTGTGCGCTCTAAGGAGATTGTGACTTCCATGGCTGATAAGACTAGAGATAAATTGCTTACTCGCTTGCATGCAGTGCCAATTGAAGTTCCAGAAGCGCGAATAGAACAAGAAATAGCTTTTATATTAACCAGGCTTGATGTCAGTGAGGAATTAGACAGATTACAGACTCATATAGCGGAAGTAAGTCGTACTATAAATGATGAAAAAGTCACAGGGAGAAGACTGGATTTTTTAATGCAAGAATTAAATAGAGAAGCGAATACGCTAAGTTCAAAATCTGATTCAGCCGAATTAACGCTAAGTGCTGTTGAAATGAAAGTATTAATTGAGCAAATGCGTGAACAAATTCAGAACTTCGAGTGAATGATATGATTAGTGATAAAGGAAATCTATATATTGTTGCAGCGCCTTCAGGAGGAGGCAAAACCAGTTTAGTAAAAAAATTAATTGAAACTGTGTGTAACATTGAAGTTTCTATTTCTCATACTACCCGGCCTATGAGACCTGGGGAAAGTGATGGAGTGGATTACTTCTTTGTTGATGATGAGCAATTTATTTCTATGGTTAATGAAGGTGCTTTTATTGAGCATGCCAGAGTGTTTAATCATTTATATGGAACATCAATGGCTCAAATTAACAAACGGTTGAAATTTGGAATTGATGTGGTTTTGGATATAGATTGGCAAGGTGCAGAACAAATTAGACATTCTTACCCTGACGCAGTGAGTATCTTTATCATTCCGCCTTCGTTAGAAGCATTAAAAGAAAGATTGATGAATAGGGGGCAGGATAAGGATCATGTAATCAGTGAAAGAATGATTAAAGCCAAGGATGAACTGGGTCATTATCCTGAATTTGATTATCTAATTGTGAATGATAATTTTGAAAAAGCAGCAATGGAGTTGCAATCTATAGTTATTGCAAATAGGCTTAAAATTGAAAGACAAGTAAATAAACAAGCAAAATTGCTTTCTTTCCTATTGTCATCACAGTAAAATAAAGGGTTTTATCTAGTATTTGTTCTAATAATTTGAGGGTGGATTTTATGGCAAGAGTAACAGTTGAAGATTGTTTGGAACATGTAAAAAATCGGTTTGAATTAGTAATGGTGGCTACAAAGCGGGCAAGGCAAATCGCTGTTAGAGGCGATCAACCAATGGTTGAATGGGAGAACGATAAGCCTACAGTAGTTGCGTTAAGAGAAATCGCAGAAGGTTATATTACTGCGGATATCTTGAATGAGGATTAAAATTAATTATTGACTTTGCCTTGAGGAGACTAGTCATCTATGAATATGCCTCTTTTTCAGTCAGATGGTATTTAAGCAAAGCATAGAGATGGACCTCTTTCGAGATTCGCTGCAAAGTAGTAAGAAGTGAATCCAGATCGGATGGATACAATGCAATCTATAAAGATTTGTGTGCGGTACTGCGATGAATAATGATTTTTGCAAGGGTTTCATTCGAAAGAGGTCTGAAAGGTGAAGCATAAAACCATATTTTGAGTAATGAGAGGTATAAATAGCCATGTTGGACACGAGGGAGTACTGCGTGAGCTACTTTAAAGAGCTCGATGAAGAGCTTAAATGCTACCTTGAACAGGCGCAAATTGAAAAATGTTATCAAGCTTATTTGGTGGCCGAAAAAGCACACCGAGGTCAAATGCGTCGTTCAGGAGAGCCTTATATTACGCATCCCGTAGCCGCTGCTTTAATTCTGGCAAGGATGAGACTGGATTATCAAACTATCATGGCTACTCTGCTTCATGATGTAGTCGAAGACACTTCCATAAGTAAAGAAGAGTTACTCAAGCAATTTGGTGAAGAAGTAACGGCCCTTGTCGATGGGGTAACCAAATTGACTAAAATTAAATTCGAATCAAGAGCTGAAGCACAAGCAGAAAATTTCCGCAAAATGGTTTTGGCTATGGTCAAGGATATACGAGTTATTATCGTTAAGTTGGCTGACCGCCTACATAATATGCGTACCTTGGGAGCAATGCCAGCAGCCAAACGTAGGCGAATTGCTATAGAAACACTTGAAATTTATGCTCCGATTGCTAATCGTTTAGGTATGCATTCCATTTATGTTGGTCTCGAAGATTTAGGTTTTCAAGCCTTATATCCTATGCGCTATCGAGCAATTAAGTCTGCTGTTGAAAAGTCCCGTGGTAATCGTCGAGAGTTGACTCAGACTATTGAAAAAGATTTGCAGCATGCCCTATCTCAGTTAAATATTCCCTATGAGCAAGTGTTTGGCAGGCAAAAGCATTTATACAGCATTTATAGAAAAATGAAACAAAAGAAAGCGTCCTTTACAGAAATTACGGATGTATTTGCGTTTCGTATTATCACCGAAGACATTGATTCTTGTTATAGAATTTTGGGGGCTCTGCATTGCACCTATAAGCCTGTCCCCCAACGCTTTAAGGATTATATTGGAATCCCAAAAGCGAATGGTTACCAGTCTTTGCACACTACTTTATTTGGTCCTTTTGGGGTCCCTCTTGAGGTTCAAATACGAACTCGAGAAATGGATAAGGTCGCTGATAATGGAGTGGCTGCTCACTGGATCTATAAATCTTCTGGTTTGGAAGTGAATGAGGCTCAGCTTCGTGCAAGGGAGTGGGTTCAGAGTTTATTGGAAATGCAAAGAAGCACAGGGAGCTCCTTGGAGTTTATTGAAAACGTTAAAATTGACCTATTCCCTGATGAGGTGTATGTTTTTACCCCTAAAGGTCATATTATGGAATTACCAAAGGGTGCAACGCCAGTGGATTTTGCTTATACGGTGCACTCCGGTGTAGGTAATAGTTGTGTTGCAGCGAAGGTGAATAGACGTCTGGTGCCATTGAGTATTCCTTTATCCAATGGTCAAACAGTAGAGATTATAACTGCTCCTGGAGCAAATCCGAATCCAGCTTGGTTGAATTTTGTTGTGACTGGAAAGGCAAGATCCAATATCCGTCATTTTTTGAAGAGCCAACAGCATGCTGAGTCTATTGTTTTAGGGAAACGCTTATTAGAACAATCTTTAGAAGAGCTATCCAGCGATTATGCAAAAGTACCCCCAGAGACATTACAAGCTCTTTTAAGTGATTTGCATTATAAAACAATGGATGACTTATTGTATTCCATCGGTATTGGTAATCAAATGGCGATGGTTATTGCCAAGCGCTTGGTGGTTGCACAAGATTCTAATGAATTAGATAAAAATAATAAAAAGCCTTTGGCAATTAAAGGTACTGAAGGTATGGTGGTGCATTTTGGTGAGTGCTGCCAACCAATTCCGGGAGATAATATTGTTGGTAAATTTCAACAAGGCCGAGGGATTATTGTTCATGCCAGTGATTGCACTACATTAAAAACAACTCGAAGTAACCCTGATCAATTTGTCGCTTTACGGTGGGACGATCAAGTTCAGGGCGAATATTGGGTAGATATTACTGTGGAAGTCGCGAATGAGCGAGGTGTATTGGCTGCCTTAGCAACGGCTATTTCCGAAGCCGATTCAAATATAGGTAATATCAATGTTGATCCTCGGGATGGCCGTCATAATGCTGTCACTTTTTCTATCAGCGTTTGTGACAGAACGCATTTGGCTCGAGTGATGCGTCGTTTAAGGGCTAATAAAGTAGTAATGAGATTGTATCGAAAAAAACAAGGGGAGAATTAATGCGACCAATCAATACAAAATTAGCACCAGAAGCGATAGGTACTTATAGTCAGGCAATCAGTTGTGGTCAGACCGTTTATCTTTCAGGACAGATCCCGCTTGATCCTAAAACAATGCAAATCTGTAGCGATGATATTAAGTTGCAAATTACCCAAGTACTAGAAAACTTATCAGCAGTATGTGAAGCAGCAGGAGGTAGTTTAGCAAATATTGTAAAACTAACCGTATATCTTACAGATTTAAGCTATTTTCCTCTAATTAATGAAGCCATGAGTCGGTATTTTTCTCAGCCATATCCTGCTAGGGCAGCAATAGAAGTTTCTGCTCTGCCTCGAGGCGCTCAGGTTGAAATGGATGGAATTATGGTTTTACCAATAATCTCTGATTAGTATTATGAATAATGATCAATACGCTCGTACCGGGCGTGTGATGTTTTTATTTTTTTGGATTATTTTTTTTATAGGATTGTTTTTATTTTTTTATTATTACGATAAATCTGAAAGTACTATTTTAGTAGCTAGTCGTACTGAACTTGTCTTAACCCCTGATAATGGAGGACATTATCGTATAAAAGGCAAAATTAATGAATATCCAGTAGAGTTTTTGGTAGACACAGGAGCAACTTTAATAGCAGTGCCGCAAAATCTTGCGGATAGCTTACAGATCACGGGACGATATCCTATTACTATAGAAACTGCTAATGGCAAGATAACAGGATTTTTAACTCGTTTACGCCAATTGTCTTTTGGGGAATTTTATTTTCAAAACGTCAAAGCTGTAATAATCCCTGAGAATGATGATAATACTGCATTACTTGGCATGAATGTGTTATCTCAGTTTCATATCATTCAGCGAGATAATCGTTTAATATTAAAAAGATAATTCTTGCAAGGAGGCTTTGAGGAATTCCAATAAATAAGAGAGTTTTCAGAACTGATGCTCTTAGATGAGAGATCTTTTTATAAGTTTTGGATGTCGGTTGGTGCTGAATGAAGTGAAGCCCAATATTTCTTTAGTTTTAAATAGAGTGTATTAATGAGTATAGTTTCTCTTATCAATGCTTCCCTAATTTTGGCTGGGCATTGTATTTTGGATAAAGCCGATCTTCAGATTCAGCCACAAGACAGAATTGCTCTTGTTGGTCGTAATGGAGCAGGAAAATCAACTTTGCTCAAGTTATTTCAAGGTGAGTTAGTATTGGACAGAGGTCAACTCAGCCGCCAGTCAGGTTTACGTGTTGCAGGTTTAGTCCAGGAAGTACCGCTAGCGGAAGAAGAATCGGTATATCATTTTCTTGTCAAAGGATTAGGTGAGATTGGTGAGATATTAATTCAGTTTCATGAGTTAAGCCAGCAAGGGGATATGGACAAGTTAGCCAATTGCCAGCAGCATATGGATAACTTAAGTGCATGGCATTTGTTACCAAAGGTTGAAACAATGGCAAGCCATTTAGGTATTCCTATTAATGAGCAGATGACGAATCTCTCCGGTGGTATGAAAAGGCGTGTATTATTAGGTGCGGCACTTCTTGCTGAGCCTGATTTATTATTACTAGATGAACCGACCAACCATTTGGATATTGAGGCCATAGAATGGCTGGAAAATTACCTAAAATCCTTTGGGGGTAGCGTGGTGGTTGTAACCCATGATAGAGAATTCCTAAGTCAAGTAGCAACCAGTATCCTTGAAATTGATCGTGGAAAATTGCATCTCCATGATTGTGATTATGAAACTTATCTAGATAGGCGAGAAGCGATAAGATTAAGTGAGCGAAAACAAAATGACTTGTTTGATAAACGCCTTGCTGAAGAAGAGGTATGGATACGCACAGGCATTAAGGCAAGACGCACTCGAAATGAAGGGAGAGTAAGGGCTTTAAAAGCGATGCGGGAGCAGTACAAGGCTCGCCGTCATCAGTTAGGCTCAGTAAAATCGCTGAGTCTAGATGTCACGCGCTCTGGTTCACTGGTAGTAGAAGCAACTAGGGTGAATTATACAATAAATCATAAGCCAATTATAAAAGATTTTTCTTTATTACTGACTCGTGGGGATAAGCTTGGGATCATTGGCCCTAATGGATGTGGCAAAACGACTTTGGTTCGTTTGTTATTAGGTGAAATTGAACCTGATTCTGGTACTATAAAATTGGGAACCGGGCTCAATATAGCGTATTTTGATCAATTACGTCGGCATTTACAGGAAGATAAAACGGTGATGTTTAATGTGGGGGATGGTGCCGATTATGTGACTATCAATGGAAAACAGAAACATGTAGCTAGCTATTTAAAAGAATTTTTATTTTCAGCAGAGCGATTTAATCAACCAGTCTCTTCTTTATCTGGGGGGGAGCGAAACAGGCTATTATTGGCAAAACTTTTCGCCAAGCCTGTTAATCTACTGGTAATGGATGAACCAACTAATGATTTGGATATAGAAACTTTAGAGCTTCTGGAGACTATATTAGTCGATTATCCTGCACTTTAATATTAATTAGCCATGATAGAGCTTTTATTAACCAAGTTGTGACTAGTGTGCTAGTTTATGAAGGAAGTGGTCAATTTAGTGAGTTTGTTGGAGGCTATGATGACTACAAAATGCATAAATCAAAACAAGTGCCGCCATCAAAGAAGCCCATTTTAAAAACCACTAGCACTACTAAAACTAAAAATTTATCTTTTAATGAACAACGTGAATTATCCAAGTTGCCTCAGCAAATTGATGCGACAGAGAAAAAAATCGGGGCTTTGCACCTCCAAATGGCTGATCCTCTATTCTACCAGCAAGATGCAAAGATTATTTTAGAAGTAACTCAGCGATTGGCAAAGGAAGAGGCTTTATTAGCACAATATTTTGTTCGTTGGGAAGAATTAGAAGGGAAACAAGATATTGATTGATTTACAAAGAATTAAAAAATAGGAACAAAAAATGCTTCTAAATTTAGCTTTGGTTATTCTATTGGCTGCAATTGTGGTTTTCTTTTCTCAAGAACTGATTGGAATTATTAAGAAAATTTTCGCAGTTAAAGGAGTTAAATTAATTGTTCCTTTAGGTGTAGCGTCATGGTTAATCTATAATTTTGATTATTTATTTTTGTGGGTAATGTATTATATTCGTGAGGTTTTGCAAGTTTTATTGTCTCTTTTAACTTTTATTATACCGCTAGGGCAATATTCAGGAGTCGTTGCTTTAATTATATTATTGGCTACTCTTTCAGTAGTTCCTGTGTTGCTAGTAGATCTCGTTATACGTAAAAAAACGTATAAGGAATATGCCTATCCTTACTTAACCAGTACTCTTATTTTTATTCTCTGTACTATGATATTGCTTGTCATGACTTAAATTACTTGGCAAATGAATCAAAATTAAGGTCCCATTCAACTGATTTCAGAGTATAATAAAACCATTTTGTTTCAGGTTTTTCTATGAATAAGCAAGATTTTTATTTTGATTTACCCACGGAACTAGTTGCCCAATATCCTTTGGCTAATAGAAGTGATTCGAGATTATTAATTTATCGTCGAGAAACAGAAGAATATGGCCATCATCAATTTAAGGAAATCGCAGACTTTTTGCAGCCCGGCGATTTATTGGTAATGAATGACAGTAAAGTAATGCCCGCTCGTCTATATGGCCATAAGAGTACAGGTGGCAAAGTCGAATTATTGGTGGAGCGAGTAACTGGAGATTTTACTTTTTTAGCTCATATAAAAGCCAGCAAGTCATTAAAAGCTGGAAGTAGAATTTATCTTGATACTGAAAAACAACTCGAAGTTTTAGAGCGCCAAGATGATTTATTTCTTTGCAAAGCCAGCGAACATGTTTTGGAGCTCTTAAATAGGCTAGGCCATATCCCATTGCCACCTTATATTACCAGAGAAGATGAATTACTTGATAAGGACAGATATCAAACAGTCTATGCTAAATACGCTGGTTCTGTAGCAGCGCCCACAGCGGGATTGCATTTTGATGAGGCTGTATTATCTAGCGTTCGTGCGCGTGGGGTTAATATTGCTTATGTTACTCTTCATGTAGGAGCAGGAACGTTTAGGCCGGTTCGTTGTGAAAGAATTCAAGATCATAAAATGCATAGCGAGCATTTTACTGTGAGTCCTGAATTATGTGATGCAGTCCATGCAACCAAATCCACCGGTAATAGGGTGATTGCTGTCGGAACTACTGCCTTGCGAAGTCTTGAAAGCGCTGTAATAGATGGTGTGCTTACTCCATGTAGTAGAAATACTGATATATTCATCTATCCAGGGTATCAGTTTAAGATTTGTGATGGATTAATGACTAATTTCCACTTGCCAGAATCGAGTTTGATGATGTTAGTATCTGCCTTGATTGGTCATAAACAAACGATGGCATTATATCAGGAAGCAATCAATAAAAAGTATCGATTTTTTAGTTATGGAGATGCTAGTTTATTGTTATAAAAATAATTGCCGATTTTTGAAAGGAAAATAGATGGTAAATGCAACTCAAAATTTCATTCCTGTTTTAAGTTCAGAGGCCGGTTTATGCCTCACAGCGGCCAATTGGCAAGAAGTTAATATCAAAATAGTGTCTTATTATCTGGATTTATTATTGTTAAAACCAGGATACCCTTTCTTGAATGAAATAACGGATTTGGGTAAGTACTTGGGATGGCCAGGCAATTTTGTGATCAATGCAAGTCGCCTCATAGCTAATAAAGAGGGTGTGGTAACTGTGATTTCCCCCTATGATGGGAGTAGGCTGAAACTGACGAATGTTGAGATAGTAGATTTAATATTGCATCTTAAACCTAATGCAGTTTTATTACCTAAAACAATTATAAATAATTGTAGCGAGATATGGGACAGATGGGATGAGGCGATATTGCCTTTCTTACCTGAGGAACATGTAATGCAAAAAGAAGTGCCTGGTAGGTATGGGATCTATTTTACGTTGAATGATATAAAGAATGATCAGAACCTCTCAGATCGTTGGAATAAGTGGGTTAATATCCCACTTTACGTATCAGGTGAGATAGATATTGATTTAATTAGGTTTTTAAGCAAAGAAGAAGGTATTCTAGTTGAATCCGACGAGCCCGCAAAAAATGCAATGCATGGCATAGTGTATAGTAAAGAAGGAAGAATTAATTTAACTGATGAAAAATTTGCTTTGAATTTTAAACTAATTGATGAAGATTGTGCTTGCCCCACTTGCTCCAGTCAATTCACCAGAGCTTATTTGCATCATTTATTAGCAAATACGCCTTTATTATGTCAAAGATTCTTGATTCAACATAATACCTATTATGTTCAACAGTAACTATTCATTTACCTTCGAAGCAATTCGCTATATGATGTCACGCTGATAATCTGGCAGAGTTTGCGATATCAAAAATAATCTAGATACCGAACTGGATTATTTAAAAGAAAACGTAACTATTTACTCTATTCCCAAGGTATAGTTTGGGGGAAAAAGAGCCCAATCCCCTCCTATAATCAGGAGAGGGGGGATCTGAGTTAAATAATTGCAAAAAGAAGAATGAGAAATTAATATCCGATTTGAGGAGATCTTATGAGTTTTTTTATTAGTAATGCGTTTGCTGCAGCAGGAAATGCGGCACCTGCTCAAGCTGATGGGACTTTTTCAATCATTATGCTTGTGGCGATTTTTGTCCTATTTTATTTTATGTTGATTAGGCCGCAAAATAAAAGAGCAAAAGAACATAGAGAGTTGTTAAATCGTTTAAAAAAAGGGGACGAAATAGTAACTGCAGGTGGCATATTAGCCAAAGTTGTAAGTCTTGACGATCAATACATTAAAGTCAGCCCAGCTGAAGGTATAGAAATTAATTTGCAAAAAGGTGCTGTTACCGCAGTATTACCAAAAGGTACTTTAAAATCGCTTTAAGTTGGGCATAGGGAATCAGAAATGCAAAATAAATACCCTCTCTGGAAAAACCTAATGTTAATAGTGATTGCTGTCATTGGGTTTGTGTATGCTATACCAAATTTATATACAGAAAATCCCGTAGTTCAAATTTCCGCAGAAACTGATGAGGATAAAGAGGCTTTAAAAAATCAGGTAGGTTCCATCTTAAAAAATGCCAAACTTGATTATAAATGGATAGTTGTTGAGAAAGATGGGATAGAAGTAGTATTCCCTTCTACAGATACACAATTATTGGCCCGCGATCTTATTAAGAATAGTTTGGGAAATCAGTACACTGTAGCATTAAATTTAGCACCTTCTACTCCTCACTGGCTTGAAGTAATTCATGCTGCGCCTATGAAACAAGGCTTGGATTTAAGAGGAGGAGTCCATTTCCTTCTGGAAGTCGATGTGGAAAGTGTTATAAATCGCCGTTATGAAGGAATAATGAAAAATATTGGCCAAGAACTGCGTGAAACAGGGATTCGTTATTCTGGTATACGATACTTGGCAGACAAAGGGGTTGAGTTGCGATTCAGAGATCCCGAGTCGATGGAGAAAGCTTTAGCAGAATTAAAAGGGAAAATATCGGATGTGGTATTTGTAAAAGCGAAAGCACAAAATTCAATTTTAGGTGCTATTTCCCCAGCAGAATTAAATTCCATACGACAAAATACCATTGAACAAACGATGAGTATTTTAAGAAATCGGGTGAATGAATTGGGTGTGGGCGAAGCCGTTGTACAACAACAGGGTGCAACGCGAGTTGCTGTAGACTTACCTGGTATCCAGGATGCTGCCAGAGCGAAACAAATTCTTGGTGGCACGGCTACGCTAGAGTTCCATTTGGTTGATCAGGAAAACGATCCTGTCATTGCCAAGCAGACCGGTGTAGTGCCTGTCAATGATAAATTATATATGATGGATGGCCATCCTATTCTATTAAAGAGGCAAGTGGTTTTAAGTGGTGATTCTATTACTTCGGCAGTATCAAGTTTTGATCAGCAAACCGCATCTCCTTCTGTTCAAATTCAACTGGGCGGTGGAGGTGAAAGCTTGTTCACCAAAGTGACTCGGGAGAATATTGGTAAGCGGATGGCTATAGTTTATGTCGAAACAAAAACAACAATCCAAACTAATAATGGTGTTGAAAAACGGGTTACTCATAGAGAAGAGAGGGTTATTAGTGCACCAGTTATCCAAAACGCTTTGGGTAGCAACTTCCAGATTACTGGACTTACTGACAGTAAAGAGGCCAGCAATTTAGCCTTATTACTAAGAGCAGGTGCATTACCAGCAGCAATTTATCCTGTGGAAGAACGTACTGTTGGGCCCACCTTAGGTAAAGAAAATATCCGACGAGGGCTTGTTTCATTAGAAGTTGGTATGGGTCTAATTTTAGTATTGATGTTGGTGTACTACCATTTTTTTGGTTTGATAGCTAATATTGCGTTGTTGCTAAATTTAGTTTTTCTTGGTGCCTTATTATCCATTATAGATGCAACTCTCACCTTACCTGGTATTGCTGGAATTGTACTAACGGTAGGTATGGCTGTTGATGCGAATGTCTTGATTTATGAGCGGATTAGAGAAGAGCTGCGTAACGGTATGTCTCCTCAAGCGGCAATTCATGCGGGATATGAGCGAGCATTCTCCACCATTTTGGATGCTAACGTAACTACTTTAATTGTAGCTATAATTTTATTTGCAGTGGGCACAGGTCCAGTGCGTGGATTTGCAGTTACCCTTTCTCTAGGTTTGCTTACTTCCATGTTAACCGGCATTACTTACACCAGAGCCATTGTGAATTGGTATTATGGTGGTCGAAGTGTCAAGAAATTATCCATTGGTATATAAGGCGGGACTCAGATGGAATTTTTTAATCCAAATTCAAAAATAGATTTTATGGGAGCACGCCGTTGGACGGCGTTATTTTCCATACTGGTTTTTGCTGTTTCTATTGGGGCTTTAGTTATTAATGGTTTGAAATGGGGGCTCGATTTTACAGGTGGAACTCAAATTGAAGTAAGCTACTCTAACATTGCTGATTTACCTTCAATTAGAGAAAATCTCAATAAAGCAGGCTTTAAAGAGGCGCAGGTTGTTAGTTATGGTACTTCCAAAGATGTCCTTATTAGCATTGCGCCTCGTGCCGATAAAGAGCAGAGCTTGCTAGTAGGACAAGTTATGGAAGCTTTGCCTGGTGCCGTAAAACAAAGGGTTGATTTTGTAGGGCCTCAAGTTGGACAGGAGTTAGCAACCAAGGGTGCTCTCGCAATTCTTGTGTCATTGCTCGCTACGATGATTTATATCGCTATGCGATTTGAATACAAGCTAGCTGTGAGTTCTGCCGTAGCATTAATTCACGATCCGGTTTTAATTTTAGGCGTTTTTGCTTTGTTTGGCATTGAGTTTGATTTGAAAGCGCTTGCGGGATTGTTAGCAGTCATCGGATATTCTTTAAATGATACCATCGTGGTATTTGACCGGGTGCGAGAGAATTTTGTGAAAATTCGTCGTACAAGTCCGATTAATATAATGAACATTTCAATTAATCAGACTCTCTCAAGAACAATCATGACTTCTGTATTGACGTTATTTGTTGTAGTTGCTCTTTTTGTTTATGGGGGTGAAACAATCCGTGGCTTTTCTCTAGCCTCATTATTGGGATCATAATAGGTACTTATTCTTCAATTTATGTAGCTGGGGCCTTAGCTATTGTTATGGGATTAGATAGTAAAGATTTTCTGCCCAGTCAGCGCAAAGAGCTTGATGATAGACCATAAGGCAATATGGGTTTTCATGGATTGGTAGTATTCGCTCCATACGGTCGTGTCTCGGATAAGCAAAACTGAGCGCGACCGTAAGTAACTGCTCGCCCCAAGGATAATGGTAACCGTTCACGCCTACTTTAGTCATTAAAACCATATAAAATTTTAATAATTTTTGTGACAAGAGGTTTTTATATGCCGAGAAAATTGCTA
>NZ_JNCF01000148.1 GCF_000770585.1 Legionella norrlandica | reverse complement strand
TCAGGATACTTTAAAAAGCCCATTGAATCGGCTTATGGTGCATGATTTACTCTTAAGTATGTCTTTTGGGACAATAAAAAAACCAAGTCAAAAATGACTTGCTCATTTTGCCCTGTAGGCGGGCATACTTAAGATGTAATTTTCATGACTTGTCTAAACTTACGTTGTAATAGTTTTCTAGCAGCATCCATTCTAAACTAGAACAATTGAATATGTCAATTGATAAATATTCTTTTGTCAAACCAATTTAAAAATGTCCCTTTTTGTTTAAAAAAATATAATTTGTTATTGAGCTTGTGG
>NZ_JNCF01000136.1 GCF_000770585.1 Legionella norrlandica | reverse complement strand
TTAAAAAAATATAATTTGTTATTGAGCTTGTGGTATGTGAGCGAGAAAGCTTTTTTAAAATCGGCGAAACTATCCCTGCGCTTACTTCGATCTCGACTACCTACTGTTTTTTATTTACACATATATTCTTGTTTTAGGACTAATCATTGTTCTTGTGTTCATATCTTGGCCCGATTCCTGTGGTCCCTAACATGGCTCTCATCGGAGTGGCGTATAAGCACTTCTCTCCTCAGTGTAGTGACTAATCATTTGCTCTAGGTGCTTTATCCTGTCTTCTAAAATCGCCACGGCTTGCTCATAACCAGCAGGGTAAGTTTTCCCTAATGCTGAATAAGCTGTTGCCTTTCGATGCACCTTTAAGAGTAAATCCAGATCTTCAATGGCCTGTTGATAGGTAGGATCTTCGG
>NZ_JNCF01000126.1 GCF_000770585.1 Legionella norrlandica | reverse complement strand
AACTTCAGCAAGAATATGCAAATAGTCCCATTTGTCCCTGTGGTTTTTGATAACTTTGTAATAGCATTCGTTATTTTTTAGAAAAATTAGCAATTCATTGTGATTTTTTGTTCAAACGCGTTGAGCGCGCCTGAACAATAGTGCTGAAGATATTGATTTTACTGGAAAAAATTAAGAGTTGATTTCTGCGTCACTGCACATGGATTGCAGTGACGCAGCAAAAACGTTATTGAGCTATAATTTTTTTGGGGCAATAATAATTTTTTACAAGGATTAAAATGAAAGCAAATCAAAAATTATTAGACCACATTGAGTCTGAAAGTAATGAAAATATGGATAAATTTTTTTTAGATATTTATAAGGCCTATAAAAATGAAAATGATGATTTTTTAAAAAATTGGAAAAAAATATATTTAGCTAGGGCAATAGGCGCATTCCATCGTGGATGGCTTAATCTTTGTAAATATTACCTTAAAAATTCCCTCGAAAAAGCTAATAACATTAGTCATGATAGATACACTATAGATAAAGTAAATGAAGAGGCAAATATGATTAATGAAGAAGCCTTAAAAAATTATATCGCTACAAAATGATAATGGCGGTAAAGGAAAATAAATGGAAAATCAACAGGATTACAAATATAGAGCACTTGGTGATTACTATACTAGGTTAACAGTTAGCTTAAATAATAAGCTATATAATTGGATATTCATTTTGAACACTGGTGG
>NZ_JNCF01000138.1 GCF_000770585.1 Legionella norrlandica | reverse complement strand
CCACATGATGCACTTTGGTGGGATAGTGAATATGCTTATTTACTACAGATAAGTGCTGGTGTTAATACTACTATTGATTTTTTTAAAGAAATTTTTAGCAATTTTTTAGATAAGAAAAATAGGAATTATTTTTACTACTTCGTTCTCGCTTCTTAAATTTTTTCTATTCATCGGTTGATAGCAGATTGCTAAAGTTAATGGACCTACATTTTAAATATAAAGTTTAATTATCCAACGAGTAAAAATAGTTCGAGTCAAGACTGTTTTTTTTATTTTTTTATTTGTATAAGATGATTAGGCCTAAATTCTTTTTCTTATCCCTTTCTGTGGATATCTTATTATACCAAATAATGACTGAATAATCAGT
>NZ_JNCF01000153.1 GCF_000770585.1 Legionella norrlandica | reverse complement strand
GGAATTGCAAAAAAAGATAGATGGCACAGCAAAATCATATCTATTAAGCTCTGTTAATAAATAATTAAACCGTTCCAAAGCTTTTTTATCTTTATTAATAATATAGCGCTCTACATGCAGCCAAGGGTACTCTCCTCAATTTCTTTAAAAAATACATCGGCGTTATGGCAATGAGGACATGTTGAAGAAAGAAACATTTCGACTTTAATAACAATGCCTTTACCTGGTTCTTCGTTATACCAGGGAGAGGAGTTGGTCGCCCA
>NZ_JNCF01000127.1 GCF_000770585.1 Legionella norrlandica | reverse complement strand
ATCTGAAACGCGAGTGGAAGATCCCCTAGAGCGCCGAATGATTTAAATTTACGCAGCCAAATTCATAGCGATGTGCAAATTTGTAACCATGGCAGTTCTGTTTAAATCATATTCATTAAGACGTAACCAATATATCTGGCTCTTGGTCCTTTTCGATTGCAAATGGATGCAAGAGCGTGCTCTACTTTAACTCGTTCTCTTACTTCTTGTCGACCTTCTGGAGACTCAACATAATATTTCAATGACTGTAACATTGATTCTTGGTCGTGAATTTGAATCACTCTTCCAGTCTTTGAGTCACTGCAGTTTCTTTTTACGGGGCAAACACTACAGATTTTGGCAGAGAACTTAGCCATAAGACTTCCCGGTCTTCCTATAATTCTTTGCTGTTTGCCAGCGGGACAAGTGACGATTGAATTTTGTAAATTAATAATAAAATCTTTTTACCATATTTTCCGTGCGTTGGCGGGTTCCATGGCTTGGCAATGATCTTTTTACCCTGCAGCACAATCAACCACTAATTCCAGGGCATGACCAATCAAATTGAAGGTATCTTCGACTCGACCAGCTCCTTCTAATGGTGCCGAATCTAATGCTATTCTTAACTGCTTATAACAAAATCCGCCAACTTGCTTGGCAACCTCTACCGTTTGCTCAAGTAACATCGTATCCAAATTATTTTTCACTAA
>NZ_JNCF01000150.1 GCF_000770585.1 Legionella norrlandica | reverse complement strand
CCACAAGCTCAATAACAAATTATATTTTTTTAACAAAAAGGACATTTTTAAATTGGTTTGACAAAAGAATATTTATCAATTGACATATTCAATTGTTCTAGTTTAGAATGGATGCTGCTAGAAAACTATTACAACGTAAGTTAGACAAGTCATGAAAATTACATCTTAAGTATGCCCGCCTACAGGGCAAAATGAGCAAGTCATTTTTGACTTGGTTTTTTTATTGTCCCAAAAGACATACTTAAGAGTAAATCATGCACCATAAGCCGATTCAATGGCTTTTTAAAGTATCCTGA
>NZ_JNCF01000156.1 GCF_000770585.1 Legionella norrlandica | reverse complement strand
AAAGATGAAATCTACAGGCGCATTGAAACCCTTCGCGAAACCATCAGCCAATTGGAAATACTCTATCATGGCAAACCAATCACCAATATCACTGCTTCTTTTGGCATTGCCTAATGCCTGAGCATGGAGATACTCCGGTCAAATTGATAGAAGCTGCTGACAGAGCTCCTGACTTCGGAAAGTAAAAACCATATAAAATCGCTATAAACCTTTCTGGTCAAGGATTATAGCGATTTTTTATTAGTTTTATTTGTTG
>NZ_JNCF01000042.1 GCF_000770585.1 Legionella norrlandica | reverse complement strand
GGTTGTTTGCCACAAACAATATTGCATGATGCAATGGATGAATTGGAAGAAGGGGTTACCTTGTCAGAAGTTAATACCACCACTATAGAACAATATTGCATTGATAGATGGAATCTTGTTTACCCTCGTCAAAATAATGATGATAAAAAGCTTGTTTTTGCTTATTGTGAGTGTGCCAAAACAAAACTATTAGATATCATTAAGAAAATAGATGAATTATCTAATAAGGAATATGAAGATGCTATTAAAAACATTAACATGCTCTGTTCTGGAAATTTAAAAAAATAAAATAACTCACTATAACCAATACTTAACAAGATAATATAATGATATATAACTTGCCCAGAGATTTATAAGGGTTAATGCATGTCGCTTAATACTACCACGCTAACCAAACAAGAAATTAACTGGATTCTAGAGCAGCGTACTACAAGGCTTACAGATAATAAAGAAGTTTTAATTTACCCAATGGGAGCTGAGCGTTACTTATCATCTGCCTATCGGGCCATAAAGAAGACCGATATAACATACGAGATGAGATTAGTGGGAAAAATATTTTAATTATTCCAGGTTATGGCAACAGTGCCTTTTTATTTGCCAAAGCAGGAGCAAAATCCCTAGTTGTCTATGATAAGGATCCGGTAACTATTGCTTGGGTAAAAGCATTTAAAAAATATTATCATTTCAGAGAGTACGGTACGAATGGCAAGCCATATCCCTCCATTGGAGAGCTACTTGCTGCTCTCACAAAATGGTATCCACCTCTTCTCAAATTACCTAAAGGAATTATTAGCAATTCAATTTTTTGGATAGTTAACCCTAAATTATTAAGAAAATCATATATTTATTATATGTTAGCATTAACTCAGATGGCTATACGATCGAAAGTTCAAAATGAGTTTGAATTGGATAGTGAGATACAATTTTATGCAGGTGAATTGAAGCACTTAATAAAGAGTAATAAATATAAAACGTTCGATATGGCTTTTGTACCTTATCTTTTAGGTATACAAAATGGAATAGAAAAAGAGAAGGATATTGTTAATTTTATTAAGCAAATAGCAGAGCTTGTCCCCTCAGGCCATGTCTTAGTAACTCCCTCAAGAAGCACTAAAGAGTTTCGTGTGGTTGGGCAAAGTTATTTTTGTACTACAGGGTACACTAATATAACAGAAATCCCTGGTTTGAAACCTTTTGTTATTACAGAAGATAAATTTTGGTTTAAGACTCAAGGTCTTGCTGTACTTGGGTTAAGAAATGCTCAAGATAGGTAGTTTTATGGGCTTCATTCTGAAGCCCCATGCATATAAGATAATTTTCATTTCAACTGAAATATATTATCCTTCCTCTCATCTGAAATTAATGTATTGGTCGTATTTTGATGAATGGTTCCCCCATGAAAAGTCAGATAAATCGGTAAAGGGGGATCTTCTTTTACCTTATCCAACCCCTTTTTTGCGATATTTCTCACATCAGAAGAAACGGCCTTGGAGTATATTATTCTTAAGCTGTCAATCATCATAGATTGTCGTTTCGAATCATACTTATCCCAATAGACAAATTTTTCAGTCAAATTAGCCGCTAGTGTTGGATTGATTTTTTCCAAGCCAAGGATTACATCAGCAACGATTTGATAACCTTCTCCTGTACTGGTATGAAACCCGAATGGATTTTTTATAAATGATCCTATTAGAGCATATACTTTATTAGGATTAGATAAATCAAAAGCGCGATGGTGTATTAATTTTTTTACTCGCTCGACTACGTTCGTAGAATGTGCAGAAGCTTGTATAATAAACCAATTATTAAGAGCTTCAGGCTCTTGTTTCGAATAGTGATAATAATCATCTAATGATTCATCCGCTTCATCACAATTCATATCACATAATAGAGCTAAGGCTGAAATGGTCTCTGTCATATTCTTGCCTAAAGCATCCCTGAACTGAAGGATTATTTTTTCTTTGGTTTGTTCGAAATCAGTGTATTGTAGATAAGAAAAACAAACTGCTGCCAAACGACGTATTCCTGCTTGCTGTAAATTAAAGTTTTCGAATTCTGATTTACCATAACTTTCTGTTGTTTGCAGTCGAAAAAGGCAATTGAAAAAATCAGCTCTTAATTCTTTTGCTAAAGCACGCTGAATCAATTGACGGCCTTCATTTAATTTTTCAAAATTAGGTTGATTCTGATTTTCAATTAGCTCCTCTAAAGAAGGTAAAGTAATTAATTCAGCTAACATCCATTCATTCAAGGATCTATCCGAGAGTAATGCCTTGTAAGTAGCAAGAAATTGAGGGGATAACTTTATTTTTTTACCAGCACAAAAATCCTTAAGTAAAACTGAAATGAGTTGTTTTGCTGCCTCGCAACGATTATACAAATTGGTATCGTACTGCATTAGTAATAACAAATCTTGTTGAGAATATTTATACTTCATTCGTACTGGTGCAGAAAAGCTACGTAATAAGGAAGGAGTAGGGCGGTTATCGATATTTTCGAATTGAAATTCCATTTCATTTTGATTAACCATTAGTAATTGATCACTTACTATTTCTTTCCCTGCGTTATCTAGTAAACCCATTACTAATGGGATAGGTCGATTTTTCCCATTAATTGTTTTAACATTCAAAAGGTATTGCTTTGTATCTGGGTTAAATTCATCTGTTATTATCAACTCTGGAATTTCTGATTCTGTAAACCAGGGTAAAAAAGAATGGACATCCATAGTAGTAGAATGGCTGAGTGAATCCATAAAATCTTCCAGGGTGACAGCACGACCATCGTTATCTTTAAAGAATTGAGTTACCCCTTGGAAAAACTGTTCTTTTCCAATAGACAACATCATCATGCGAAAAATATCAGCACTTTTTTCATAAGCCGCTGCTGTATATAAACTTCTTACTGCTGTATAGGAGCTTTGACGAGGTGCCCGTTCGTCCAAATTTTTACCATCTAACCATCTTACCAAATCAGTGCCAAACAATTCTTCTCTAAACATCGCTGCTCTGAAAGTAGTAAGACCTTCTTTCAATGGTAGGTTAAACCAGTCTCTTATAGTGACACGATCCCCTGACCAATAATGAAAAAATTCATGAGCCACAACCTCTAAAACACGTAAAATTCCTAAATCTGTTTTACTTTCTGGAGTTGCAAATAGATTTTCAGTATTGAATAAATTTAAACCAGTTGGCTCCGAAGCACCTGAGGCGTATTTATCAACCCCAGCTACCATATGGTGTTGCAAACCACATTCCAAATCAAAAATTCTTTCATCCCACGCCATTGCTTTCTTCAATACTTCCTTGGCGAAATCACATTTTGCTGTTGCAGCAGGAGGGACATAGAATTCAATAGGCAAATCACGACCGGATTTGGTGTGAAAATGGGTTATTGAACGTTGGAGTTTTCCTCCAACCAAAGCAAATAAATAACTGGGTTTAGGAACATCATCTTCCCAGGTTACTGAATGGAGGTTAAAAGGCAATTCTTTTTTGTCTATTATTACGCCATTAGAAAGTAAAACAGGGTATTCTTCTTGATCCGCTATGATAGTGGTTTTATAAGTTGCTAAATTATCGGGTCTGTCAGGCAGATAAAGGACACGTCGCAATCCTTCTGTTTCTGCCTTGACAAGGACGGTTCCCTCAGTCTCATAAAGCCCAAACAAGTCAGTATTTTCGCCTAACAACGAAGTAGTTTCTATGATAAAAGAATCACCTTGAGGTACATTTTTGATTGTTAATGAATCTTCTGTTAGCTCATACTCATTACTGTCTAATAATTTACTATTTATGTGCAGAGACACTAAAGTCATATTTTCACCATCCAAGACTAGATCTGGAGAATGTGATTCCAGCTTGGGATTAGGGACTACTTGAAGACGAGCCTTGGATTCAACAGGGCTTTTACTGAGATCGATTTGTAAATCAACGTGAGTTACAAAATAATCAAGAACTTTATAATCACTTAATTTCTTTACCTTAGATTGCCCTGTTTTCATAAACACTCCTGATTGCATCGAAAAAAGACGATGATGTCACCATATAAGATCACACCAACAATTTCAATACGAAGCCGATTCTTATTGTTGAGGTTAACGAAAGGCTAATTTGCTTTTTAATTCAATTTCCTTATGATATCTCCAAACGTTGTTAAAAGGATTTTTAAATGATTGAATCAACTTCAAGCAAAAGAAATGTGGCAGTTATAGGTGGTGGCACTGGGCTAACTACTGCATGGGCGCTAGATAAACAGCAACAGTTTAACGTCATTGTATTTGAACAAAATAATGATTTTGGTGGCCATATCCAAAGCATAAAAGCAAACGAAGTAATTCTTGAAGGAGGAGCAGAGTTTATCGGTAACCCAGATCTTTACCCTAATGTTCATCGATTATTCCAATACCTTAAAGTGCCTTTGCAGGAATTTGAGCTTAATATAGATTTCCATAATATTAACAAGGATCATCACATTGTGTTGCCCCCTGTGTTTCATACTGATGAACACGATGATATTTCTATTTTAGGTTGCTTGTCTTTTTTCAATGTATTTAGGAAAAATAAACCACAAAAAGACGCACATATCTCGTTTCATACCTTGTATCATGATTTCTGTAACTTATTATCTATGAATGAAATCATTAATAAAGCTAAAAAAAGATTACTAAATCCAGATGAGCTAATTACTTTAGAAGATTTTGTTAATTCCTACATCAATGAAACATCTGGTTTAAAATCTCATCGAACGGATTTTGCCAATAAATTTCTTTACCCATTAATTGCTGCGGCTTGGGGTGTTTCTGTGGATACCATAAAAACCTTTGGTGCACATTATGGAATGAATTATCTAACAAGCGGTCCAACATGGTATGATGCTACCGAGGGCTTGAGTTCTTATATTCATAAATTAATGGCTAAGTGCCATAACACTCAATTCGTCAATAATACCCCGATCAAAAAAATTATTCCTATAGTAGATAACAATGGTCAAACGAGATATCACTTGCTTAAAAGCGATGATACTTATTGTTCTGATACGGAAGGGCCAGTAATATTTGATGATATTGTTATCACTACTCCAGCTTATATTACAAAAGAGTTAATTAGTGAATTACGAAGTAATGCCCTAAATGACCTGCAGAAAAAACTGGCAAAAGTTCAATACTATGATACTACTGTAGTATTTCATCGAGACAGCACTTATCGCACGCCTAACAATACAGTTGTACATACTCGAGTTGATGGGGAAAACGCAGCTAATACTATGTGTAAAGAATGGAAATTTAAACCGGCTGAGATTCCCATCATGAAAACCTGGGTCTTACCTGGCCAGCCAATGCCAGAGAATATCGTTAAGGTTGTTCAATATAGACATCCAGTAATGAATCGGGATTATTATGAAGCACAGCAAACTATGCATCAACATCAAGGGTTAAGTGGGCTATGGTGGGGGGGTATTATGGCTGGTTATAATGATTCGCATGAAAGCGGTATCACAGCTGCCCTCACAGTCGCAACGATGTTGTGTCAACAAGAGCATTGTTTAGAAGACAATAAACGTTTGGCAATGTTTCCCGATATACTGGATGATGTCGAAGAGTGTGCATTGGGAATGGCTCCTGTGATAAACGCTCACGCGTGAACGTTTATCTTTACACATCGCAGCCGCTAAACCATGGTGATCAATTGTAGTTTTCATTTCTATGCCTGAACTAACTGCATCGTATATTCTTTTTAGACGCTCATTAGGATAGAGGACTCAATGTTTTGCACGAATTTAGGATTAATTGTAATTAATTGCATGAAATGGTAATATAAAAATCATATTGATTTTAATATCAACATTATGGATGATGATAAAATCAATAAGTTAATGAGATTGTATAATGCAGAGGAGTAGTATTTTGTTATCCAATACAAATAAAAGAAAGACTGAAAGCAGTAATAACCTCAATGGTAATGGATTTGGTTCTTCGCAGAAAAAAGAGCGGCGAACAGGTGAGTCTTTCATATTTTTTAAGTCGGTTGATTTATTTAAACAGTATAATGTTCGATTAGTAACACCTGGCCGAGATGAAGGAAGCATTTATCGTGATCTTCATATTACTTCCTATGCCATAAGCGATGGTTTTATAAAAGCACTCGAGAGCAATGGTTATTATGCGGATGTAGGGGAGTGCACGGAATATTTCATACGCGGAATACAAACAAAAGACGATAACCGTATTGTAGGAGCTATCTATTATCAGTTTGGTACTGATGATAATGCCTTCATAGACAGCCTATACATAGAAAAAGATAGTCAACGTAAAGGGTATGGTTCTTTATTGTTACTATCTACTTTTCAACAATTGAGGGATTTTAGCTGTAAAAAAATGCGGTTATGCGTCACTTCAGCATCAGTAAATATGTACACGAAATTTGGTTTTCTGCCCAACTTAGATGTGCTAAATGACGATGAAAGAAGTGAATATGATGCCATTGAAGATGAACAGGAAAAACTAGAGTGTTTCTGCGAATTTACTGACTGCGATGAGCCATTTGAAGCGGATCTTACCAAACCTGATACTCTTGCGAAGATTAATGCCTTTGAAATGGCTTTAAAAAGGAAAGTCCAGTCTGCTGATTCATCAAGCGTTTTGAGCCTTAAACAGTGATATCGAGTTCACTTTTAATTCGATTTTTCCCAAGAGGGGTAATTAAGCTCAATTTTCTAATTATGGAATGAAGTGATTATGAAACAGGATAATTTGGCTTGTATTTTGAGCATCGCGGGAACAGATCCATCTGGAGGAGCTGGTATTTCTGCTGATATTAAGGCTATTTCTGCTACTGGTGGCTATGCAGCTACTGTCATTACTGCCTTGGTAGCACAAAATACTCAAGGGGTTCAGTCAATACAAAAAATTTCTGCTGATTTTGTTGAAGAACAACTAAACTCAGTATTTAGCGATCTGAACATTCAAGCAGTTAAAATAGGAATGTTGCATGATGAAAGAATCATTCAAGTAATCTGCAATACCTTAGAAACATTAAGGCCTGATAATGTGGTATTCGATCCGGTTATGACGGCTAAAGATGGTTCCTTATTACTTGAACTTGACACCATATCAGTCTTAAAAGAAAAGCTGTTAGGGCTTACTTATCTTATTACACCAAATTTATTTGAGGCAGAGCAGTTACTAGGGGTTACTATTAGAAATTCACAAGAGATGCAGTCTGCAGCAATTACTCTTGGTAAAGAATTCCATATTAATGTATTAATTAAAGGAGGACATTTAAACGAGAAAAACTCACCTGATTTACTTTACGATATAAAAGAAAATACTTGTCATTGGTTTCATGCTGAACGTATTGAGACCATAAATACCCACGGTACAGGTTGCAGCTTATCGGCAGCAATTGCCTCTTATCTTGCACAAGGGTTATCTCTTATAGCTTCTATTGATTCAGCAAAAAGCTATTTAAATCAAGCGATTCAATCCGGAAAAAGGTATCATCTTGGGAAAGGGAGCGGTCCTGTTGATCATTTTTATTTTTTGAACAATAGAGTTTGAGACTGAGGTATTTAAAATTGTTGCGCTGGAGAAAAGTTAAAATGAAAAATTTTATTCTAATGAGTAAAAGCTTAATAATTATGCTTATATTAAGCATGCCATATCATTCGCCTACTTATGCTGATGCGGCGCATCATAACACGGTGACAAATGAACAAGAAAAGCCATCCATGAGATTGTCAGTAGAAAAAATAACTGATGTGGGGGATTCAAAACGAGTTCTAGTGAAACTTGTTCGTATACAAAATAATAAACCGGTCCAATTGCAAGATCTTAGCCTAGTACACACTAAAAAGATCCACATGTTAATCATCGATGACGGACTCAGTGATTACAGTCATGTTCATCCAAAACCGACTGATACACCAGGAATTTATCAATTTATGTGGAATCCTAAGAAGATAGGATCCAATTATCGTATATGGGCTGATTTGGTTCCGTTGGATACCAAACGACAAGAATATTTAGTTACCGATTTGATTACGGCGAAAAATACAAATGAGAGGATCACACCAAATCAATCAATGCAAGCAATTGTTGATGGCTATCAATTCAAACTATCATTTGCATCAAACCGTTTAGAACACGGTAAAGCAGCTATGGGAAAACTAATTATTAGTAATAGTCAAGGTAAGCCAGTACATGACCTAGAGCCAGTAATGGGAGCTTTTGCACATATAGTTGGTTTTTATTCGGATTTTAAAACAATCGTTCACATCCACCTATGGGAAAAGAGCCTACACAATCTTCAGATAGGGGCGGTCCGGAGTTGGAATTCCATATTTCTCCAGAAAAAGCTGGAATTATTAAATTATTTGTCCAAGTGAAAATCAAGGGAAAGGAATTGTTCATACCGTTTAGTTTCACCGTATCGTAATAATCATTTTCATTATGAAGAGAAACTGTAATTTTCACAGATTAACTGTCTTTCCACAAGGTTATCCACATATTTTGTGGATAACTAGTTGCTGTCGCGAAATTGAATTGATTTCTGTAGATAGAATTTTGGCAAATTTATAAAATTTCTACTATTGATGGAGTCTCTCGCGGCCGAATCCGGAGTTACTTGAATCATCACAAAGCTGGCAATACGAAGAAATTATGAGGTGGTTTATTCAAGCCTGTCGAGATAGCGCGGCGAAATATCGCTGCAACTATTTTCTGCAAGAACGGCCTACATTGCGAAACTATGCGATAATGCCGATGGGTTTAAATGTTCATGCGACTGCGTGAGATCAGTTGTTCTCACTTCATCAAGGCGGGTAATTGCCGCCAAATCAACACGCGCTGGCCAAGTCCCCATAATTTATTCCATAATCCAATGAATTGTTCGATTTTCTAATTCAAAGTGAGTATCAAGAAGCATAGAGGCTTTTGTTATTGTCTTAAACACTGATTGACAAACTGAATCACTCGGATAATGCAAACAGAAGTTTTTCCTTATTAATGGTACCAATTCAAGTTTTTTAAGATATAAATGATCATCAAAAGTTAAAAAATACATCAGCGATAAATCTTTTTGAAATTCTTCATATCCAAGTATTCCTTCGTAATCATTAATTAAATCACCGCAGCCATATAAAATCGGACAGTGATTATAAATTTCAATTCCAATCGGGTGATGAGATGAGTGGCCATGAATAATATTGACACCAATCTCATCAATTAAGGCATGAGCAAAATTCTGATGCTGTTTCGGGATCGCATACCCCCAGTTACCCCCCCAATGAATGCTGACTATACATAAGTCGCAAGGTTCTCTATGATAGTCAATTCTTTCTTTTATTTGGCGAATTGTATTGGCATTCAAATTGTCTAATAGCCATAATCCAGGCTTTTTTAGAGTAGCACGCCATTTGGAAGGAATTCCGCTGGAATGAATTCCCATTGAGAAGACTAAAATTCTTTTTTTATGTCCTGGAATGGAAAGAATAGCAGGGGCTTGCGCCTCTTGGATATTATGGCCAGCTCCTGAGAAACGAATATTTGCTTTATGTAGAGTCTCAAGCGTTTCTAAAAGCCCCGGAGTACCCCAATCCAGTATATGATTATTGGCTAAAGCACAGACATCAATGGCAGCGGAAGTAATTGCATCGATATTATCAGGATTCATTTTGTAATGGATCCCTTTATACAAATCAGGAGTATTGCTTTTGGTAATACTGGTTTCTAAATTAATGATACGGGCGGAAAGGTTTCTTTTTTTTAGCTCATATAAACCGTCACCCCATAAATAATTCCCACAAACACCACGAGGTATTTCTCCACTCGTATTTTCTGCTAGTAATACATAATCTTTTGCATCTTTCACATAAGGTTCATAAAGACGAGGATCTGAGGGGTGAGGTAAAATTTGATCAATCCCTCGACCAATCATCACATCACCACATAAAAATACTTGGAATTCCTGCATTGAAAACATGAAATATTCCGATCTTAATAGTTGCTATTTAATTGAGACGCTATACTAATAATAGTCTTTTAAGGAAAGTATCTTACGCAAGAGTTTTTTACTGACTTTGAGATGATATTTTTTGTATAGATGTTCAGAAATTTTTTCTTCATCACTTTTAAGCATATCATCTTTTTTAAGAAATGTTAGAATATCCTCTGTTACTGCCCATTGATACATTAACCATTTCCATTTCTTTTGGTGTTTGCCTACAAAATCTGCTTTGAATAGAGTAGTTGATTTTTCATGAAGAACAGCAATTTTAAATAAAGCAGGGTTTAAAGACTGAATATAGTCATAGGCCGCTTTAAGCGTTTCACCTGTGTCATTGACATCATCAATCATTAATACACTCTTTCCCTGGATAGAAACGTTAACTGCTGCAACCACTTCTGTGGATTCTTGCTTTTGTGCCCCCCCAGAGTAATGACTAATTTGTATTGAGCCTAAATGGCGAATATTTAAAAAGTCACAAATAAAGCGTGCAGCAGGGAAACCACCTCTTGCAATAGCAACTACTACGTCAAAATGATAATTTGATCGCTTAATAATATGAGCCAGTTTATAGCTGATTGCATAAACCTCATTAAGGGTTATTATTTTTGCAGAAAAGTCCTGTTTCATAGAAAAATAATCTTCTAATAGTAGAATATATCATTTATTATAAATGACTTATTAATATAAATAAAATTCAGGGAACCCTTTAGAATTGTTGGCAATCGGTCTTATTACTATGGGCAAAATTATTTGTTTGATGTTGGAGGAGGGGCCAAATCTTCCAATTTAATATGAATATCACGTTGTTGAACCGCAATTGAAATATCGTGTTTACGAAAGGCCTCTTCAATAGCGAAATTTAATTCGCTTTTTACAATCGATTTTTTATTAACATCTTTGATCATGCATGAGAGTTGAAAAATTAATGCATTGTCTCCAAAAGCACTAAATAATACGGCAGGTTTGTTTCTGCCACTTTTAATTATATCATCCTGCTTATTTGCAATTTCCAATAAAAGTTCTTTTATGAGCTTCAGATCACTGCCATAGGCTACCTTAACTTCACAACTAACACGCCAATAATTGTCTGTGAGCATATAATTGACTACCCGGCGTGTGATCAAATCTGAATTTGGAATAATGATGTCTTCATGAGTTGGGGTAAGAATTTGCGTAGATCTTACTCTAATTTTTTTTACAAATCCTTCAACACCATCAATGTTAATTCGATCCCCGGGTCTTATTGGCTTTTCAATCAGCAAAATAAGGCCTGAGACAAAATTATTAACAATACTTTGTAGACCTAAACCTATCCCGACTGAAAGTGCTCCTGCTATAATAGCAAGCCCTGTGAAATCAAAACCAGCTACCAGGAAACCAGAAACCGCAGCAATAATAAAACCAACATAACTTAGAATGGAAGCGATAGCAACTTGGGTTTCCTCTTCATCTTCAAATTGTTGATAACGGCTAACTCTAGTTGAAATAGCGCGAAAAATTAAATAAAGGAAACAAAAAATTATTACACCCAATATAACGCGAGTTGGTAGATTTTGATATTTGCCAAGGCAAAACCATGTAACAATTTATCATAGATTGTTTCGATGAAATTCGTGGCAAAACCCCAACATCTTCCTATTAAATAGATACTTATAAGGATGACAATTAATTTTAATGTTATTTTTAAGATGTAGAACTCTGTGAATAATTGATCTTTTTTATACCCAAACAACTGTACGATATTAATTTTGCTATGAGAATAACTTAAAGAAGCATAAAATTTGGTGATGCTCTGTTCTATTAAAATAGTAATATAAAGAATAAAGAACGTACAAATTCCTGATAAAGTGAGTTGCATGGCTAAAATATAAAAGCCAGCTATATTAAGGATGGCACAACTAATGAGCAGAGTAAAAATAAGAAGGTGAAGAAATTTATAATATCGTTTTATAAATGCGATATGGAGGTGGGAACGACAGAAATAATGTGCAAAATAACCAGTGGTAACCAGTAACAAAAAGAGAAAAATAGATTGGGTTAATTCCCAGACTACTTTGTTGATACTCAAAATCTCTGACAGCTTTTGACCAATAGCAGCAAAAAAATAAAAAGAAAGTGCTACAATACTCAATGTCTCAAAAAACTCACCATCCATGGCATACCAATTAAAGAAGGCTCTGAACTTTTTTACTTTGAATAAGCCAATAATTAACAATATTCCAGTAAGAAACAGGAATATTTGTTTTATCAGAAGAAATTGAAGGTTCATCAGCTGGGCTTCACTAGCAAACAACCAGATATAACTCAATATTGAGCCTGTCATAATATATAATGTTACAATAGTGAGCTGGTGCCATTGGAGTTTTTTAAATTTTAGATAACGACGAACAAATCTAGACTGTCGAAGTTTTAATAAAAGCACAACAGAAATTAAAAAACTAATCACTGTAATAGAAATCCATAGATAAGTTGGAAAATTTTGTATCGGAAACTTATCTTTGGGATAACTTATCCACTTGATATTGTCAGAAAAATTGGCAATTTTATTTATTGTTTGCAATAAAGGTGTGTTGCGCGTCAGGGTTTTTTCTTGCTTTAATTGTAAAATAGCTGCTTTATAAGCTTCTATCGCTTCTTTTGCTCGAATTGAAAATAATCGACACTTAGACTGTTGCTCTGCTAATTCCTTTTTTTGATTGTTCAAATAAATTAAGTCGGCTCCTTTATCATTCCCAGTGGAAGTGGCCTGTTTAATAAGTGCATCAACATTGTTTAATTTTTTTTGTAAATCTGCTACACATTGCTCGGATTGAGTTGATAGTTCGCTTAAGGTTTCTACTGCTATCTTAAGATTATTTAAATTAAGATTTTGAGTAGATAGTTTTAGATTAAGTTGATCAAATTGCTTATTCGCGCTTTTAATATTAAAACTTTCAGGCAATGCAGTATCTCCCAGAACAGGGGAGATACTGAGAAAGAAAAGCAAAATCACGGTGAATATTCTCATGCTATTCTCTTCATTGCTTGGTTATAAATTACTTACTTACTGGGCTTTCTTATTCTTGTTGCAAAGATTGAATCACCGCGCCTAAGAATCGAGTCGCTTCGCCTCCCGTAATGGCCCGATGATCAAAACTTAAGGATAAAGGCAGCATATTATGCCCCTCTATTTTTTCCTCTTTAGTTACTACAGCTGCTTTATAAAGCCGTCCAACGGCTAAAATAGCTACCATAGGCGGTACAATTATCGGACTGGCAAAGCGTCCAGAGAATTTGCCAAAATTAGATAAAGTAAAGGTTGCTCCTTTTAACTTGTCAGCACTGACCGCGCGATTACGAACAGATTCTTTAAACTCATTAATTATTTTTCTTAACTCGCTATCTGTGTATTTTTCTGCATCATGAATCACTGGAACAAATAACCCTTCTTCATTATCCATAGCAATACCAAGATGAACTTCTTTAAAGCACTGACGTGCAGCGTGTTTGGTGTCAAACCAGGCATTAAGAGAAGGCTCCTTATTGCAGGCATAAATAATTGCACGAATTAATCGGACAGTAATGTCAGTGCCAGCTTTCCAATTATTAATGTCGGCTTCATCAAAAATGCCAACAGGCACTATTTCGGCATGGATTGTACCATGCTAGTAAGCATAGCTCTCCTGACGCCTCGTAAAGGCTCATATCCAGCTGGTGGTTTTGAGTTTTTGTCGGCTTGAGCCTGAACATCTTCGCGGGTTATAAAGCCATTTTCTCCTGTACCTTTTAGAGATGTTAAATCAACCCCTAATTTTTTTGCTAATAACCTGACCGCCGGTGTAATTTTGACTCGTTGACTAGCGCGCTGGCTTCCTATAACAAAAGTATCTTCAGTGACATCGGTGCTTTCTTCTAGGTTACCAACAACAGTACCTTTATCGGCAGGTTTTGCGCTAGTTGAAACAAATGCAACAAGGGGCTCACCTGTTTTAATAACATCCCCGGGCTTACCATACAATTTAGCAATGGTTCCTGACTGAGGACAGGGAACATCAACCACAGCTTTTGCAGTTTCCATTGAGACTAAAGGCTGATCAGCTTTAACTTCATCACCTTCCTTAACAAACCACTCATGAATTTCAGCATCGGGCAGTCCTTCACCTAAATCGGGTAAATTAAAAATATTCATTATCACTCCATTATGCTCATAATAGTGTTTTTAATGCGGGTAACACTAGGTATGTACTGTTTTTCCAGTTGGAAATAAGGCATGACCGTGTCATACCCTGTAACTCGTTGAACTGGAGCTAGTAAATCAGGCAAACAATGCTCCATGATTTGAGCCGAAATTTCAGCACCAACTCCACAAGTTTTTGCTCCTTCATGAACTATAACGCAACGCCCAGTTTTTTCTACAGAAGCCAAAATAGTCTCAATGTCCAAAGGTTTAATTGTTGCTATGTCAATTACTTCGCAAGAAATACCCTCATCCCCCAATTGTTTTGCTGCTTGCAAGGTTTCATGCATGCTGGCACCCCAGCTGACTAAGGTCAAATCATCACCTTGTTGCAAAGTAAAACATTTTCCTAGCGGTAAGGCCTCTCCATCATCAGGAACAGGTTGTTTGACTAGACGATAAATTCGCTTGGGTTCAAGAAAAATAACTGGATCAGGATTACGGATAGCTGCCAGCAATAATCCATAAGCTCGTTTTGGGGAAGAAGGAATCACTACTTGCAGTCCTGGAATATGAGCAAATAATGCTTCTGTACTCTCCGAATGATGTTCTGGTGCTCTGATTCCTCCACCAAATGGGGCACGATAAACCAGGGGGCAATGCAACCTTCCTCTGGTTCTATTACGCATACGCGCGGCATGAGAAATGATTTGATTCATAGCAGGATATATAAAACCCATGAATTGAAATTCTGCAACAGGTTTTAGCCCTTGAATTGACATACCTATAGCCAGCCCAGCGATCATAGATTCTGCCAATGGAGTGTCAAAAACGCGATTTTCTCCAAACCTGTCTTGTAAGCCTACAGTAGCTCGGAATACTCCACCATTTTTACCGACATCTTCTCCAAAAACCACTACACTCTCATCATGAGCTAACTCATATGCCAAGGCCTGAGTAACGGCTTCAACTAAAGTAATATCAGGCATTAGAATATTCCTCCATGGCTATTGCACGTTGTTCTACTAAATATTCAGGAAGTTCAGCGTAATGGTAATCAAAAATACTGCTGACTGGTTGAGGTTTAGTACTTAAGTATTCTTCCACTGCTTTTTCAACTTTTTCGCTGCACTCTATCACCAGCTTTTCTTCATCCTGAGGTGTCCAAATATTGTTTTGCATTAGAAAATGTTTAAAACGTCCAATGGGTTCTTTAACTTTTGCTTTCTCTACTTCTTGAGAAGGTTGATAACGCGTCGCATCATCAGCGGTAGTGTGATCACATAATCGATAAGTTAGCGCTTCAATTAAAGTAGGTCCGCCCCCTTGACGAGCTTTTTCAATAGCATCACCTATGATTTGCCTGGCAGCAAAAATATCATTGCCATCTATTTGAATCCCGGAAAAACCAGCTGCAATGGCTTTTTGTGCTATGGTTTGTGAACCTGTTTGTTTGTCCCTGGGAACAGAAATTGCCCATTGGTTATTATTTACTATAAAAACCAAAGGTAAGTTCCAGGTGCCTGCCACATTCATAGCTTCATAGAAGTCTCCTTCTGAAGTTCCTCCTTCTCCTATACAGACGACTGCTACCCTTTGTTCGTTCCTATATTTGAAGG
This sequence comes from Legionella norrlandica, assembly GCF_000770585.1. Taxonomy (GTDB): domain Bacteria; phylum Pseudomonadota; class Gammaproteobacteria; order Legionellales; family Legionellaceae; genus Legionella; species Legionella norrlandica. The sequence continues at coordinate 8,135 of NZ_JNCF01000042.1, read as the reverse complement.
CAAAAGCTACTCCTGCGGCATGCAAGCATTGAGAGGCAATAGGAACACAAATAGGAAGATCTTCAGCATTATTAGCAAAATGACTTCCCCGCTCATCTCCACCCCAAAAGGCAAGAATTTCTGACATCTTGACTCCGCGTTGCAACTGCGCCGCGTAATCTCTATAGTAGGGAACAAGAACGTCATTTGACTTCATTGCATGGCCGATGGCTGTTGAAATGGCTTCTTGGCCATTAATTGGTGCATAGGTACCCATTTTGCCAGTTCTTTGCAATGCGATTGCTTTTTTATCAAAAGTGCGGGTAAGCACCATGATTTTATACAATTCTTTCAGTGTTGTTTGATTTTCAGCAAATGGTGGTAATTTACTGATTAACTCCCCTTGTTCATTAAGATATTGTGTGTAGCTAACTTCAAATTGAGCAACTGTTGTCATTACATAGCTCCTTGTCAACAACGCGTGGTCATAGGATACTCACAAATTAATTCAAAAACCAGTAATTAATATAATTTACTAATTTGGAATACAAGCTTAAGTAAAATTTTTGTACCATATAGATAAAAAAGTGAAAACTTATAAAATTCATATCATTCCATGAGCTTTTTCTAAGTTTATATATCGATCCATATTATTTATAATTCAAAAATACATGACGTTGTAAGGTGATAATTTGATAAATAGCAGTGTGATCTCACTTGATTACCATAGTTTTCTACCGGAATCCTATGAAAAATTAAGTAAATTACCGGGTTTTGTACTTCTTCAGAGTACAGATAAGTCAATCGGCCGCTATGATATTCTGAGTGCTTACCCATACGAAAGAGTTATTGTTAAGGATAATATTCGGAATAAAGAGTATGTGCTCAGGGAGCTGAAGAATAAACTCAAAATAAAAGAATCAGGCCTTGATCTTCCTTTTCAGGGAGGTGCTATTGGTTATATATCTTATGAGTTTGGCGATTTACTATATGGGCTTGAAACACATCCCAAAAGTTGTTTATCTGGTGTGCCATTGCTAAATTTGGGATTTTATGATTGGGCAATCATAGTAGATCATTATTTAAAAAAAGCAACCTTATTTTCAGGAAATACCCATTCTTCAACTGCAAATATTTTAAGAGAAATAAAAGAAATCATCTTATTAAAAAAAACACTTGAAAAACCTAATCTATTTTCGGTCCAGGGTGAGTTTAGCCCCTTAATTTCCAAAGAAAACTATAAAAATTCATTTAATGCTATTCAACAGGCTTTAAGAGCTGGGCGTTCCTATCAAGTCAATTATACCCAACCATTCCAGGCAGAATTCATAGGAGATCCTTGGAGGATGTATCAAATGGTGAATAAAACTAATCCTGTTCCATATTCTGCTTTTATCAGGCTTGATGAAGCGGATATCTTAAGTTTTTCCCCTGAGAGGTTTTTGCTCTATGATAATGGAGAAATTTTAACTTCTCCTATAAAAGGCACCATACATCGTTCGACGGATCCCTTCATGGACAAACAATTAAAAGAAGAATTATTAAAAAGCTCAAAAAATAACGCTGAAAACATAATGATTGTTGATTTATTAAGAAATGATTTGGGCAAGTTTGCCAAAGCAGGTACAGTTAAAGTAATTAATCTTTGTGCTATTCAGAGTTACCAGGCTGTACATCATTTAGTCTCTGATATACACGCTTTTTGTCGAGATGAAATTCATCCTGTTGAAGCATTTTTTTCTTGTTTTCCAGGTGGTTCAATTACTGGAGCACCAAAATTAGAGGCAATGAAAATTATCAAAGAACAAGAACATTATAGACGAGGTGTTTATTGCGGTTGTATTACTTATTTTTCTAGGCACGGGCGTTTTGATGCAAATATTGCGATTAGAACCATTACAGCTAAAAACAACATGCTGCATTTGGCAGCAGGAGGAGGCATTGTTATTGACTCGGATTGGGAAGATGAATATCGTGAATGTTTTACAAAATTGACTGCAATTATAAATGGAATCAAATAACATCACACGCATAACTAGCGCACATTCATCAGTCATTGTTTTACATGATCTCTCAGAGGATTCATTAATCCTTACTAAACGAAGCGAAAAGTTGAGGAATCATCCAGGAGAGGTGTGTTTTCCTGGCGGATTTCATGAAGCAAAAGATCAAAATTTATATAGTACCGCACTAAGAGAGCTTAATGAGGAGCTGGGTATCACAGCAGACAGAATCAGATTAATTAAAAAGTTAAAAGTCGAAAGGACTCTGGGCGGTTTGATTATTCATCCCTGGTTAGCAAGCATTGAAACAGTCGTGCCATATACTATGAACTTTCAAGAAGTTAGTGCATTAATTTCCGTTCCTATGCTATTGGTAAAAAATTTACAAAATTATAAGAAGATGGTGATTGAAAAAAAAGGACTATGTTTTGTTACTTGCCAATTTATTGCCAGCAAAGAACTAATATGGGGTGCCACAGCAAGAATTATGAAGCAATTGGCTTCCTAATAAAAAATAAATGCCATTTATTATTTTGGGGCCCAGCTTGGGTTAATAAATAGAGCTATTTTTCGTTGAAAAGGAAGTCTAATGCTCATAATTGTACAAATTATTTTTTTTGTACCATGATTATGAATAAGCAAACTTCTTAAATTAAAGGATATGGTTTATGAAGTTATTCAAACTCCTAATCTTGATGATTATTTCCAGTAATTCCTATTCTTTAAATTTGACTATTGGAACTTCAAAATTTAATCCACCTTTTGAAGTTTGGTCAGGGGATAAGAATTCTCTGTATGGATTTGATATTACTCTAATGACTGAAATATGTCGGAGACTGAAAGCAAAATGTACTTTTAAAGCTTATATTTTTGATGAGTTATTCCCTGCTTTAAAAGGTCGCAAAGTAGATGTCGTTATTGCTTCTATGATAATTACAGATGAGAGAAGGCAAAATTTTATCTTTAGCCTCCCTTACCTTGAAAGTAACTCACAATATATAACCAATTTTAATTCGAAAATAAACACATTGGATGATCTCTATAATAAAAAAATTGGCGTAAGAAAAGGGACTCCCTATGGTAAACAAGTGTTGTCGGAAAAGCGTAATAACAACATAATTATTTATTCGCTTATACAAGATATGCTTGATGGGCTGAATGCGAATCAAGTTGATGCGAGCTTGATGGATTATGAAGCAGCAAAATATTGGATAGCTTCCGAGCCCAATGGATATAAATTAATCGGCGATAAAATTCCTATTGGAGATGGATATGCTATTATGGCGAATCCTGATCAAACTCAATTAATTGAGCAAATCAATGAGACTCTACTGGAAATGGAATCAGATGGCGGTTATTTGACCATTTATTCGGAATATTTTTAATAACAATTATAGGGTAATGTGCGTTGAGTGGAGATTTATAATTAGGGTAGATTTGGGATAAGATTATCCCAAATGCTGGATTTGTTTAGACAGGTGCTACTGTTTTTTGATCTTTTGATGATTGCGGTTCTGCTTCTTCGTCCTTAAGGGCACGCCGTAAAATTTTACCTACATTAGTTTTAGGGAGTTCATCAAAAAACTCAACAACCTTAGGGATTTTATAAGCAGTCAAATGCTCTTTGCAGTGATGAATAATTTGTTCGACTGTTAGTGTGGTGTCTTTTCTAACAATACATGCTTTTACGCGCTCCCCAGACTCCTCATCAGCAATTCCTACAACTCCGACTTCTAATACACCGGGATGCATTCCTATGACTTGCTCTACTTCATTAGGATATACATTAAATCCTGAAACCACGATCATGTCCTTTTTTCTATCCACTAAATAGATAAAGCCTTCTTCATTCATACGCGCAATATCACCAGTTTTTAGAAAACCGTCTTTGGTAAATACTAAAGCTGTTTCATCCGGCCTTTTCCAATATCCGGGCATAACTTGTGGCCCCTTAATGCATAATTCGCCACTTGCCCCTATAGGCACTTCTTTCCCTGATTCATCACGTATAGAGATATCAGTTGAAGGAAGAGGTAGCCCAATACTACCATTATATCCTTCGAGATACATTGGGTTTATTGTGACAGCAGGACTTGTTTCAGTTAAACCGTAAGCTTCCAAAACACGAGTCTTTGTCATTTCTGACCATTTAAGAGAGACGCTTTTTTGTAATGCCATACCGCCTGATAATGCTAATTTTAATTTAGAAAAATCAATTTCTTTAAATTTGGGATGATTTAGTAAGGAGTTATATAAGGTATTTACTCCAGTAAATGCTGTAAAACCTGAATTTTTGATTTGATCTATAAAGTGGCCTGTATCACGTGGGTTTGTGATAAGGATATTTTTTGCACCAATTTTCATGAAGGTCAGGCAATTGGCAGTTAAGGAAAAGATATGGTACAGGGGAAGGGCTGTTACAATAATATCTTGATCACTTATTCCAAGAGGAGCTATCCATGAGTAAGCTTGCATTACATTAGCTATAAGGTTGCCATGAGTCAAAATGGCTCCTTTTGCAACTCCAGTAGTTCCTCCGGTGTATTGCAGGAATGCCACGTCATCATGATTAAGCTCTATGCGATGAAGCGTGGCTTGTTTGCCTTCCATTAACGCATAATTAAAAGCTACTGCATGAGGAATTTTATAGGCTGGGACTAGTTTCTTTATGTGATTAACGACAAAATTGACTATAAAACGCTTAAATGAGGGGAATAAATCGCCTATTTGTGTGACAATGACATGTTTGACAGATGGCATCGAGGGCAATGCTTTTTCTATAGTTTTTGCGAAATTCTCCAGCACTATAATAACTTCTGCTCCAGCATCATTCATTTGATGTATTACTTCATCAGCGGTATATAATGGATTCGTGTTTACTACCACATAACCTGCTCGCAAAATACCAAACATGGCTACAGGATATTGCAAAATGTTAGGCAGCATTATTGCGACTCGTGCCCCTTTTTCCATACCTAACTGCTGCAGATAGGCGGCAAAATTTCTACTTAAATTATTTAAATCAGCATAGGTAATTTCGGTCCCTAAGTTGGAATACGCACTTCGTTTAGCATATAGGCCGCATGATTCATTAAATAAAGATACTAGGGATAAATATTGACTTACGTCAATTTCATGTGGCACTCCATTTTGGTATTGTTCAAACCATCGTTTATCCACTGTGATATCCTTCTGTTATTGTTTTCCACGTGCTAGTATAAACAAAAATCTTATTAATGGATATCATGCTAATGAGTGAAAATATAACTAATACACAGGCATTTAAGTTAAAAGGTAGGTTGTATACTTTAACCGTTTTGCATGTTTTAAATACAAATAAGGAGGCTTTTTCTCAACAATTTGCTGAAATTGTTGTTAAAGCACCCAAATTATTCGAAAGAACACCAGTGGTTTTTGATTTATCTTCTGTGAATCATTTGGAATTTGATTTGCAGGAGTTATGTCAAATTGCTCGTAATTATGGCATGGTTCCCGTAGCTATCCAGGGTGGAAATCCCATGCAAGAAACTCTGGCTCAGTGTCAAGGATTAGCTATCCTCAATGCCTCTACTTCGCATGACAAGCCGATTATTAATGAATCTGCAGAAGGTCTTGCTGGAGAAAATGTTAAATCCAAGTTAATAACTACTCCAGTACGTTCAGGACAACAAGTTGTTGCTAAAGGAACTGATTTAATAGTTGCTTCCTCGGTTAGCCATGGAGCAGAATTATTGGCTGATGGAAATATTCATGTGTATGGTACACTAAGAGGCAGAGCTTTGGCAGGAATATCTGGTGATACTGAAGTGAGAATTTTTTGTCAATCATTGGATGCCGAATTGGTTTCTATTGCTGGTTTTTATCGTCTAAGTGACGCTATTGAACCAATTAATGGCCCATGTCAAATTTATTTATCAGAAGAACATATAGTTATTGAGCCATTATGATTGACGCAGTATTTATTTCTGATCTTCATTTGCATCCAGAAGATAAAAAAATTCAAGCCAGGTTTGATTGTTTTATAAATTGGGCACAACGATCTGTGAAAAAAGTTTATATTCTGGGTGATTTCTTTCATGCATGGTCCGGTGATGATTCAATAGATGGATGGAGCCAAGCTGTTGCGGGACAAATAAATAGACTCAGTCAAACAGGACTAGAAATTTATTATATGATCGGAAATCGGGATTTTTTACTTGGTTCTGTATTTGCCGAGCAAGCTGGATGGAGAGTTCTGACAGAGCCTACGGTAATTATTCTGGGGAGTAAAAAGGTTTTATTGGTGCATGGTGATCGTTATTGTCTTAAAGACAAATCTCACCAGCGATTTCGTTTATTAACAAGAAACAGACTATTTTCATTTGTTTTTTTAAAGTTACCTTTGTCATTTCGTGAACGTCTAGTTAATAAAGTTCGCAACATTAGTCTTAATAACCACAGTAAGTCCCTTGAAAAAATGGATGTAGTTCCTTCTGCTATAATTCAACACATGTCTTACAACGGAGCAGACACTTTGATTCATGGTCATACTCATAAACCAGGTTCAACGACTTATCAATATAAGGGGAAAACGTTAACAAGATACGTCCTGAGTGATTGGGATGACTCGCCCAAATTATTGTGTTATGATAATACAAAGGGTCTCTATTTTACCCAATATGATATGTCATGAGGAGTTACGTAATGTCTAAATCGCCGAAAGAGTTGAAAGAGGAACTTGAAAGAATCCGAAAAGAGGAAGTAATGGCTAAACAGAAGAGGGAGGCGGAAGAATTAAAAGCCAGCAGAGAAAGCTCCCGCGCAGCGGCTGAGGACAAAGTGAAAAAAGGCAGGTATACCAAAGATCCTCAGACAAGGGAGCAGATCACTCTTTATGAAGATGCAATTAGAAGAGCTGAAGGAGTACTGAATGCTGATGTAATGGCTTATACGGATGCTCGTGCTGCCATCATGGGTTTGTTAAAAATGTATTCTGCTCTTGTTAAGGCGCTTTCTCAGTCTATGAAAGAAATAAGACATTCTGCTGGAGAAAAATTTATAGTAACTCCTTTCTTTTGGATTAAAGATAAAATTGCCAGCAAATTAACGGGTAATCCTGAAATTGATTTGCCTGAACTCATGCATGAAGTGAGTTATACTGATGATAATAAATTGAAAATTGAACCCCTGACACGTTCTGACAATGGAAATGAAAAAGGAAAATTAGATGCCATATATGAAAAGTTGATTTATATGTGGTTGGAGGAAAATGGTTATACACCTGATAAGAATGAGCCAGGAAAATTTGTTGATGCCAATGGCGCTCACTTGGATAAGGCAACATTTGAACAACTAAAAAATGATCCAAGTCATGGCCTTAATTATTTCTTAAGTGAACAAGAGCCTGATGTACAATTCAGACCTCGTTGATGCATTTGTATACCTATCCTGGAGCCTCCCGTATTGTATGACGTAATACGGAGGTTAGTGGCTTAAAATTTTTCCTGGCTTTCCAGGGCTCGGGTATGACCTCGAATTAATGTACTGTTTTGTTTCTTATAAATAACTAGCAAATTTCTGCCAAAACCTGCTTGATTAATACGCTCCCAAAATTGTTCCCACCGACCTTTGGTTGATATCAACGCTCTTAAATGCAGAACCATTAAAATACCCTGATTTTTCCACTTCATTCTGATTGGCAGAGGCGTTGTTTAATAAGAGTCTTGCAAGCTGCTTCGGTAACCCCCGAGCCAATGGGCAAATTGTTCATTTGATAAAAATTATAATTCATGCGTTGCCTTTGATTTTTAAAATAGGTAATCGCACTTTTTAGTTTGTCAACAAGCCCCTGTTTTTGTCTATTGGGTAGCATGTTGCTCATTTCACTAAAACCTTCATTGACCATGAGTACACAAGTACCATCAAGACTCACAGATACCGTGCTAACGACGTCATCAATTTTAGGCGTTTCATACATCCAGTCTGCCTCCGCAGCTTGAGCAATTGAGTTCACCATAACCACGACATTCATTTTTTAGCACGAGAATTAGATGATTGGTTAGTTGAAGGAGTTCATGCCCTTATCGATGGCAGTTATACACCACGATTTCTTAAGCGTTGTTATTTTTCAGACGAAATGATTGACCAACTCCATTCCAAATTATTTTTCACTAA
>NZ_JNCF01000116.1 GCF_000770585.1 Legionella norrlandica | reverse complement strand
CCTTATTCTAGGAATTATCATTGTAGTCAGCCATAACATTTGGGAAGGGAGTTGGCGCGTCATCGTCACTATTATAGCATGGCTTATCTTATTGAAAGGTACGAGTATTATTTTTCATCCACATTTCATTGATCAAGCGACTGTACTCTTCATGCAAAACACTACAATTAGTTACATATCAGCCGGAATAGATTTTGTGCTGGGTGTAATACTTTGTTATTGTGGATTTAAACGTTGATAACCCTGAAATCTAGAAGGCTGAAAATAGAATTTTATGTAAGACTCCTAAATATTCTTAAATTTGCAATGCCTGACATGCTTCTGAGTATTGGAAGCGATTTTAAAAAGAACTTTTTACGAAAAGGTCGTTGCCTCAAAATAGGTGTTGCTTTTGACAGGTAATTTGAGGCAATTCGGATAATTTTTAACATACGACCGCCTTAATTATTAGTTAATGTTAGTGGGTTATAATGGGTGATAACTAACTTATTCCTGAGGTAAACCATGAGCCTTCCACAATTAATGACCGAATTAAAAGAAAACAAAAATCTTAAATTACTGGTATTAGATTTTGATGAAACCATTAATCATTCTTCAGGAACTACAGCAGGTATCCAGGGAGAGTTTGTTCATCCGAAAATAGGCACTCATCTTCAGAATATTTTATCTAATCCTAATATTCGAGTATTAGTCGTTTCTAAGGGAACCGATAACGATTTAGCCCATCAACTCTTGGCTAACCAAAACCTGGATAAATTGCTGGTTGTTTCAGCTTCTGAAGTTTATCATTACTTGGAAGAAAAAGAGATTAAGCAGGAAGATCCAATACGAGGTACCGTTCAGAAGAGTGATTTGATTCAATCCATTCGTTGTGGAATTATGAATGAAATTGATGATTTGGATGATAAATCTCCGACAAAAAGAATAATAGGCTGGTGTGATGACTCGGAAGCACCTATCCTTGAATGTGTTTCTGCAGAAAATGAGGAAGAAAATAAATATAATTTTCCTGTGGTTCTTGTACCACATGAAAAAAATCAAGTGTGTAGAACCATAGATTATTTTGCCATTATCGAGTTTCTTGCCCAATATCATGATCAAGATGAGGTTACAAAACCAGTAAAAAAAGCGCTGAACCAGGCACTGCAAGAATACAAGAAAGCCAAATCTAAGTTAGATGATTACACACTAAATTCTGGTGAGAATTATAGTAGAAAAGACTGGGAAGCATTACGAGATGCAATGCAAACGCCTTATCGAGAAGCGCTAACCAAAATAACGAAACAGATAGAAAATATCAAATACGAGCAAGAAAAAATAAAACTGGGAACATTTAACACTTCTGATCCTGAACTGAAAAAGAGAATCCAGAAATTAATCAAGCATATAGACTATTTAAAAAATGATGGTGCAAATGTTGAAAAATTAACTTCTGTTATCCAGAGCACTAATCGATTTCTGAATAAAGAAATTGATCCCAAGGCCTATAAGGAACTGGCAGACTCCTTAAAAGATAAACCTTCCAAAGGCATGAAAATTTTAGGTGCCTCATGATGTCGGTAGCCGCTGCCGCAGTGGTTGCTGGGGTAGTTTTAGCAGCAATCTGGTGTTGGGATCCGTTTAGGGATCCGTCCACAGCAGCGGCTGGTCTCGGCCTGTTTGCAGCAGGAGCACTCACTTATAAAAAGGGTAATCAAACTGAAACCGAGCTAACTGAAAAAA
>NZ_JNCF01000129.1 GCF_000770585.1 Legionella norrlandica | reverse complement strand
GGTTGTCCATAGTTTGTTGCACACGTTCCGTAGGACACAAGACTGGTGCTGGAGGAGTTCGTCCATCATCATCCACACTGCTTGCTCTTGAACTTGCTGAGAACAATTAAGTTGTTGCTAGTAAATTCTCTTTCGTTTGCTTTAACCAACCTGGATTAAATTGGCTCCAGGGTGATTTTTTCTTGCTTTCCCGTCCGTTTTGACTGCGTTTGTCAGCACTGTATGGCCGTGTCACTTTTTTCTCCTCTTTTATCTCTCGCTCAGTAAAACAATATGGAATTTTTTGACCTTTACTCCATAACGTTATTTTTCCATTAAGATGCCGTTTTAATGTAATTTTTTGCTTTGGTCTGACGCAAATGCTGCTGGTTTTTTGAATTTGCAGCAACTTATTTTCAAATCGAATAATCCAATCGTTATACACAGTCCTTGTATATTCCCAACACATGATGTTATCTAGGTTTTGATCTGACATCAGAGCTACGTGGGCATCGTCCATGCTCGCAGGCTTTTTCATAAACTTATTGTTTAGGCTGTCTATGAAACGGCCTTGCAGTAGTTTGTTGGCTTCCTCAATGGTTTGAATACCTCTTAATCGTAACTCTTTAACAAAGCGATCTTGGTATACACC
>NZ_JNCF01000107.1 GCF_000770585.1 Legionella norrlandica | reverse complement strand
GCATAAGGCTGGATGATTCTCAACCCGGCAGATTTTGAGTCATTGGCACGTGTGGTTCTAGCGCGTTTCTCCTTGTATCGCTGTTTGAAATAATCTTCATAACAGGGATCAAAAGGTGTAGCTTCAGCTTTGATTTTCTTATGCCGTCGAATCAACGTTTCCTTGGCTTGCCTGAGATAAAGTGGCTTTTTATTACCCGATTTATCCTTAACAATGCAATAGAATCGCCAGTTATTATCTCCAACAGTAGTGAAGTACTTTTTCATGATCCACCAACGTCCTTTACGAGGATGTTTTCTGTATAGAGATTGTTTGAGCGCCATAAAAATTTCATGATCTAGCGTGCCAAATACTTTTGAAGAGACCACACTTCTGTAATAATTAGTCCAGCCAGTGATTTTCGGATTCAATAGATAGATTAATTTCTCTGTTGGAAGTGCAGCACCTTGTTTAATACAGCTTTTGATTTCTTTCGTAAATGCTAAAATACTCGCCTTAGATGGCTTAATCAGCAGTTTCTCATTCGGATATTTTCGAATGTTAAATCCAAGAAAATCAAAACCCTGTTGAACCTGGGTGATCTTGGTTTTCTCGCGGGAGAGTTCAAGTCCTACTTTCTTTAGACCTGCTTCTAATATTGGAATTACCTCATCACGTAGCAGTTGTTCGCTGGATGCAGTCACAATGAAATCGTCAGCGTAAGCGATCATATTGATCTTTTTCTTTTGACGAACTCTTTGTGTTTCTTTAGTATCCGTTAGCGTCTTTTCTAGGCCTGATAAGGCCATAACCGCCAGAGTTGGTGAGATAATGCCGCCTTGAGGCGTGCCTAAATCGGTTGGGTAAGTTGTTCCTTCCTCGACGTAACCTGATTTTAGAAATTTCTTGAGGATTACTTTATCCATCGGAATATTTTCCAATAACCAGTCATGGTCGATGCGATCAAAGCAAGATTTGATATCACCCTCTAATACCCAGTTAGCCGCATGTCTATTAGATAATGCGCAGAAGCATTGTTCTATTGCATCGTGAGCTGACCGTTTTGGCCTAAAACCGTAGGCGTTTATGTCAGCTCGTTCTTCTGCAATAGGCACCAAAGCCGCATGCCATAAGGCTTGCATTGCTCTACACTTCATTACTGGGATCGATAGTGGGCGTAACTTACCGGATTTCTTTGGGATATAAATTCTTCTCAAAGGAAGCGGTTTATATGCTTTTCTTGAGAGAGAACTTACTGCCAGCATTTTACTTTCGGGTGTTTTCCATGTGATGCCATCAGCACCGGGCGTTTTGGCTCCGATATTGCTAGTTACACGTTTTACGGCTAAACACTTTCCATAAAATGATGAGGTGAGCAGTCTTTGTAACGCTTTCACTTTACCGATTCTGCCTTCTCTTTCTGCCTTAGCGATACGCATTTGGAGACGAAATACATGCGCATTTATCGTTGACCAAGACAGATCTTGCCAAGATTGATGACGCTCTGCTGAGGATGCACCAGAAAATTGCTTCACCGTCATTTGCATTTCCCCATATTTAAGTTTCTCCAAATTATCTCGCTATTTTGAGCCAGTCCAAAGTGGGCTCACTTTCGTGCCAAGTGATTTACACTTGTATCCGATTCATTACAAATCGGCATTTGCTTTCTTGGACATCCTGTTTCTGCAAAGCATTCATGCACCTTACGATGCACTTACCTTTATTGCTAAAGGAACTTTACAGAGTTGCCACGTTCCGCCAATAGAGCATATAGACTTAGTCGCCTGCTGTAGACCGGAAGGTATTGTTGACGACGAGGAATTTGCCCCACGGATTCCTCCTCCCTTCAGTGACTATGGTTTGACAGTCGTTTTCCATAGTTGGAGATGACGGTCTTTTAATGCAGGTTCAGATGTCTTCGGCATATCTATTACCTAGCGCTTACCCGGTTACGACTTCCAGGAGAATCCGCCACTCGCGTTTTAGATCCCGCGCATTTGCGCTTTGCCTCATTGTCCGATCCGCTCTTTATTCAGGATCGTAGGTTCATCCAGCCGTATGGATGGTGGTGTTTTCTTTCGAGTACCACAGCTCTATTTGGCGACCTCGTGTCGCACTGGGTTTTCTTCCCAGCGAATCATCAGTTACTTGCATCGATGGTGTCTGTGGTGGGTGAGAACAGCAGCACACTGGTTATACTAGGACTTGCTTTTATGGTTTTTGGATTCATGCTGGGATGAGCATGTGGCGGCTTGCGCCGCCAAGCTTCTTCATCGACATGCAGTCAACTCGGTCACATCGGAACAACATGGTGGTGATAATCCAAGCTCGCTTGTTCTTCAAGTTGTGATTTGAGATCGATAAAATCTTTTGTTCTTACTTTACATAATGCCGCCATGGCATCCAAATCGAGGGTATTTTCGAAATCAGAATGCGTTTTAGTGATTGTTTTTCCATTAAGCCTATAAGTGACTCCGTCCGTGTTCACTTTGTTGTATTGAGCAATCAATCGTGTCAA
>NZ_JNCF01000113.1 GCF_000770585.1 Legionella norrlandica | reverse complement strand
AATACCACAACTCTACTTGGGGTGAGTAGACCAGTGGATCTTCCCCACTAGCCCCTCGCAGAACCATGCATGAACCTCTCGACTCACATGGCTCCCATTAGATGAACACACTTGTTATACCTGCTTCCCAATGAGCAAATAATTTTGTATGGCTTCTTGCTAGCTTTTCCATACGCTCTGCAGCATATGTAGGTCTCTTCGCAAGCTTTTTATACTTTTTCATGCTCCATCGTACTAGCGTTCCATTCAGTCTTTCAAACACCCCGTTCAGTTCGGACTTGGTGAACTTTCCATAGTACCCCAGCCAGCCTCGTATCATCGGGTTTAGCCAATCTGCTATCTGCTGAAGGCTTAGATTGCTTTTGTTTCTAACATTCAGTTCTCTTATTTTCTGAGTGATGGCTTTCCTTGCTTTGGGACTGATAGCGGGTAGAAAACCACTAAATATTTCTCCCGTTCTGTGCTCCCTCGCTCTCCTTGATCTAAATTCATACCCTAAAAACACGAAACTGGTGTTGCCTTTATACGTTTCTTTTGAGCTACGTTTTCCGCAATATACTATCTTCGTCTTTTCGAGATGTATTTCTAGCTTGCACTCTAAAAACCGCTTTTCAAGTTCCGCCAATAAGGCCTCTGCTTGCTCCTTGGTTTTACAGTGGCATATGCCATCATCAGCATAGCGACACCACAAAGATTCAGGATGAGTTCTTTTCATCCAGTGATCAAATACATAATGCAAATATAGATTACTTAGCAAGGGACTAATAACGCCACCTTGAGGCGTTCCTTTGTCTCTATTCTTTATAGTGCCATCGGGTAACTCGAGTGGTGCTTTTATCCATCGCTCTAAATACAGTAAGATGCATTTGTTTTCGGTGTGATGACGTACAGCCTTCATCAGTAGTTCATGGTCTATGCTGTCAAATAACCCTTTGATATCAAACTCTATGAGCCAATCGTATTTCCAGCACCTCTTTCGGGTAACTCCTATGGCATCTAGTGCCGATTTATTCGGTCTGTATCCATAGGAGTCTTCCAAAAAATGGGGTTCTACACTTGGTTCAAATATCAGTTTAATCGCCATTTGGGCTATCCGATCTGATACAGTTGGTACTCCAAGCAGCCTTATCCCTCCTTGCTTCTTAGGGATTTCTACCCCTCTCACCGCAGGTGGAAAGTAGCTCCCTGAACTTAGTCTATTCCAAATTTTGTATAGGTTCTTATTGCGTTTCCTGTCAAAATCTTCCAGTGATTCATGATCTACACCTGAACCACCCTTGTTTGCTTTGACTTGTTTATAAGCTTCCCATACTAGACTTTTTGGTATATCAAATGGTTTTGGTTTATCCAACTCTTATCCTCTTATCGAGTTTTGAGGTTGATAACCTCATCTAACGCTGTCTCTTCACTCTGCTTCCATTACAGAAGCCTCTACGCTACTACAAACAGCCCCGCCACAGTAACTGGCATCGATACTCTCACTCTTGGGGTGTTATTCCTTGAGTTTCTCTCTTTACATCCAGATGACTGCTTCCCGTAGTTCCACATAAAAGCCTAAACTAGAATCATGCCATCTCTACACCGAACGTCGCATATACAGTAAGCAGGTATCCTATATGCTTGTCCCAAGATGAAGTCGAGACCTTGGTTTTGACGTTACTTTCGACTAACGATGCTTCAACAATGGTTCAGTTTTATTCATCTTTCTAGCTCATACCTCGCCAGCTATTGCTGACTTTCCTTAACGCTCACTACCATTGCTCTTTACAATAGCAGCTTAAGGTGGTTTGTAGCCAGCTCCTGTAAGCAGACTACGGCGGACCTACCGCCATCTTTTATGTAGCTTCGCTACGGCACACCGACCTCGTGTCGCACGTCGAGTAGCCACCTCCCATTGCTGGGAGGCAGCCCTCTAAGAACGGAGCGTGCGACTTTCACCGCACTCCGCTCAAGCTTGCATAAGGCTGGATGATTCT
>NZ_JNCF01000106.1 GCF_000770585.1 Legionella norrlandica | reverse complement strand
ACACGTGCCAATGACTCAAAATCTGCCGGTTGAGAATCATCCAGCCTTATGCGAGCTTGAGCGGAGTGCGGTGAAAGTCGCACGCTCCGTTCTTAGAGGGCTGCCTCCCCAGCAATGGGGAGGTGGCTACTCGACTCTTTGACCATCCATTTAACTTGCTCGCGCGCTTTGCGCAATGTTCTTGCATGAGGAACAATGTGTGTTTGCAAAAGAGGCTGCTTTTCGGGTTGCCAAATTGTCTATACCACACCCAGTTTGGATTGGTTTTTTTCAACTTGCTCCGTGTTAGGAACGTTTACAACAGCCTGTGTCATTGTGGTGTTATCCAAAGGTTGCGTCTTTGGATATTGGATGCCTAAAAAATGGAAACCTTATCAATTGACCCAATACGCTTTTTTTTCCGGACAAGCGCAGGCGCCTTTCCTGTAATACCTGCATTAGACGCTGTTTACAGCGATTAAGACTGCGCTTGGTTTGGCACAAAATGAGAAGTCGAGTAGCCCAAGGGAATTTCACCCTCAGGCTCTCACAGAACCGGACTTGAACGTCTCCGCTCATCCGGCTCTTATTGCCCAGTCGCAGGAAGGAGCCCTAAGCGTCGCCAATGCGGAAATAGATGGGGTTCACGTTTAGCAACCTTTCCTATCCAGTAAGTAGCGTTTCTTTGGTGCCCTTTCAACCTTTTGTATTTTCTCATCACCCATCTCACCAAGAGGCGATTTAGATGTGTAAACACGGGGTAAAGTTCTGACTTATAGAATTTTCCATAGTAATTTATCCAGCCATTGATGGTTGAATAAAACATATGTCCTAAGTCTTCAATGCTCTTGTCGCTGCGAAGTTGCAATCGCCAGCTTCTCATAGTTTGGCGCATTGATTTGGCTGCTTTGTCACTCACTGCAGGGCTAAAGTTAATGAAGTACTTACCATATCGGTTCTTCGACCTTCTGGCTCTAAATGTATACCCCAGAAAATCAAATTTCTCGTTTACGTAAGTTCCTCGTCTGTCTTCATCTTTACAGTACACTATCCGTGTCTTTTCAGGATGAAGCTCCAGTTTGCAGTCTTGCAATCGCTGCCTAATGGCCTCTTTAAGAGCTAGCGCTTCTGCTTCTGTTTTTCAATGTGCTAGAACATCATCTGCGTAGCGCTCAAATGGATTTGACGGATGATTCCGTTGCATCCATTTATCAAACGCATAGTGTAGAAACAAATTAGCCAACAGGGGACTAATGACTCCGCCCTGAGGTGTACCTTTGTTCCGTTTTATGAGTGTCCCATCCTTTTGTTGTCCGGGAGCCTTAAGCCACCGTTCAATATAAAGAAGAACCCATTTGCAGTCGGTATGTTTTCGCACTGCCCGCATGACAAGCTCATGATCCAGATTGTCAAAGAAGCCTTTGATATCTAGATCCACGCACCAGTTATAGCGCCAGCATCGCTGCCTCGCCATCCCCAATGCATCATGCGCAGATTTCCCTGGCCTGTAGCCATAAGAATCAGGATGAAAATGTGGTTCTATCTTCGGCTCCAAGCACATCTTGACAACCATTTGAGCTACTCGATCTGAGACAGTTGGGATTCCCAATATCCTCACTTTCCCGTCACTTTTGGGGATCTCAACATAACGAACGGCTGGTGGAAAATAACTTCCTGATGACATCCTATTCCAAAGTTTGTAGAGGTTATCTTTTAGATTCTCTTCAAACATTGTTATTGTTTGACCATCGACACCCGCCGCACCTCCGTTGGCTTTTACCCGTTTATAGGCTTCAACAACCAATTTCTTGGTAATGCCAAACGACTTTACTGTATTCATTAAATCCTTCCATTGCTGGTTGTTTAATCAATCTCAGTTGAACAATGCAACCCCTTCGCTCCACACCCATTACAGGCATTTCATCACTACTACAGGTTGCTCCGCCCCTGTGCCCTGCATCGGTACTCAGATCCTCATGGTTCTTCCACTTGGATTTCTCCCTTAGCATCAGAGCGACAGGTTCCCACGTTCCACACTAGAGCCTGTATTCAGTTCATGCCACCTTTATGCCGGATGCCACTCAAGCAGTAAACAGGTTTCCCTTGAGCTAATCCTGGGTTAACGACAGATCCCAGTTTTGACATCATCCCTACCATTTCGACACTTCAATAGTGGTTCACTTGCGTTCATCTCCTGAAAACTTACCTGACCAGTTTAGTCTGGCCTTTTCCTTAACGCTCACTACCATGACTCTTAATCACAGCAGCTTAAGGTGGTTTGAAACCTGCACCTGCATGCCGGTTTCGAGGGACCTACCCTCATCTCTAGTGCAGCACCACAGGCCTTAGTTGTTCATGCAACTTCGGTCTGCGCTCGTGGCGCACTATCATCCTGATACCGAAAGTAAGCCACATCCATTTCATTGAATGCGTCATCGAGTGGTTTTAAATAAAGGCCATGGATTTGTAATACGATTTAATATCCGCACGAATAAGATGCTTTGGCCTCATCTCTTCAAGAACTTTTTTCACTTGCTCCGTTGCATACTTTACCCCGCTTGGCCCATGAAGATGATAACAATTAGGGTTCATGACAAAAGGAAATGTTCGGATGACGAGCAAGGGGAAAGTCCGAAAATGTTATGAGACACCTTATGGTGCTGTCCATTTGGAGCGTTACGTTTATCAAACCTCATCTGGAGGAAAAACCTACTGTCCTTTAGATGAACGCGCACGAACTCTTATCAGTTCAACGCCACGCTTTGCTGGGTGTGACCTCGCATTAATGTAAGAATATTTCTGAGCACTCTCTTTCTATGGCCAATTTAAAACCACTAAAATCTTTTTATATTCAATTGATTCATATATAATTCCTTCT
>NZ_JNCF01000097.1 GCF_000770585.1 Legionella norrlandica | reverse complement strand
CCCGGAAATGGGGAAGAGCCAGGTTTGATTGATTTTCGCCAAAACCTAGACTGGGATTGGCTCCCCGGACAAGACTCGAACTTGTGACCTAATGATTAACAGTCATCCGCTCTACCGACTGAGCTACCGGGGAATTGAGGCGAAATCTTAAAACGATTCCGCGAGATAATCAAGAGATTTTGAATAAATTTTTTAACTGCAGAAACGTTGCAACCTGTTCAATGCGTCTTTTAGTGTGTCAATGCCGGTGGCGAAGGATATCCGGATGCAGCCTTCTGTGCCGAAAGCGGAACCTGGGACTAAGGCTACTCCTACTTCTTTCAATAATTTTTCGGAAAATTCGATGTCATTGGCATAACCACGTTTTTCTATAATAGCTTGCACACTTGGGAAAATGTAAAAAGTGCCATCGGCTGGGATTACTTCTATGCCATCAA
Organism: Legionella norrlandica; assembly: GCF_000770585.1. Lineage (GTDB taxonomy): Bacteria > Pseudomonadota > Gammaproteobacteria > Legionellales > Legionellaceae > Legionella > Legionella norrlandica. The sequence goes on along the minus strand of NZ_JNCF01000097.1, from coordinate 6,880 downwards.
TACTTTGTAATCTATCAGCCACGTAATCGTGTCTTTGATGAAAGGCATTTACCATTTCTTCAATGCTATCGCTGCTCCCATTCAAAGCTGCGACAGCAGCTCTTTGTGCTATGGAACATGGGTTGGATGTGGATTGAGATTGAATCGTTTTCATAGCATTGACTAATGAAGCTGGGCCTGCAGCATAACCTATACGCCACCCTGTCATGGCATAGGCTTTGGATACGCCATTTAAGACGATAGTTCGATCATAAAGTTCTGGGCAGGCATTGAGGATATTCACAAAGGGTTGGCTCCAAAGAATATGCTCATACATATCATCCGTGGCAATAAGGATTTGGGGGTGTTTTTTTAATACCTCGCCTAATTCTTTTAATTCGTTCTGAGTGTAGGCTATACCAGAGGGGTTGGATGGGCTATTTAGAAAAATCATTTTGGTTTTTGGTGTGATTGCCTTTTCTAATTGTTGGGCATTAATTTTATAACGTTGTGCAGGAGTTGTATCAATGATAACGGGGACTCCATCAGCGAGTAAAACCATATCAGGATAGGACACCCAATAAGGCGCTGGATTATGACTTCATCTCCAGCATTAAGATAAGCTTGGCATAGGTTATAGCAACTTTGTTTTCCACCTACCGAGATGAGTATTTGGTCCAATTGATAATCAAGAGCATTATCTCGGCTGAATTTGTTTTTAACAGCTTCTTTTAGCTCCAGAATCCCATCTACAGCAGTGTATTTAGTATCTCCTGCTTCAATGGCAGAGATGGCTGCTAGCTTTATATGTTGAGGCGTGTCAAAATCAGGTTCACCAGTTCCAAGGCCAATAATATCAAGCCCCTGAGCTTTCATTTGCGCTGCTTTTGCAGCTACGGCAAGGGTTGGTGAAGGCTTTACTTTTTGTACGCGCTTTGCCAATGCGATATCCATCTGTTGCTCCTGTGAATTATAGAGGTACTAGCATATAATATAGAATATGAAAAACTTATTTAAAATTTATTCAAATTATCAACCTTCCGGCGATCAACCCACGGCCATAGCCTCATTAATTGACGGCCTGGAGGCCGGTTTGGCTAAACAAACGTTATTAGGCGTCACGGGTTCAGGTAAAACATTTACTATAGCTCATGTTATCCAGGCCATGAAAAGGCCCACTTTAATTATGGCACCTAACAAAACGCTTGCGGCTCAACTTTATGGGGAGTTTAAAGCCTATTTTCCTGATAATGCCGTAGAATATTTCGTTTCTTACTACGACTATTATCAGCCTGAAGCGTATGTTCCTGCTTCAGATACATTTATAGAAAAGGATGCTTCAATTAATGAACATATAGAGCAGATGCGATTATCAGCAACCAAAGCGCTGATAGAACGCAAAGATGCCATTATTGTAGCAACAGTTTCCGCAATTTATGGATTGGGAGACCCAGATTCCTATTTACGTATGTTATTACATCTTTCCCGTGGAGAACAATCCGGTCAGCGTAAAATTTTAAAACGTCTTGCAGAAATGCAGTACACACGAACTAACCTCAGTCTTGAACGTGGTCAATTCCGGGTGCATGGTGATGTTATTGATATTTTTCCAGCGGATTCTGAGAAAGACGCCATAAGAATTGAGCTTTTTGATGACGAAGTGGAAAATATCGCTCGCTTTGATCCGCTTACAGGAGAAATTCTTCAACGTTTGCCGCGCGTGACTATTTTCCCTAAAACCCACTACGTGACTCCAGAGAACGCATTTTGGAAACAGTAGAAAAGGTCAAGGCTGAATTGCAAGAAAGACTTACTGAATTGAATGCTCAAAACAAACTGGTAGAAGCCAGCGTTTGGAACAACGAACTTGCTTTGACATTGAGATGATGCTGGAATTAGGTTATTGCTCTGGCATCGAAAACTATTCCCGCTATTTATCCAACCGCGAAGCGGGCGAAGCACCACCGACTCTATTTGACTACCTTCCTCCTGAAGCTCTGTTAATTATTGATGAATCACATGTGACTGTTCCTCAAATTGGAGGAATGTATCGTGGAGATAGGGCACGTAAGGAGACATTGGTTAATTATGGATTTCGTTTGCCTTCTGCTTTGGATAATAGACCCTTGCGTTTTGAAGAATTTGAAGAGCGTTCCCCACAAACTATTTATATTTCAGCAACACCAGGTCTCTATGAGCAGGAACATTCGGACAATGTGGTCGAACAAGTAGTAAGGCCTACCGGTTTGATTGATCCCGAGGTGGAAATCAGGCCGGTAAAAACTCAGGTCGATGATTTAATGTCTGAAATCAAACAGGTGATAAATCAAGGCGGACGTACTCTTGTCACCACCTTAACCAAGCGTATGGCTGAAGATCTAACAGAATATTTAGGTGAACATGGAATCAAGGTTCGCTATTTACATTCTGATATAGATACTGTGGAGCGAATGGAGATTATTCGCGATTTACGCTTGGGGATATTTGATGTATTAGTGGGCATTAATTTGTTACGCGAAGGACTCGATATGCCTGAAGTAGAACTTGTGGCCATTCTGGATGCCGATAAAGAAGGTTTTTTACGTTCGGAACGCTCTTTAATTCAGACTATTGGCCGTGCTGCACGGAATGTGAAGGGTCGCGCTATTATGTATGCGGACATTATCACTGGTTCCATGCAAAAGGCATTGACTGAAACTGAGAGAAGGCGTGAAAAGCAAAAAGCATTCAACTTGAAATATGGTATTATCCCCACAGGTATTAATAAATCCGTTGAGGATATTTTGGAAGGTGCGTATGTAGGGAAACGAAAAACAATGGTTGCCGAAAAAATTCCAAAGTACACGCATTGGTCTCCAGAAGAGCTAGTCAAACAGATTAATACCCTCGAAAAACAAATGTACATGCATGCCCAAAATATGGAATTTGAATTGGCAGCCAAAATTCGAGATGAGTACTTTTTACTAAAAGAACAACTGATGAAGGTATAACCCGATGGGTACCGGACTTTGAACCTTTAGGTTCAAGTGGGCAGCGGATGCATCGGTTCAGGCTTCCCACTACATTGGTGGGCCTGCTCAACGCCGATAACAGGATGCTTCCCTGGCTGTGAGTGTTGGTTCTAAAATCACTCGCCATCGGGTTAATTAAATTATAACATCTTCCAGCTGCTTAAACCTAGTAAAACACTAATAATAATTGATATGACGTGGACGAATTGCCGCAAGAAATATTTTGCTGCAGTTCATGAAAAGGATTGCCAGCTGCTGTTATTTTTTCTTTGGGCTATACTGATCATAAACATCACATTTTATTCAGTTTCTTTTGAGTACTTGATATAAAAAGCGCTCAAGAAGTTAAAGTAAGCTTTTTAATTACTTAATTATCAGGGAAAGTGACTAATAAATGAATATCAAATCGAATTTAAAATCCAACTTAGCTCATAGCTCAGTTATCCTGAAAGGACATGTTAATCGATATACCTTTTTAGGGTTGCTTATAGCGGTAGGGAGTATCTTAATTGCAAGTTTTATTGTTTCTTATCAACTGACAGGTGCAGTTAGTCTGGCAGGGTTCATCGAAGCACAAAGGACCAATCCGGCAATTTGGGTTTTAGATCTCACTCCGTTTATGTTCGTATATTGGGGACAAGCTTTTTGTTATGGACTAGTTAATAAAGCTCAAAGTTTAATAACGGATAAAACAAAAGAATTTTTAAGCATCAGTGGCGATCTGGAATTAAAACTCAAATACGAAAGTAATCATGATAGTTTAACCAATTTACCTAATAGCCGTTTGTTAAATGAACAAATCAGGCTTGCTATTGAGCAATTAGGAACTCAAGGAGAATTAGCGATTATTGTTATAAAAATTAACAATTTTGATAATATTACTTATAATTTTAGCTCTTCCCATGCCAATAATGTCATAAAACAATTTGCTGAAAAATTAAAATCTGTTTTGATTGACTTATCTGCTCAAAGCATCTCTCGGAATTAATGTTGTGGCCCGATTGCAAAGTGATGAATTTGCTATTTTGCTGCCTAGGCTAAAAAAAGGACTCAATATAGATGAGTTGCTAGTTAATCTTCTTAAGTTATTGAACACCAATCTTATGATCGATGGAATTAATATCAATATTACAATCACGGCAGGTGTTGCTATTTATCCTGTTCATGGTGAGGAGGATGAGGTTTTATTAAATCATGCCATCATTGCATTATACAATGCGCAAAAAGAAAACAAACCATACCTTGTATACCACCCGGAAATGGAAGAAGATCTTATTCATAATCGACTTGTGATGAATGAACTTAAACGTTCCGTTGAAAATAAGGATCTGAAAATTTATTACCAACCGATTATTGAATTGGCAACAGGCAAAATTATAGGTGCAGAATCATTAGTTCGCTTTGAACATCCTGAGTTTGGTTTATTAAGCGCGGAAAAATTCATACCTTTGATTGAAGGCACGAGTTTAAGTCATAATTTGACAACTTTTATGCTTAGGGAAGTAATAAAACAATTATCAATATGGCATGATGCCGGATATAAAATTTCTGCTTCTGTTAATTTGTCTGTGAAAGACACTTCAGATCGTGAGCTACCCGATTTTATAGAAAAATTATTAAATGACTATGATATAGCCCCGCAATTTTTAAGACTTGAATTTTCCGAGAAAGCTTGCTTATCTGATCAAGCGGTTACAAAGGAGGTTCTTGAGCGATTATTTACTATGGGGGTTAAATTATCAATAGATGATTTTTGCAGTGGCTCCTCTTCTTTTATTTATTTAACTCATTATCCAATTAGTGAGATCAAAATTGAAAAATCCTATGTATCGAAAATGGCAAAAGATGCAAAGAAAGCCAAAATTGTTGAAGCTATATTTAAATTAGCCCAAACGCTGGGGCTGGAACCAATCGCTGATGGTATATCTGATCAAAATGCTCTGGAAAAATTGAAGGATTGGGGTTGTTTATATGGTCAGGGTTTGTATTTTAATCGAGCTGTAAACGCGAATGATTTTATATCGTTATTAAAAAAATAGCTGTATTTTGGGGCGTTCCTAACCAGCGAATTATGGTGGATGCTCTATACCATAACTACATCACGACTCAAATCTTCAGAAGGGTAGACTTAGGGTATATTCTCTCATATAAAATATGATACTTCTTGGCTGCTCCCATATCGGATCTTTCTGCTGCCACTTCAGATAAAAATAACTGATATGGGAAAAACCACGGGGGTGGGTTCATGAAAAATATTTTTTCTTCAATTTTATCGGCATGGTTTTTTAAGAAAACGTTCTCAAGCTCTATCAAAGATGCCTGCTTTAAGCTCAACTCAGAGGCATATAAATAACTAAGAACTAATGTTTGCAACTCAATCATATTTTTTCTTGTATATTTTTTATTTTTTATTTGATCATATAAATTTTGGAATTGCATATTTTGACCAAGCTTTAAATAAGCTAGGGAACGCGTGAAATTGATAAATAAAATTGCCAATTCATCTGCCTGACCCGGGATTGGCAGATTTAGCACTTCCTGCCATTTATTAAAACGTGCCAGTACCAAATGCTCTAATGATAAAAAAATATCACGAGAATCGTTTAATTTCTTCCTATGATGAGCCTTCATAAGGTTTTTAATGGTTCGTGCATAGTGAATTGCCAGATCAAAATTATTGGTTAAAACTCCAAGCATTGTTAGGAAATGATGAGAATGTAAGAAATGGAACTCATAGTAATAGGAATTTAAGCCTGCGCTATTATGTTTAAAATAATTTTCGTCAATTGCAATGGCGTTTAAATTGGCTTGTATCGCGTCGTTATACATACCGCGTCGCCAATAAATATGGGTTGGCATATGGGTATAATGAGCAATGACACCATGAGAGAAGGATGGTATTTTTTTTGCTGCGACCAATCCTAAAGGATCCTTCAAATTCCGTTCCGCCATATGAATATAGATATGTAAAAGGCCGGGATGATCAGGGTAAGATTTGTCTTTCAAAACAGGAACAAGTAAATCAAGAGCTTCTTGTTTATAATCATTATTGGATATAGGTCTGCAATGATTTATGATCTTGTCATCATTAACACTATCGTAATATGCAATAGCGTGAACAAATAGTGCCAAGCTTTCTGAACGCCATTCTTTACTGTCTTTATATTTTTGATGCACTTGTCTAAGTGCATTAATAAACTGAATTTGTAGTTGTTTCTCAGAAGAATTTTTTTTCAGAGAAAATGAATTCATCGCAGCGCGAATGACATCGTAGTGAAATTCATTTTTTGGTGAAACCAAGAGGCCAGCTTTTTTAATATCCTCAAATCCAACTTTTGCAAAAGGTTGCCCAAGATCTAATGACTCTTGTTTTTTAGCCAACGCCAATCCCCAATAGCACATACCGCATTTTGGATCATAAACTAAAGCTTGCCTAAAATCGTACTCCGCTTGAACATAAGAGTAAGCATAATAATTTAACATGCCACTATTAAACAATTTTTGTGCATAGTGATTTTGACTGACATTTTTATAGTGGATATCTGAAAAAGATTCTTGTGCGTAAAAAATAATTGCTAATAAGATTGGAAAATATTTTTTCATCAGTACTTCGGATTCATATTTGGTTTTTTAGAAGTGTATCACATATAGGCTTGTTGCGATCTTATTGTTCTAAAATGATTATAAAACGGATATATGTTATAGGTTACATCTCAAAATTTTTCGGGATCAGCTGCTTCCCAATAGGATTTATAATCATCAGGGATATTTCCTTCTAGAAATTGACCTGGATTAACGTAGGTATAAATTTGATCAAATGATCGTACCTCAGTCGCGCTAATGCGTCTCATTATATGGCTGGGCTTTAAGCCACTAGGGTTGTTTAATCC
>NZ_JNCF01000098.1 GCF_000770585.1 Legionella norrlandica | reverse complement strand
ATTTTTCTGCGTCACTGCTGATAAATTGCAGTGACGCAGGATTTATTAGCATGATGAATTACATTAAAGAAAATAGGTTTGAAGCCGAAATATAAAGTAGATGAATAGATGAATTGTTCAACAACGGTACATATATGAAAAAAATGTTGATTCTGATATCGTTTTTACTATCTGTTTCTTTAGTAAATGCAGACACATGGATATTTGCTGATGAACAGTTCATGAATCAAAAAAAAATATTTATTGCAAAATCAATGACCTTAGATGAGTTAGATGCATCTGAGTCTTTAGATAGGTTAAAAAAACAAAGTGATGAATTGCTCTCTCAATTTGATGACTTAATGCATTTAAAATATGCGGAATGTTATAGATCTATAGGAAACGATAAATTTTGTAAATGTCTTAAGGATAAGTTACCTTGGCAAGTTTCTTTTGAAGAATACATCAAGATTACGTTAATTAGAGCATCCTTAAATGACAAATTAATAGGTGCACCTGATAATGTTAAAAAGATAGTCCGTAAGATAAGAAGTGTAAGGGATGTTTGTATTCAAATATTTAAATAGCAATACTTGTCATCAGGGTTCCGGCCTTTCAGGCCCCGATGTATTGAACTATAATAAATAGCTATTTTGAAGGTTTGTTTGTTTTTTTATTAGCTATATCTGGTTGGATTTTTGGACTTCTGCAGTTGTTTTTATAGTTAATAATGATAAATTAGTTACTTATGCCAGCAAGAGATTTCTCAGAAAAGCCATCAAATATAAATTTGATTTTATCTGTACCAAGATATGAATAAGTTTTTTGTATATCAATTTTTTGTATCTGCCTTGAAGCATAATTAATAACAGATATTTCTTTTGTATGATTCATTCCTCGATATTGGCGAACTATATCAAATACCCACTGCCTAATATATTTATCATAATCAACAAGCGAGCAACCAATTATAATAATTTGATCATTGTCGCATCCATAAAATCCTGCACCATAAAATAAGTCTTTAATTGAATCAGAATAAAGTAGTTTGCTATATGAGGGACTAAGGAGAATAGGATGTGTGATGGCAGGTGCTTCGTTATTATCAGTGCGCCCAAGTGGATTATTATAAACTTTGATGAATTTATTTAAATCTTGGTCTGATACCCAATAAAGATATTTTAAATTTGTTTCAATTGTTGGTTGAATATTCATTGGGACTATGGGATTTAATTTAGGTTTATCATTTCCATGATTATTGAAAATAAAATCAGCAGGTAATAATGAGTGGGGATTATTTAAATTATCAGTTCTTTGTTTCTCGTAATATTCATTTAGATTAAACCAATTAATCGAACCATGAACTTTTAGTAACGTTACACCGTCATATGGTTCAAAATTCAATTTATCTTTATATATCCATGGAGGCAATAAACGAAACTTTTTTCCATTTTTCTGTAAAAAATATTCGATTAGGGTGTCATAATTTAGAGTTATTACAATATCATTGTTGGTTAGAGTTTCTGCAAAGCTATTATATAAATTTGTATTAAGAGCTTGCTCCTGCTTTTTTAAAAGAACAGTTGCAATTAAAACCCTTATTACTTTCTGAATGTCATTGCCTTGCTTTGAGGGATAATTTAGAGTGCCATAAAAATTTAAAAAGCTTTGGTAATCAATATACTCAATAAATTCTTCAATATTAATTTCATTAATTTTTTTATTAGAGTAATCTTGGTATTCTGTAATAGTTCCAATAAACATTTCTCTATATTCAGAAAAAATATCGTTGGTGGGGCTATTAACATAATTTACAATTTCTTGTAAAAGTTCAGTCCCAAGTGGTAAACCTGCTGGCTTTGAAAATCCAGCACCTAATATAAATAGGCGACGATTATTATTTCTATTCATATTCTAATCATAGAGTAATTTATGATTGTTGCCTTAAAATAAGGTTGAATAAGCAATAAGCTTTCATAACATAAAAAAATTGCTCTAATCTAAAGCAAGGAGGCTTATATGGTTGATGAGAATCAAAAAGAAAACATTGAGATCTTTCGTTTTAATGAAGAATTTAAAACAACGATTGATTTTTATATTAAAACTGTTCAAATCATTTTAAGCATTCCTTTAATTGTTAATGCAGGTGCAGCAATAGCTTTAGCAGGATTTTTTACCAAGAACTATCATGATAAACCGTACATTATTTTAGCACTAATATTTTTTCTTTTAGGAGCGGTATTAGGTCTGTTTACTCTCGTATATGAGTTTCTGGTTCATTTCTTTGCTACTAATAAAATAATTGGAATTGCTTCAGAATTGTCTCAAGAAAATTTGATTGATAGCTTAAAGGCTTATCACTCACATTATCGTGAGAGAATAAAAAAGAGAAAAGTGTTGTTCATTTTGAGATTTTTAATGGATTAGCCAGTCTCTTATCCAGTTTTTTAGGTATTTTTTTTATAGATGTCCATATTTTAGGAATGAGTTGTTATCTTATGATTACTGCAATTGCGCTGATTGGATATTGTATAATCTCAATAGCTTGGATGAATTCTAAATTAAATTCATAAATTATAATAGAAACTTGTCTACGTTGCCTACTTGAGGGTTTTCATTTCTGGAAACTCTAGATTATTCATTTTTCATAACTGATACCTGAACCAATAACTTGCAATTGTAGTCATATGTAACTACAATTATATTAAATCAAACTACAAAAATTCATAATTATGACTACGAAAACTGTACAAGCTCGGGTTGATAGTAACCTGAAAGATGTTGGTGAGGGGATCCTAAAGATGTTAGGTATTACGCCTTCTCAAGCTATTAATGCATTCTATGCACAAATTGTTATGTGCAGAGGTTTGCCTTTTGAATTGAAATTGCCAAACAAACTATCTCGTGATGCAATTGAAGAATTAGAGAAAGGTGGTGGCAAATCTTTTTCATCTTTTAAATCAATGATTGATGATTTGGATGATACGGATGCTTGAGATAGTTCGTTCAACCCAATTCAAAAAAGATCTCAAGAAAATTATTAAGCAAGGTAAAGAGCTAGGGTTATTACAAGAAATTGTAGAATCTTTGCAACGGCAAGAGTCATTACCACCTAAAAATTGTGATCATTCACTCTCTGGAAACTGGAAGGGTTATAGAGAGTGCCATATTTCTCCAGATTGGTTGCTTATCTATAAAAGTGATGATCAACTCAAATTATTAAGATTGGCTCGTACGGGCTCACATTCCGAATTATTTCAATAATTAAGTTGTATATTGGAGTTATTGAAAAGACATTCAGCTGTCAAGGATTACTTGACTACTGGATGTCGGTTTTATTACTAGTGAGTTTTTGGCAATTTGCAATTTTCCCAAAAAAAGAATTTTAAGCACAATATACATTCATTTGAATATTTACTAAATTTAGAGCAAAAAAATTATTCTTAGTATGAAATTTTATTATAATATGAATATCATCTGATGATATCTTTAATTTTTAATTAAAGGGTAAAAACCAGATGGTTTATTTGTATTAAATAATGTGGAAAAAAATGAAAACACTGCAAATTGGTATTATGCCACGAGATAAATTTCAGAATCGTACTATTGAAATTGCTTCCGGACGTTATAAACCTAAGAAAAATGAACCCAAGATTTGGTTTAGTTCAATCAAATCACTATGTGAAGTATTAAATGAAAATAACATGAGGTTATTGAAAATAATTGATGAACAAAAGCCTGAGTCAATTAAAGAGCTAGCTGCTTTAAGTAAACGTGAACCTGGTAATTTGAGTCGTACGCTTAGCACAATGGCTCGCTACGGAATTATTGAAATGAAGAAAATTGGGAAAAATTCTAAACCAATTGCTAAGGCTTTGGATTTTAATATTCAATATAGTGCTGCTGGATAATAATGTATTCTTTATATTTTGAATTATCCGGAAATCCCGGAGAGTTCATTATTAAATCTTAGCAGTGGGTTCCAAAATGGAACTAACTGATGTTTCGATATTTTTAATATGACCGACACTGTCGGCCAAATCTTAGATAGCTGTCCTATTCATCATTTTTTTGTTTCTTTAATTTGGTACACGGTGTGTTCCAAATTGGGTATGATTTAAATTTGGAACGCAGTGCGGTCCGAATCTATGTTGTAACCTTATTCATGATATGGATCTCACCGCGATCCAAATTGAATATTTATTCTCAATTCGGACCGCACTGCGGGCCAAAATCAGAGAAGCAGTTATATCTGTTCTTTATTTGTAGCTTGTATAGTGATTATTTCAGCAGACTCAATCACCTCCATGCACTTTAAAATATAATTAGTAATGAGTTGCATTGGTTTTCTCAAGCGTTCTACATCAGCGACAATATATCCTGCTGTTACATCATTATTCATTTTATGATTCATTAGTCGTTTTAGTGCATAAGCAGGGATATCCAGACTTTCAGCAATGGTAATAAAGGTGCGTCTTAAATCATGAACAGTGAAATGCACACCCGATGTCTTAGTAACATGTGCCATAAGTTTGCGGGGTTCGATGATGTGGCCTGCTGCTCCTGTACCCGGGAATACATAATCATTCATTTGGTTCTTTTTACGATTCACCATTAAATTATAAAGAAAATCAGAAAGGGGTAGGGTGTGAGTCTCATTATTCTTTGTTTTACTTAGTGTAAAGGTCTTAGCACTTAAATCCACGTCTGACCACTTTAATGTAGCTGCCTCTTGTCTGCGTAATCCAGTAAGTAGAATCAGTAATAAATAATCTCGAAGGACTTCATTCTGGGTAATTTGAAGTCCAGCATACCATGCTTTCAATTCATGAGGCTTGATATAGGTTTGACGACGTTCAACTCGATACCATGCGCGTGTTTGGGATAATCGTTTTACAGGGTTTTCAAGAATGAGTGAGTTTCCTTTAGCATCTTCATATTGGCCGGCTGCAAAATTGAAAAGGGCTCTGAGTATTCTCATCGCAAGATTTGCATACGCTTCACCGTGTTCTTTTCCTAATTTTTCGTGATATTTGGTAATGCGATCTTTAGTGATGGAAAGAATAGGTTTATGTTTCCAGCTGGTGAACCCTTTATCCAGAATTTGTTGATAATTACTTATGGTTTTGGGTTTCAAGGTTTTTCTTGTTTTAAGATAATCTTTGAAAACCTCATTCAATGTAACTTTAATTATTGTTGAGGCTTTCTTTTCAGCTATAGGATCTCCTCCCATGGCTATTTGTCCGAGCATTAGAAGAGCTTTATTCCTTGCCATCTCAGCTGTCAACTCTGGGTAGTGGCCTAGAGTAATTCGACAGCGTTTCCTATTTATGAATTTCTCTACAAAAAAGGCTTTTGAACCTCCTGAGGTAATGCGAACACCAAAACCTTTAAGGTTATCGTCATAATAACGTTTTTGTGCTGTTTTTCCTTCCTGTTGTACCTCTGGAAGGGGCAAATTATCGACTGTCGATTTGTTTATTTTCATAACCGATTTTTCATCCCTAGATAAATGTGTCGCAGCTGTGTCGCACTTGTGTCGCAGAATTGTTTAAAACTCAATATAAGAACATATAACGTATTAATGCTGTAATATCAAGTATATAAAAGGATTTTAAAGGAAATTAAAAGTGTGTCGACCTGGTTAAAACCTATAAAATGCTAATTCGTAATCAAGAGGTCGG
>NZ_JNCF01000132.1 GCF_000770585.1 Legionella norrlandica | reverse complement strand
TGATTGCTGGGATAACAGCGTGCTGAGAGCTTCTTTGGCAGCTTAAAACAAGAGCGAGTTCAATGGCGAAATTATCAAAACCGATGGGAAGCTCAACAGGACATTTTGAATTACATCACCATGTTCAATAACAGCCACAGATTACATTCTATTTGGGGATATTTAAGCCCAAATCAATTTGAAAAACAGAGCGATTTTTTAATGAAAGTTGCTTAACTGGGGTGTAACATTTTGGTTGACCACGTCAAAACTTAACGTTTTCGATTTTGAATAATCATAACCAATCCAACAAACATTTTCCTGATTCAATACGTGGGGTTTCATTTCCAAACCAATGATCATATAGAGCAGCGTGATCTAATGTTGATAAAGGTCCAAAGTCATATAAAAATTGCTTACATCTTATGAGAGCATTTTTATACTTAATATAGTAGTAATA
>NZ_JNCF01000079.1 GCF_000770585.1 Legionella norrlandica | reverse complement strand
CATTTTGGTTGACCACGTCAGAGTTTTAAGGATGGGCAAAGCGATACAAGTGGTTATAACGCAAGAACAAAAACAAACACTGTTGAAACTAAGAAGCTCGTGAGCGGGAAAAAATATAGGGGAGCGCGCGTATTATGTTTTACTATCCTCATTAGGCAAAAATAATTGTCGCCACACAGGTGTGATATCAGCGCAATTAGGTCGTAATCCCCACACGGTGAGATGTTGAATACTACCCTCAACAATACTATGTTCCTTACGTTGAAGTAGTTCTTCATTATGGGCTATAGGAGCAAATAATGCTCTATGAATCGGTCGTAACAAAATAAGTAATATACCAAACAAATAAAAAATCCAATCAAATTTATTAACGAGCCATATCCCAAATACAATGAGTATTATTCTCATAGTGTGCACCCAATACTCCAAATAGAAGTAAACGATGCTGATACTTCATCGGTATCGAAAAATATTTAAATATCATGACAAACACAAAAACATTATCCATCGATAATGACTGTTCGATCAGATAAGCGGTAAAAAATTCAAGTGCTTTTTGGTTTGCAATTTTGCTTGTTTCACTTTGTGCGAGATATACCCACAAAAATATATTAAAAAGCAACGCTAAAATAATCCATACTGCAACCCATATGAACGAGGATTGCAATGAAATTTGCTTCTGTTTCTTGCTCAAAAAAATAATATCAATAATTAATACAGTGAGTATTAAAATTGAGTATTAAAATAATGAAAAATAACCATAGCCACCATGTGCCGATAGACTGCATTTTATCTTCCTGAAAGTGAATGATTCCCTCTAAAAATAAACATCTTAATCAAAGTGATAAATTTTTCAAAAAACTTATTTCTCTATTTTTTAACGTGAGTTCGATATTTAATTTTTGATTAATCAGTTGAAAAAAAGATTCTTTCTAGGATCAAATTTGCTGAGCTTCCGTAGCTTAGCGACAAATGATTTAAAGGACCATGATGGATAATTTAGTGGAATTGTTTTGTATTGTCGATGATTTTGCCAAAGAGTTTTTCCTGAGTTTGAAAAAACTCAACTTGAGTTTGGATTAACACGAAGTCAAAAACCTTGCTTATTAAGTCCAAGCGAAATTATGGTGATTATGATTTATTTTCTTAAGCGATTTTCTAAATATATTTATAATCTTATCTAGATCGCTTTCTGAAAGAAATTTATGTGTTCTTTTTAGAGGGGGCAACGAGAGCCTTCACGTAAATGACGAAGTAGTTTTGCTTTAAAATAACGTAACCTCTTTCTAGGTTTTTTAAATGCGAGCATGCTTGGGTCATACTCTGTTTTCCAAAACGTAAAAAGACGCTCATAAACTTTAAGAATCTTTTTTCCGATTTTTCCTGGTATCCAGAACGTTCTGATATTTTTTGAAATCCATTTTTAAATGAGCCCAACTTGCGACAGATTAAGCCTGAAGAAGGAGGATAAGATGTAAGTAATTTTAGAAACTCTAACAGAGCCCTTCGTAGACTCTGCTTAAAGCGTCTTTTTTGGACTATTCTCTACGACATTTTCTGAGGGCGTATTTTTTTCAGCTGCGTTATGAAATAATGTACCTGAGAAATTAGCAGGATTAGATACACTTACTGGATGTTGAGGTTCTGGAGGCGTTTCTCGAATATTTAATCCAAGCTCTTTATAAGCGTTTCCCAACAATGCTTCTTTAGTTTCATCACTCATTTTTCTCCACAGTCCCATATGTATTTTATCCATAGTCAATTCATTTATTCGCCAGCCAAATGGAGTTGATTCTTTCAACCAAAGAGACTCCTGATTCAGTAATGAACCAAAGTATTGTACTAAAGAATCGCCTATAAAACCCATCGATAGTGCATTGGTGGTTCCGCGTTGCTCATCCTTTAAATAAGCATTTAATGCATTCTTCATTACGGGATGGCCTGGCTCAGATGCAAATGCCCATACATCAACCCCAAACCAAGGAGATAAGTCATATTTACTTATCATTTCGGTAGACGAATCTACTGCTTCCTGAGTAATCGCAACTTTAACACCTACCACCTGAGGTAAGTTGGGTTTAGCAGTAAAACGCGTGGTACAATCAAAAAAATAACCTCCAAATTCTTCGAGAATAACAAACGTTAATAGATCTTTTTGAGCGGTGTAAAGTTTGTTTTTTTCTTGTATTTCTAACGTATTTTTTATCTTCTCTGTAGTAGATTTGCTCAGATGTTTTAAGGGATCTTTTAACATAGCATCCACTGATTGTATTGATATACTAGGATAATCAGAAAATAATGCTTTTGCGTCACCTATTAAATGCTCGGGGACCCAAACAATTATTTTGGCCTCAGAAGACTGTTGCGCTAGACTTTTAGGTCCTAAAGAACAGCAAACTTTATTAATATGAGTCGATAAGTTTCCCATCCAAATATAATGTATCATATTGTTTTCAATGGTTTTTTGTTGAGGAGAGGGCTCACTTGTTTTTTTAATAGGTATTTCTTTAATAAATATTTCATTAGAGGAGGCAACGAAAAAATTTTAGTAGAAGAAATTTCTTCAGATTGCTGATTATTTTCAATAGATTGAATGTTATTCTTAAATGCCTCTTTTATAATTAAAGTGATATCGTCTTCGAGCATAATATCATCAAAATTTTGCTTAATAGCTCCCGCGTGTACTATCTTTACTTCGGTATTTAATAAGGTTTCAAGCGTCTTATCTATCTTAACGTTAGGGTAAAGATAGTTTATAAGTGCCAATTTGGCATCTAATATCGATGTAGACTTATTCACATTAAGTTCGACCAATCTTCTTGGCCCCATCCCTATAATACTACAAAATATCTTCATGTCTTACTCTCCGACATGGTTCACTTATTCTCTTACTCTGCATTGTCTGTATAAATATAGTACATTTTTAGGGGTTGTGCATTGATAAGAGCTAATCATACGGCTTTGTCGCAAAAAATTGTCTGATGATATAGTATTCTCATTTTTTGTGGACTATCAGCGATGCTCAGTTTCAAGTGGCGCCATTTTAAACGCGACATAAGCAGACCTCATTAAATATCTATAATAAATTAACATAAGCCTCATAGTTAAAATTGATTTTTGCAACGGTTCTTCCTTCATGAAAATGCCAGACTAACCTTCGAATTTGTTGTAAAAGTTCCTCCATAGTAGAAAATGACTTACAGCCATATACTTTCTGCTTTAGCCATTGCCAAAATCGTTCAATTGGATTGTATTCAGGTGAATAGGTAGGAAGAAAGAATAATTGTATCCAATCATTTTTTCGAACAAACTTCTGAACTTTCTTACTCTTATGTATGGGGCCATTGTCGAGAACGATCATTAGCTTTTTATTGGGATTTGCTTTATGAAGTTGATGCAAGAACATGATGAATTGCTGGCTATTGCCTGCTGGTAACGTTTTTGAAAATCGTTTATACACAAAGCCCAATCGATTAAGTGATTTTACTAGCGTGGTATCGCAAGCAGTCATCCCTTGTTTTTCAAACCAATCTCGCAAAAGATTAATCTGCCATCCTGCTTCCTGATAACCGTATTCTTGAGGTGATTTGCTGAGTAACTCCTCAAGTTGAGACTCAATAATAGGTGCTTTCCTGGCTGGACGACCCGGTTGACCGCGACTCTTAAGTCCTGTAATACCATATGTTATATAGCGCTTGAGCCATAATCTGATAGTGTGTTCATTGCGGCCAGTAATCTTAGCTGTGTCCGATACCGACTGTCCTTCTCCGAGTAATAATACGTAATAGGCTCGTTCCCTTATATTGGATTTTTGACTTCGCCTTAATCGAAGCAAATCTGTTTTTGCTTCTTCGTTGAGGTATATCCTTATCATTTTTCAAAACTAATCTATAAAAATAAGGAGTGTACTCTAACTTCCTTGTTTTTTATAGATATTTAATGAGATCTGCTTAATTTTAATGCTGGTCAGATGGTATTTGGCCTATTCATTGAGTTATCGTAACGTTGAGGAATTGGCACTGGAACGTGGTCTGAAAGTAGATTATTCGACAATTAACAGGTGGGTTCTACGGGCAGCGTCAACTTAAATTTTGCCGAGAAAAATTGCGTATTCCACTGAAGGTGAACGACGATTCCACGGGAACGTGAACGATATAAAATCATGATATTGCTGGTTCCTTATTTTTTTCTAAAGCGTTCACATTCAGTTAATTTTTTTATCTTTTCTCATAGAGTCTCCTAATAATTTTAGTTCAAGTTGATGAGATTGGTTAATAAGTCTGTCAATGAATCGGTCGCTGGTTTTGTTGATTTTTTTATGCACATCAGCACCTCGACTCAGAAAGCTTGAACTGTAAATAAATGCCCCTGAGGAGCGGCTTTATGCAACAACGCCCTTAAAGGCTATAACTTGTCTTTAATTTAGACATATAACAGTTATGGCAGCGATAACACCCTTTCCGAATGCCCTCTAAGAAACAAAGCCTTTAGGATGACCGCCTATTTCTAAAGACAAATCAGAACGGAACACATCAAATTTTTCATGTTCTTGATAGTGTCTAATAATCGTATCTATCTGTTCTTTATCATACGTTTTTTTTAATTTATCGTTAGTGAAAGAGACTTTACCCTCGGGAGCTAATATACGATTTACTTCATTTAAATCATCAATAATATCTGGAATAGCTCTCCTAAAAAATCCTTCAAATACAATTTCGTTGAAAAAATTACTTTCGAATTTAAATGATCCTTGAAAATAGGCTACAAGCGTTGGATTGAAATTCAACTCGGGAGACATGGTAATTTGATTTTGATGTGCGTGTTCCTCTTTATATCCCTTTGTGGAAGCGCCGTAAATTAAGGGTTCACTACCACACCCAAGAATTAAAGATTTTTTATTAATTTCGCGTAATTGAATAACTCCAAACTGCTCATAAATTTCCTTAATTTTACTTGCAGGTAACTCAATTTTTAAATTAGCTAAGATGCTGTTAAAACAATAAAGATTTATATCAAATTCTTTAGAATACTCACGTTTCTCTCTATCATAAATACGCTGATATCTATGAGAGTTAACGTGATTTTTTTTATAAAAATCAGCATAAAGGATTAGTACTGTGTATAGGCTATTTATCCTTTCCTGAGACATGTCATGAGTATCTATACCATAAATTGTTTCCAATATATCCTTGGTGTCTTTTTTCTCATCGCTTATTCCTTTGCTAATCCCAGATGAATCAACTATTTTAGTGAAACCAGAATCATATTTTAGCTTCACTTTTCCGGTCATATCCAATGCAACATAGTCCCCTTTTTCTTCATCATAATCTTTGGTGTCCCATTCAAACATTTCTGAAATAATAGCATTATTACCATCTTTATCTATAACTTCATCCCCAACACTCAATGAAATTGAATTTTCGTTTTTGATAAGGGGACTATCAGGGACAAGATTTTCTTTTTTAAAAAAGGACATAATACTTCTCGATGATTTATAGATTTATAATTGTACCATTAGACTTTAAATCGATCAAATTTGGGGCGGGTTATCTGTCGCGGATTAATAAATGGCGTTGTTGCATAAATCAAAGTTGGACTAAATTGCGTTCAATTAGAAAGTTTTTATTGCACTTTTACAGAAGTTGGCATACCGAGAGAAGTCATACGGTTTAAAACACGCGTACCACCCCCACCTTCAGTTTTTTTGCTGAGGTAACTCTCTTGCTTTCATGTCTTGGCCAATGATTTTTTTGTAACGTAAAACGGCCATCTCTACATGGCTGCGAAGGCCATAGTTGTTTTGTTTTTGCCATGCCATACGTCCGGCCTCCTGTGCACCCAAAATGAAGTTATTACCAGAATATGATTTGCGAAAACCTTATCCTTTAAATTGGGAAGAGCAACAGCAACTTTTCAATGAGTTGCCAAATCATCTGGAAAAAATGGCATTGTTTGCTGTTAATACAGGCTGTCGTGAACAAGAAGTGTGTTAGCTTCAATGGGATTGGGAAATAAATGTTCCAGAAATGCCTCATCTGATGGTTTATCATTCCTTCTGAACTGGTTAAGAATGGTGATAAACGACTAGTTGTATGTAATGATACATATTGAAAGCGAACGAGGAAAGCATGATAAATATGTGTTTACTTATAAAGGTGAGCCCATCAGTAGGATGAATAGTACTGCCTGGCGTAATGCCAGAGTTAGGGCTGGTTTGGAGCATGTACGAGTATATGATTTAAAACATACGTTCGGGCATAGATTGCGTGCATCGGGTGTTAGCTTTGGAGATCGACAAGATTTATTAGGACATCGCTCAGGGCGAATAACCACGCACTATTCATCAGCGGAATTGCAAAATTTGTTGGAAGTATCCAATAGGCAATGATGTGGAAAGATTATTTTCTATTAATTTTATTTACTGGTTTAAGAAGAATGGAAGCAGCTTCGCTGCATTGGTCAGACATTGATTTCAAAGCCAGGGCTTTTACTGTGCAAGACACCAAAAATAGGGAAGCCCATACTTTACCCATGACTGATTTTCTTTATGAATTATTTCAAAGGAGAAAACAATTTAAAATCAATGAATTTGTTTTTCCAGCACAGAGTAGAACTGGTCATTTGATGGAGCCTAGAAAGGCGATGCTTAAAGTGACTGAATTATCTGGTGTATCATTTACGGTGCATGATTTAATACGCACTTTTGCCACAACGGCTGAAAGTTTGGATTTACCAGCGTATGCTTTAAAACGATTGTTAAATCATAAAATGAATAATGACGTAACAGCAGGTTATATTATGCGAGATGTGGAGCGATTAAGAAAACCATTGTAGCTAATTTCAGATTTTCTGTTGAAACAAATGCGCATTAATTCTGCCTTGAAAACGACATTAGTGGATAGCTATTTTTAAATTAGGATAAATGAATATGAAACCTTTGCGTATTTTTATCAGTAGTGTGCAAAAGGAACTTGCAGATGATCGCATGGCTCTCCGTAATTGGTTAATTAGCGACACTCTAATGCGAAGATTTTTCGAACCATTTTTATTTGAAGAACTTCCTGCAATTGATCGTAGTAGCAGTGAAATTTATTTAAATGAAGTTGCCAAGAGTGATCTTTACTTAGGATTGTTTGGAAATGATTATGGTTACGAAGACTATAATGGCATTTCTCCTACTGAACATGAGTTCAACGAGGCTACAACTCGCCATAAAAATCGGTTGATTTTTATCAAAGGCTCTGACGATCAAAAACGACACCCGAAGATGCAAGCATTAGTCCAAAAAGTTGGAAATGAATTAGTCCGTCGTCGATATGATTCGATACCTGAGCTTATCAGTAATGTTTATACTGCTTTAGTGCAGTATTTGGAAGATCTGGAATTAATTCGTAATGGGCCATTTGACGCTACATTTTGCCGTAATGCTACTATGGATGATCTTGATAAAGAAAAAATGGCTGCTTTTATACGTCATGCTCGTCAAGCTCGTGGTTTTCCTTTATTGGAAGGAGCCACTGCTATGGAATTACTGACCCACTTGAATTTATTGGATGATAATAGACCAACACATGCTGCGATTTTGCTATTTGGAAAACAGCCTCAGCGATTTTTAATTTCGTCAGAAGTAAAATGCGCCCATTATCATGGAATAGAGGTTGCAAAACCTATTCCCTCCTATCAAGTTTATAAGGGTGCTGTGTTTGATCTAGTGGATCAAGCCATAGATTTTGTATTATCTAAAATTAACTTGTGGGTTGGTACAAGAGAGTTGGGTACTCAAGCTCCTGTGAAATATGAAATTCCACGTGAAGTTGTTGCTGAAGCCATCGTAAATGCTGTGGCACATCGAGATTATACCAGTAATGGCAGTGTCCAAGTTATGCTCTTTACTGACAGGCTAGAGGTCTGGAATCCTGGGACTTTACCTCCTTCACTCACACTGGAAAAGCTTCGCCAACCTCATGGTTCAGTTCCTCATAACCCATTATTGGCAGAACCCTTGTATTTAACCAAATATATTGAGCGTATGGGTACAGGTACCGGGGACATGATACGTCGATGTCGAGAGGTCGGCTTGCCTGAACCTCAATTTTCTATTTCCGATGGGTTTTTAACAACCATTTGGCGTAAAGCTAAAATAGTAGGAGTTCAAGTTGCCGGGGAAGTTACCGGGGAAGTTACCGGGGAAGTTACCGGGGAAGTTACCGGGGAAGTTGAGCGCATCATATTAGTGATGGAAGGTAAAATGAAACGCATAGAAATTCAAGAGGCGCTTGGATTACGCCACGAAGATCATTTTCGTAATGCCTACTTAGTTCCCGCCTTAGAGGCAAGCTGCATTGCAATGACTATTCCTGATAAACCGACAAGTAGCCGACAAAGATATTATCTCACAGATAAGGGGCTTGGGTTAAGGGCTGATTTATTGAAAAAGAAAAGCTTGTAATAAATTAACATTAAAAAACTCAGCGGGACATTCGGGACATAAAGCGCAGCGTAGCTTCTCAATCCAGTATTTATCAACAGAGGCTAGATTTTGCCCTTTGATGTTAATAAGGATGCCGGGATTGATGGAGTAAAGCCTGCCACCACAGCGATGTGGGCATAATTGGCCGGCACTTAGGGACTCCAAGGCTCGGATCCTTCTGAGGCGGAGTTATTCTGTTTTACCTTTGGAGGTTTGTCTTGTTGTTTCGTGGTCTTATCTCCTTTGCCAAAGATAAGTCGCCTTAAATTGGATACGGTTATTTTATGCTCGACCAGTGCGCACGGGATCCAGGAAGCCAGGTGAATACACCCAATCACAAAAGATTTTGTTCCCTCTGGTAAGTTTGATGAGTGCACCAATGCAATGATCTGCTCAACTTCTTCCTGTGATTTTTCAATGACAATCGGTAATTCTTTTGCTGGTGTCATTTGGCAACCCTGCTCCTCTTAAGGGCAGAAAGGTTAGCTAGCAGTACTAATAAAATCAATAGGTTGGAGTGAAAATAATGAATCAATGCTTTTTTGCTGTAAAGTCACAGTTAAACAAATGGTTATTGATGGTCTCTCTCAGTCGAATCAGGAGTTACTTGAATCGTTGGTGCACGTGGTGGGTGAGAACAGCAGAAAACTGGCACTATCAAGAGCTCATGGAGTGGTTTATTCAAGCATATTGGAATAGTGCGACGAAACATATTGCCGCAACTATCCTGCAGGAACGGCTTATATTAAGAAACTATGCGATAATGCCGGTGGGTTTAAATGTTCACGCGATTGCGTGAGATCAGCTGTTCTCACTTCATCGAGGCGGGTAATAGCCGCCAAATCATCCGCGACCGCCCGAGCCACCGTACACCAGCTCGCCGCCTCAGCCTTCACGATAAGCACCACCTCCTCCCGGGCCCGCATTAATCCAAAATCGAAACCAAGCCTAGAATTAGAAGGTGCCAAATGAAACCAGGAATCATCACAATGAATAATATAATTATAAAAAGTTAAAACACGTGGTAATGTGGGTTCATTAAATGGCGGGCATGGATGAAATGACCGGTCTGGCCTGCAATATTCATGCGCTACATGAGTGGGCACATCTCGCTGCGCTTTGCCAACGCTCATCCAAGCTACCTTTATTGCCGCCAAGTCACGCGCAGAGCTCCACCCATCATAACCATTAACATAGTCTTGTAATGCCGTTTTAAGTGCTGTCAAATCAAAATGAGCGCTGCGATGTTCTGTGCCGTTTTGTTGATAGGAAAGTCCAGAAGCTTCTATAATATCAATTCGCGCTAACATCTGGGCTTTGGTTTCTTCATCCATGTGATTTTCTAGCATGCGGCACATATGCGTGTCTTTCGCCCAATAGGCATATTCATAAGCGGTGCAGTTGAAGGTTCGACCGGAATAATCGGTAAAGATACCTGGCGTTCGAAGGAGTGTTTGAGTATTGGCCAGTGCTGCAGTTAATAACGCTTCTGCTTCAATTTGTTTCCCTTTGGCTACATCGTGTAAAAAGTGACGAGCTTGGAAACTCGGATGTGCACGACAAGCCTCTTTAGCCGCTGTCGGTAGATGCTCAAGTTGCTCATCATTGATTCGTGTAAGCAAGCTTTCAACATCCATCTCTACATCGCCGCTCGCTACGGATTCATTTCGGTGAGGTACTTCTATCGGGTGTACTGCAAAATCAGCGCGAATGTTCACAAAATACCCTGGATTACTGGATGCCGCAGTAGAGTCAATGATTTCAGCGAAATTCACACAAATAGACCCTTGGTGGGTTACAAATTTAGCAGTTTCTCCTGTCGCTCCTTTATCCAAAATCATAAAATCATCCATGTGTGGATTCTCATTGGTAGCCGTAACCGTACGATAGGTGCGTTCAAATGTTTGTCGAATGGCAGTCAAATCGTCTGCGTTGAGGACGCGTGATAAACCGAATGTATGGGTATTCTCATTAAAAAAAGCGCACATGGCTTTTTCTACGTCTTCGCCGCTTGCTAAGGCTGTTGATACCAAACTGGCCAAATCATTACTTAATTCAGGTGATGCATCGAGAGTCACCCCAAAATTTTTCGTACTGAGTCCTTTTGCTTTGCAATACACATTCAGATTGGCTAGAAAAAATTGAGTCAGTATCGATAACCGTTCTGTTTTTTTATTCTCTGGTGTTGCCGCAGGGATGCTATAAAAAGGCGGCGTGGGCAGCGTTTCCCATACATTAAGCGCACAAGCACCTAATAAAGCATCAATGTAATCGTCTCGAGTAGCATCCTCTCCAAAACCCATGAGGGTATCAATCACCTCTTTGGTGGCAGGTGTTCCATCGGTACGTTGGGTAAAATCAATGGTTAGTCCAAAGAGCGCTAAGCTCTGTTCCCCTAATACCCGTTGTATATCGACAAAGCTCGCTGATGCGGGTATTGCACTCAATACGGCTGTTGTAAGCCGGATACGTGGGTCAGTTGCTGCCACCACGGTCGTAGGAAACGTGCTATACATCGCATTATACAAAGGTGAAAGCGGGGCTCCTTCCATATTATTTGCTCGGTTCACATTAAACACAGGATTCACGACGCGTGATTGACTATCCTGAGCGCGCGGGCGTAGTTGAATGCTGTATAAATTCGACGACCTTTCAAGAAAAGCAGTTATCGCATCACTATAGCTCATGCGCATTGCTGAAACTGCTTCAATATAGGCTTCTATTTGAGCTAGCCGTGCTTCTTTTTCTACCCGCTGTTCACGACCTTCTTCAAGTAGCCCTATATCAAAGGCCAATGCCTCTTTATAGGCATTTAATTCTCGCAGTGCGCCACCATCAAAAAATTCCCGCAAGGCGACCGTGGCTTTACATGTATTATCCGTGCTGATTTCTTGTCCGCCAATAACCGGGACCAGAAGATGAACTTTATTGGTGGCTGGGTTAATATGGATATAGCGGGGTGATACTGGCTCTGTCAGTGGAATACGCATCGTCGTCTCTCTAACTTATGATTAGTTGTAATTATAGTGGCTCTACACCAAATAATCACATCATTACCCATAAGTATTAACTGCTGTTTTTATTTACAATAATTCGTATACTCCATCGTCGAATAATGTCATAAGGACGATGATGAGCTGGGCAGCAGGAGAAATGAAAACCATAAATTTAGGCGATAAAAGACTCAATGAGCGATTGCTTTCTTTATTTGATAAATTAGGTAACTCACCCAATTTGAGCATTCCGGCAGCATGTGGCGGATGGCATGAAACAAAAGCTGCTTATCGTTTCTTTGATCATGAGAAAGTCACTACAGAAAGCATCTTAGCCCCACATATAGAATCAACCCTTGCTCGTATGAAGCAACATTTAGTTGTTCTTTTGCTACAAGATACAACAACACTTAATTTTACAGGGCAAAAAGAATGGGAAGATATTGGCCCGATTAATCATGAAAAGCATTTAGGGCTACTTCTGCATCCCATCTTGGCAGTTACACCGGAACGACTATGTTTAGGTGTTTTAGATACTTATCATTGGGCAAGAGAAAAGGTACGTCATCGAACTGCTCGAGAAAAAAGTCGAGATAACCATAAAATTCCTTTGGAAGAAAAGGAAAGCCATCGATGGTTAAAGGCTTACCGAAAAGCAAATGAAGTCGCTTTGCAAGTTCCTGATACGATGTTAATCACGGTTGCCGATAGAGAAGCGGACATTTATGATTTATATCATGGCTAACTAATGGCTTTCCTCGAGGATAATCTGCATACATCGA
>NZ_JNCF01000076.1 GCF_000770585.1 Legionella norrlandica | reverse complement strand
CCTGCTGGGCTTCTACAAGCAAGGCGTTTTTTAGCAGACAGTCGTGATAATGCAACGCAGCATCGTCTGGATTTATTGCAAGATCCCTTCAGTGTATTTCGTTGTCGTACTATTATGAATTGCACGAATGTATGCCCGAAGGGACTCAATCCAACGCAAGCGATTGCAAAAATTCGCACACAAATGTTGACGCAGGAAACATGATAGAGCAGTTCTTGTGACCTAGATAAATTTTCTGGGTGAACCCTTTGGAGAAAATATAATGAGCAGTTCAGATCTGCAAAAAGAATGGGCTTCTTCCTACTTGTCTGGCGGAAGCATGGCTTATGTTGATAGTCTTTATGAGGATTATCTCACTGACCCTAACTCCGTTTCAGAGGATTGGAAAGCAGTATTCAGTGCTTTACCCAAGGTGAATGGTGCTTCCCAAGAAGTACCTCATAGGGACATTCGTAATTATTTTTTGCAGCATGCTGACAAGAAACTAAATAAGGTAATTCAATTAGCGGATAGTCAACAATATCAAGTGGCTAGTTTGATCAATGATTTCAGGACGTTGGGCCATCTCGCAGCAAAGTTAGACCCGTTAGAAATGATCGAGCGTCATCCTGTTCCTCGCCTTGAGTTAGACTATCATAATCTTGCTGATGTTGATCCTAATCGCACTTTTTTTGCTGGTACCAATTTTAATGGACCAGAGATGACTTTAAGAGAGATATATAACGCTCTTTGTGAAACATATTGTCGCAGTATAGGCATAGAATACATGCATATATCTGATACTGAAATTACAGAATGGCTGCAGCATAGAATGGAATCAGTTCGAGGTTGCCCTGAGTTTAGCACACAGGAAAAACGGAATATACTTAAAGACTTGATCGCAGCAGATGGATTAGAGCGTTATCTTGGAACTCGATATGTTGGACAAAAGCGGTTTTCTTTGGAAGGAGGGGATTCTTTAATTCCCATGATGAAAGAAATTATCCGTAGAGCCGGCAGAGATAATGTCAAAGAACTTGTGATAGGAATGGCTCACAGAGGACGTTTAAATGTATTAGTGAATGTTCTTGGGAAAGAGCCTGAGCTTTTGTTCCAGGAATTTGAAGGAAAAGTTAAATACGAACGTACAGGAGATGTGAAATATCATCTCGGATTTTCTTCTGATGTTAAAACGGAGTCAGGGAGCGTTGTTCATTTAGCTTTAGCGTTTAATCCATCTCATCTAGAAATTATCGGCCCAGTAGTTGAAGGCTCTGTGCGCTCACGTTTAGGCCGTCGTAATGATTTAGCAAATAAAGATAAAGTAGTACCAGTGGTTATTCATGGCGATGCGGCATTCGCAGGCCAAGGTGTGGTAATGGAAACCTTAAACTTTTCTCAGGCACGCGGGTATAGTACAGGTGGGACCATACACATAGTCATTAACAATCAAATAGGATTTACAACCAGTAATCCTTTGGATGCTCGCTCTACTCTTTATTGTACTGATGTAGCTAAAATGGTTCAGGCTCCTGTTATTCATGTTAATGGAGACGATCCTGAGGCTGTTGTTTTTGCTACCCAAATAGCATTTGATTTTAGAATGAAGTTTAAGCGAGATGTAGTCATCGATTTGGTTTGTTACAGACGTCATGGTCATAATGAAGCTGATGAGCCTTCAGTGACACAGCCCAAAATGTATAAAAAAATCAAGTCTATGCCAACGTTGCGCGAAAAATATGGAGAACAATTAGTCAATTCGGATGTGTTAACTAAAGCAGAAGTAGATAAATTAGTTGATACTTACAGAGAAGCATTGGACAAAGGAAAAGCGGTTGTTGATTTGGTTCATGATGATTATGAAGGAAAGCACGCCCTAGATTGGACTCCCTATATCAATGCTAAGTGGACTGATAAGGTCGATACAACTATTAGCAAAGAGCAATTGGAGAAAATTGCAACTCAGTTAGCCAAATTATCAAAGAACATTAAGCTGCATCCGGTTGTGGAACGCTTGTTAGCTGAGCGTGATAAAATGACCGCTGGTGAAATTCCTATGAATTGGGGTTATGCAGAAACAATAGCTTATGCCAGTTTGTTGCAGGAAGGTTATGGCGTAAGGATCTCGGGACAAGATTGTGGTCGAGGGACTTTTGCTCACAGGCATGCTGTGTTGCATGATATTGAAACTGGAGATACCTTTATTCCATTGGAGCATATATCAACCAATCCAAAACGCTACTTCACCATAATTGATTCGATTCTTTCAGAAGAAGCTGTATTGGCTTTCGAATATGGATTTGCATCATCCGAGCCATCATTTTTGGTTGTTTGGGAAGCACAATTTGGTGATTTTGCCAACGGGGCTCAGGTTGTTATTGATCAGTTTATAAGCTCTGGTGAACAAAAATGGGGGCGATTATGTGGATTGGTTATGCTGTTGCCTCACGGATATGAAGGCCAAGGGCCTGAGCATTCTTCAGCTCGATTAGAACGTTATATGCAGCTTTGTGCACAGCACAATATCCAAGTATGTACTCCCACTACCCCAGCTCAAATATTTCATCTATTAAGAAGACAAGTTATTCGTAACTTCAGAAAGCCCTTAATTGTTATGACGCCGAAAAGTCTTCTTCGCCATAAACTTGCTGTGTCCCCATTGGAGAGTTTATTTAAGGGCAAATTCCATACAGTTATTCCTGAAATAGATTCCTTGGATATACAAAAAGTAACAAAAGTGGTGTTATGTTGTGGTAAGGTTTATTATGATTTGCTGCAGATGCGTCGCGATAAAAAATTAAATCATATAGCAATTATACGTATAGAGCAGTTGTATCCATTTCCCAAAAAAGCATTAATCACTGAATTGGAGAAATATCTGCAAGCTAATGAAGTGGTTTGGTGTCAGGAAGAGCCGCAAAATCAAGGAGTTTGGTTTGCTTCTCAGCATAATATACGTGATTGTTTGCGTTCTGAGCAAGAGCTGCATTATGCAGGCAGGGAGTTTGCCGCGGCACCAGCAGTAGGAAGCCCGGCTCTACATGCGGAACAACAAACTGCTTTAGTTGAGCAAGCATTATTTGGTAAAAAATAATTTTAAACAATATTAAAAGAAGGTATAACCATGTCTATTGAAGTCAAAGTACCTGTTCTGCCCGAGTCAGTAGCTGATGCTACTGTGGCCGCATGGCACAAGAAGGCGGGTGATAAAGTTGCTCGCGATGAAAATTTAGTCGACTTAGAAACAGATAAAGTTGTCCTTGAAGTTCCATCTCCAGTAGATGGAGTGCTGTCAGAAATTCTGTTTAAAGTTGGAGATACGGTTGGCTCCGGAGAGTTGCTTGCAAAAATTACTCAAGGTGCTGCTGAAGAAACTCACAAGACTGAGAAAGAAGAGAAAACAGCTCCAAAAGAGGAAACAAGTTCTAAAGAAGACAAATCAACAAGCCCAGTGGTAAGACGCATGATGGCTGAAGATGATTTGAAGCCCGGACAAATTCAGGGTACTGGTAAAGACGGCAGGATAACTAAAGAAGATGTTTTAGCTTATATAGAATCCAATAGAGAAAAATCAGCGAAAGAATCTGAAAGCCAACAAAAGGAGCCTGTTGTAAGAGAGCTTCCTGCAGGCGCGCGCGAAGAAAAACGTGTCCCTATGACAAGATTAAGAGCCAAGATCGCAGAGCGCTTACTACAAGCACAACACAATGCGGCCATGTTAACTACTTTTAATGAAGTTAATTTGAAAGCAGTAATGGATCTGCGTGCTCAATACAAGGATAATTTTGAGAAAAAGCATGGTGTAAAACTTGGATTTATGTCTTTTTTCACCAAAGCAGTAGTGGAATCTTTGAAGCGTTTCCCTGCTGTTAATGCTTCTATTGATGGACAGGATATTGTTTATCACGGTTTTTATGATATAGGAATTGCTGTTTCCACCGACAGAGGTTTGGTCGTTCCTGTGATTAGGGATGCCGATCAATTAAGTATGGCAGAAATTGAATTAGCTATTAATGAGGCTGCTTCAAAAGCGAGAACAGGTAAGCTGTCTATAGAGGAGATGCAAGGGGGGACATTTACCATAACTAATGGCGGTGTATTTGGTTCATTATTGGCCACTCCTATTATTAATCCACCTCAAACGGGCATCTTAGGAATGCATAAAATTGAAGAGAGGCCTATCGTGGAGAAGGGGCAAATTGTAATACGTCCGATGATGTATGTAGCATTGTCTTATGATCATCGCTTGATTGATGGAAGGGATTCTGTACAATTTTTAGTGAGTGTTAAAGAGTTATTGGAAGATCCATCTCGGCTTTTACTGAACGTTTAATTAATCACATTTACTGCAAGACCCGCCTTGACGGGTCTTGCTTTTTTAAAAGGTAATCAGAATGAATTTACATGAATATCAAGCTAAGCAATTATTTGCGAGCTATAAATTGCCAGTACCTAATGGTGAGGTTGCTTATAGTGTTGAAGATGCATTACTTGTTGCTTCTCAATTGTCTACTCCTCGTTGGGTTGTCAAAGCCCAAGTCCATGCAGGAGGTAGGGGTAAGGCAGGCGGAGTGAAACTGGTTTCCAGCAAGGATGAGTTGGCTGCTGCTGCTAAATCCTTACTAGGTTCTCGCCTGGTTACTTATCAAACAGATGCTCGAGGTCAGCCAGTAAATGCTATTTTGGTTGAGGAAACCTGTGACATAGACAGAGAATTATATCTTGGTGCCGTTGTTGATAGAGCTACAAGACGGGTTGTTATTATGGCGTCTACAGAAGGCGGTGTAGAAATTGAGAAAGTGGCTCATGAGACACCTGAAAAAATTTTCAAGGTGGTTGTTGATCCATTGGTTGGTGTCATGCCTTTTCAATGTCGTGATACAGGTTTTAAATTAGGATTGAAAGACGAGCAAATCAAACAATTTACTCATTTGATGATGGGTCTGGGCAAGATGTTTGTTGAATGCGATTTAAGTTTGCTAGAAATCAACCCGCTTGTTGTAACTAAATCTGGGCAACTTCTTTGCTTGGATGGAAAAATCAATATTGATGGTAATGCGTTGTTCCGACAACCAAATCTAAAAAATATGCGAGATATATCTCAAGAAGATGAGCGAGAAAATCGTGCTAGTGATTGGGAGCTTAATTATATACCTCTCGATGGGACAATAGGCTGTATGGTAAATGGTGCGGGTTTGGCTATGGCAACTATGGATGTGATAAAACTTCATGGTGGAGAGCCAGCTAATTTCTTGGATGTGGGAGCGGCGCCACAAAAGAAAGAGTAAGTGAAGCTCTGAAAATTATTGTGTCAGATGAAAAAGTCAAAGGGATCTTGGTCAATATTTTTGGTGGAATAGTTCGTTGTGATCTTATTGCCGAAGGCATTTTAGCGGCTGTAAAAGAAGTAGATGTAAAAATTCCAGTGGTCGTCCGACTTGAAGGCAACAATGCTCAGTTAGGTGCTGAGATATTGAATAAGAGCGATTTGAATGTTATTGCTGCAGATGGTTTGACCGATGCTGCAAAGAAAATTGTAGCAGCAGTTTCGCAATAAAAAACAAATTAATTTGGCATGGGCTAGAGTAGTTCTATAGCTATTATAAAAGATGAAAGCATGCCGTTATATTACGAGGTTAACAATGAGCGTATTAGTTAATAAACATACAAAAGTACTATGCCAGGGTTTTACTGGAAAGCAAGGTACATATCATACTGAGCAAGCATTAGCATATGGCACGAAAATGGTAGGAGGAGTGACGCCAGGTAAAGGTGGGCAAATACATTTGGGGTTACCTGTATTTAATACAATGAGGGAAGCTGTCGAAGAAACTAAGGCTGACGCCAGTGTTATCTATGTTCCAGCTCCATTTTGTCAGGATTCAATTCTTGAGGCTGCAGAAGCAGGCATTAAATTGATTGTATGTATTACAGAAGGTGTGCCTGTATTAGATATGTTAAAAGTTAAAGTCTACATAGAAAAAAATACTGAAGCCCGACTAATAGGCCCTAATTGTCCAGGGATCATTACTCCCGGGGAGTGCAAGATAGGTATTATGCCAGGCTATATTCATTTACCTGGTAAAGTTGGAATCGTTTCTCGTTCTGGAACTTTAACTTACGAAGCGGTAAAACAAACTACTGATAAAGGATTTGGTCAAAGTACTTGCATAGGAATAGGTGGAGATCCAATTCCAGGAACCAGCTTTATTGATGCCTTGTCCTTATTTGAAAAAGATCCTCAAACAGAGGCTATTGTTATGGTTGGAGAAATTGGTGGCTCTGCAGAAGAAGAGGCAGCAGAATACATTAAATCTCATGTGAAAAAACCAGTAGTTTCTTATATTGCTGGAGTTACCGCCCCAGCTGGAAAACGCATGGGACATGCAGGAGCAATTATCTCTGGAGGCAAGGGTACAGCAGCTGAAAAATACGCTGCATTAGAAGCTGCAGGAGTGAAAACTGTTCGATCTCCTGCTGATTTGGGGGATGCAATAGCTGAAGTAACCGGTTGGTAGAAAGGATAATTCAGTTATTTTGTCAATATAATCCATATTAGCATAACGTGGTATGCAGTTATTTACTGCAAAAATTTTTCTTGGATTAGGAGTTCACCTAATCCAGGTTAAGCTCCTTTTTTATTCTACCAGACGATTCATTTTAACTGTAAAATTTATCGCAAATTATAAATTTTAAAGCGTATAATTGCTTACAGTCTTTCTAGCAAAGGTCAATTATGAGTAAATATAGAAGTCTTGCAGATATCCGGCGAGATTATGGGGAGCTACGCCTAAGTGAAGACATGGCTGAAGAGGACCCCATTTCTCAATTCAAACTTTGGTTTGACGATGTTTTACAAAATGAAAAAAACGATCCTACCGCTATGGTACTGTCTACAGTTGATGAAAGAGGTTTTCCGGACTCCAGAGTTGTTTTATTAAAAGGACTGGATGAAGGGAATTTTATTTTTTATACCAATTATCAAAGTGTTAAGGCTATGCAAATACAAAAGCATCCTTATGCAGCTCTTAATTTTTATTGGCCACAAATGGCAAGACAAGTGCGTGTTCGTGGACGTGTGAAGAAAGTTAGCAGTGAACAATCGGACACCTATTTTTCTTCTAGACCTCTGAAAAGCCAATTTAGTGCAATAGTTTCTCCACAAAGTCGGCAAATTGCAGATAGAGCTTCTCTAGAGGAGGCCTTAAATCTGTTAATTCAACAACATGGGCAAGAGCCTGTAGTTAGACCAGACAACTGGGGAGGATACATGATAATCCCTGATGAAATTGAGTTTTGGCAAGGACGAGATAATCGTTTGCACGACAGAATTCATTATTACAGGCAAGGTAATCAATGGTTGCACCGAAGGTTAGCACCTTGACCGGCAGGTTTTGTCCCTATCGTTAGAAGTATTTTGCAGCTTTTAATATCAATGGCAACTTGCCCATCTCTCTTATAAGCCCATAGGCTGGGTCATTTTGGCCCAACCTCGGAGAGCCTAATATTGGGAACATAAATGACTCAACCTAAAGGTTATCTATTATTATTCTTTACCCAATTTGCTTAATTAAAAAAGTTGGCCCGATAGTTGCATCTGTCTTAATAAAATCAATAAGTTAACTGATTTTTTAATGTTGTTGGATAGTATGTAAAGATTTTTGTCAAGATAGTGTAAATATTTTATTTTCGAAAACAGGCGGTAAATTAAAGTCGTAAAATTGTTTTAAATGTGGAAGATACATGCTCTAAAAAAGTAAATTCTACATAAAGCCTTAATGATTATAGACCCAGGAGTAAGTGAGTTGAGAATTGAGAAAATTTTGGATACATAAAAGAGGGTATCATCATGAACGAAGCATCTTTATTATCAGATATCAGATTACGATTTAACATTGAACACCCAACTTATGAAGAGTGCTATGTTTTTGGGTATGAGTGTGCGTTAGCAGAAGTACCAGAGGAAGATAATCCTTTCCGTCCAGGTTCACAAGAAGCTGAGCAATGGCTTGAAGGTTGGTGGGCTGGAATTTACGGTGAAAAGCCTTTGTTTGATTTGAATGATATTGAAGAAGAAGTTCTTTTGGATAAAACTAAAGCTGCAAATGATCAACAATATCAGAGTAAAAACAGTTTATTATCTTTGGTTTTTGAAATTGGTGGTGCGATAGCTGCTTCAGCAATAGTAGGTTACCAATTACTTGAGCTGGTAGCGTAATTGTCGCATTCAATTGAAGAGCATGATTCAATGCTTCTTCAATTGGATAGGGATTTAGTTAGTCTTTAAATAACTTTAAAACCATTGATCTCATTCTCTCAATTTCCGAGGGATTAAATTCTTTATAATATTCACTCCCGATATCAAGACAAAGCGTAACTTTTTCTCCCACACCTTTCAGCAGGTCAACTCCAGATAATTTCAGCAATTTGATGTGTTCACTGATTTCTGCTGCCCAAGCATCGAGGTATTTCATTTCAGTGAATACTGGTAGAAAAAGGTTATGATTATCTTGCAAAAATAATACTTTAGGATTTGTGTGATCTGAATTATGCTCAATTGGAATAATGAAATTTGCTTTAATAAATTCAAGATAAGCTTTATTAGCTTCTTTCATATTTCCAGATGATTCAAAGGCTTCCTTAATAGCAAGGTTTAATTTATTCATTGGGATCTATCCTCAATTCCTAATAAAACTAGAATTAAAAAGTACATTATTCTCTACTAAATAGAAAAAGGATGCAAAACTAATAGAAATGACTAGACGCAACAAATTCTAGTTTCTATTATAGGCAGTACTTTTTAAAAGATTAGTATTATACCTTAACTTAGCGTACATCTCCTAAAAGCTTCGATTTAATCATCTTATCTTAAGAGAAGTTTATAGAAATTTCATAGGGATATGTCAATTTAAAGCGCATGGAATTTTGGGTGCTGACTACAATGGACGAAGGGTTGGCGAAGATAAAAATAAACTATATGTTGAAATAAGTTACAACAGCAGTATAATGTAAACTTTTACTGTTGATTTATTGATCATATTTTAAATAAATACGGCATGTGGTGGTTATACCAATATGAGAATGACTAAAGTTGAAATTTATAAACGTAAAAATTATCTGGCTTTTGCTTGGTTAGTTTGGGGTTTGGCTGCAGCTTTTTATTTTTCTGACTATCTGGCCAGAGTTGCTCCAGGGGTAATGCATCGATATTTACAGATAGATTTTGGCATTAATGAAGCTGGATTTGGAATATTAACCGCCTCGTTCTATATCCCATACATTTTAATGCAAATTCCTGTAGGATTAACTGTTGATCGTTTAAGTATACGATGGTTATTAACTATTATGTCATTGGTAACTGCCTTTGGGTGTTGTGTTTTTGGTCTCGCAGATGGGTTGCTGACGGCATCAATTGGCCGAATGTTGATTGGTTTTAGTGCCGCTTTCGCATTTGTTTGCTCTCTTCGTTTGGCTACTTCTTGGTTTCCACCAACTATGCTTGGGTTATTATCAGGCTTAACCCAAGCGTTAGGAATGCTCGGTGCCGCAGCAGGAGAAGCTCCTGTTTCATTTCTGGTGAGCAATGTAGGATGGCGCCATAGCATGCTGATTATTGCTTTTCTGTTTATTGCACTAGCAGGCCTTTTGTATCAATTTGTTCAAGATAAACCAGGCGAACATCGCACTGAGATTCGATCTGTTGATCGCATCAGCATATTGGACAGTTTAAAGATCATTTTATCAAATAAGCAAACTTGGCTTAACGCAATGTATGCAGGGTTTTTATTTGGACCTACAGCTGTCATTGGTGAAGCAATGGGACCTGCTTATTTACAGTTTGGTCGTGGTCTAGGGGCACATGCTGCTGCTTTTGCAACTGGATTGATTTTTATAGGTTGGGGGATCAGTGGTCCATTATCGGGCTGGATTTCTGACAGAATGGGGCGTCGTAAACCTTTAATGATTTTATCTGCAGTATGCGGAGTAATACTAAGTACGTTGTTTGTTTTTATTCCTGATATGAGTCAAACAACAGCTTATGTTTTATTTTTTGCTTTCGGTATTACTAACACAGGTGTAGCTATCGCCTATGCTGTCTCGACAGAACTGCATGATAGGAATGTAGTGGGTACTTCTATCGCATTTACTAACATGACATCAATTTTTGTTGGGGCGCTATTTCAACCTTTAGTAGGTCGTATAATAGATGTTGTATCCGGCCCCAGAGCTTATAACGTAGAAACCTTGTTACTCTCCGACTTTCAAGCAGGGTTTAAATTGCTGCCCTTATGTTCGTTAGTTGCCTTGGTATTAGCATTTACTATTAAAGAAACATATTGCAAGCCGATAAGGCAGCATTCGGAGGGAGAAAAGCAGCAACCTGTATTAGCTAAATAAGCAGTTATGAGGTTTCTCACAGAATCTTGCTGCAAAGAACAAACCCTTTTTAGGATATATGCTCTATATCCGCCTTTTTTCTTTTCTATATTCACTGCTTATAGAAAATTACAAAAAGGTCTATTAGCAAAAAGGCATCAAATTTTTGAAACTTAATGAAAAATATTTCATTAAGTTTTTCAATCTTATTATACTAGATAGTCGCACTTTTATGTTATTTACTGCTATACTTTTCGCAGCACTTTGATGCGCTTGAGTAATGCTATTCGCAAATTAATAACATGGAGATAATAATGAAAAAACTTACAGGATTAGTAATTATCCTGGCTGTTTTAATCCTAGGTGGATATTATGGCATGGGGTTTCTAACTGAAAGAACAGTTAAAAGAACTGTTGAGGTAATTAATCAATCCAATGGTCTTTTTGCTGATATCCAGCAATACAAAAGAGGTTGGTTTACTTCCAATGCAATAATTAAATGGCGGTTACATGTACCCGAGCGAATAGTTAAGGATAATGAAGGAAATTCACAAACTATACCTGCTCAAGATTATCAAATGGATATGCCGATTAAAATTTATCATGGTCCATTTATCTTCGCAGACAATCGGCCACGTTTTGGAATGGGCTATGCTCAAACAGTACTACCATTCCCAGAGAAATATAATCAACAGTTTAATGAACTTTTTTCTACGGCTTCTCAAAAACCCCAATTAAACCTAAGTATTTTTGTAAGCTATCTAAATAAAAGCTACGTTGAGATGTCTCTCCCTTCATTTAAGCTAATTTCCAAAGATGGAAATAACAAATTTGATTGGATGGGCATGGAAAGTACTACTTCTATGTCCTCAAATTTGGATAAGGTAGAAGGAGAACTTGATTTTGATGGAGTTTCATTCACTAATACTAAAGAGGGCGCCCAACTTACCGTGGGTAAAGTAACTAGTGAGTACGATCTACATAAAACGTCTGGGGGGTTGTATTTAGGCGAAGCAAGTTTTTCATTACCCGCTCTTTCTGTTGTCGTTAAAGATCAAAAGATGTTCGAACTTAATGATTTCACCCTGAGTTCAAGTAGTGATATTGAAGATAATCTCTTTAATGCCCATTTTAATGCGGATATGAAATCTCTATTTGCTAATGGACAGAATTATGGACCAGGTGAACTTGAGATGTCTTTAAGAAATCTTGATGCGGAAGTCTTAGCTAGAATCAATGAGCAAGCGAATGCAATGCAAAAGGGTACCGAACAGGAGCGTCAACAAGCATTAATGGCTATGTTGCCTGAATTACCTAAGCTATTTAGCAAGGGGGCTGAATTTGAAATCTCTAAGCTAAGTATTAAACTTCCTCAGGGAACAGTTGAAGGGAATTTGTTAATTTCATTACCAAAAGGTGATAGTTCTAATCCTTTTGATTTGATTCAAAAAACTCAAGGTAATGCTAAATTAAAGATGCCAATTACTGTAGTGAAACAATTGATGCAGCAATCAATTATGAATCAAATGTCAAAGCAGCCAGAGATGCAACAAGCATTAATCCAACAATTGCAAAGTAACCAAGATCAGTCAAATAAAACAGAACCTACTACAGAGCAGTTGGCTTCAATGCAGGTAGATAAACAAATCCAGGAGTTGGAACAATCTGGAATAATCACTGTAGATGGTCAAGACTATGTTATTGAAGTCAGTTTGGATCAAGGCAAATTCACAGTTAATGGAAAACCATTTGATCCTTCTACGATGAAATTTCAATAGATATTTTAATTAAGGATAGGTTGTTAAAACAGCTTATCCTTATTCAATTCAAAGTGAATTTAAACACAGCAATAGTTCAAGGCATAAACAGAATATATTGAATTTTAATGCAGTTTTTTCTGTTCTACCCTTGTCTCATATTGCTCAATTCGGTAATATACCGTTTTTAAAAGGAGGAGCTAATAATAATGACAACAATCAGTAATGATGCAGGAGATACTACTGCTTCACTGGCCGAAAGCGTAACTCAATCCGTACAAAAATATTTTTCAGAGCTTAAGGGAACTGATCCTGTTGACTTATACCAGTTTGTACTTGAAGAAATTGAGACCCCTCTATTTCGTGCAGTAATGGAACATTGCAAGTATAATCAGTCCCGCGCTGCAATCATGCTGGGAATTAGTCGTGGAACTTTAAGAACTAAATTACGACGCTATTTTGATGATAAATATGTTGGTACAAGAGATTAATGTAGGAAAAA
>NZ_JNCF01000123.1 GCF_000770585.1 Legionella norrlandica | reverse complement strand
GGCTCTACCCCAAATAAAGGGGCATTTTAATCAAGTTAGTTTAGACTAACCCTTTGATTTGACGGTCAAAAGGAAGATTAAAATGCCTAAGAAAGATTGTATCCTAAATTTACCTGGATATTCTATTAAAAGAGTGAGAGGAGAAAACCCGGTATATATAGAGGTGAGTTATCGCTGGGTAGTTCGCTGTATTCATTGTGGCAATAAGAAGCTGCGTAAAAAGGATAGTTTTATAAGACGAATCCGTCATGAATCGATAGGATTGCGTCGCAGTTATTTGTGTATCAAAGCCCATAAGTACTATTGTCCTGCTTGTAATCGTTATTTTAATCAACGATTTCCTGGGATAGGGAAACATCAAAGAGCGACGGAGAGCTTAAGAAAACAAGTATTTCACTATCATAGTAAGGGAGTGAGTCAAAAGGATTTAGCGCGCGATTTAAAGCTGGGAAAATCGACTGTAGAGCGTTGGTATCACTATGGTTATGAACTACGTTATAAAAAGATAGCAACTCGCTCTTGTCCTCGGATATTAGGCCTTGATGAGCATTCATTTAATAGAAAGGTGGGTTATGCGACAACTTTTTGTGATTTGGCGAAACATAAAATCTTTGATGTGGTTGAAGGGCGTAGTGCTAAAGACTTAGAGGGCTATCTGAAGACCTTAGAAGGTCGGGATAAAGTACTTGTGGTCTGTATTGATTTAAGCAGCAGCTATCGCTTGTTAATCAGGCGTTACTTTCCTAATGCAAAGATAGTAGCTGACCGTTTCCATGTGATTCGTTTGTTGAACCAGATGAGTCTTCAGACTTATCAACAAATTGACCCTCAGATAAAGTATCAGCGCGGCCTATTGGCTGCATTAAGAACGAATGAAGCCAATTTAACGATAAAACGTTTGAATAAAAGAGCCAGCTATTTAAAGCAGCA
>NZ_JNCF01000119.1 GCF_000770585.1 Legionella norrlandica | reverse complement strand
ATCTATTAGACCACGTTACAGTACAACTAATTTTTCTTTATTTTTCAGAGATGGTTTTTATAATCACTGCATATAATATTTTGCAATAAAGAAGAGGTTTCATTATGAAAATGGGTTTCTTACGTAAAATTTATAAAGATTGCAACGATTTATTTACTTCCACGATGGTAGTTTCGGTATCGGAGCTGGATTGGCTTTCTCAATCGCCGCACGTTT
This sequence comes from Legionella norrlandica, assembly GCF_000770585.1. Taxonomy (GTDB): domain Bacteria; phylum Pseudomonadota; class Gammaproteobacteria; order Legionellales; family Legionellaceae; genus Legionella; species Legionella norrlandica. The sequence continues at coordinate 1,103 of NZ_JNCF01000119.1, read as the reverse complement.
CATTTCAAGATTGGCTCTGGCATAAATTTCCGTAGTCTTTAAATCAACATTGCTTAAGAAATCACGAAGAATGTCTAACGAGACACCGGCTTGTAACAAATTCATTCCTTTAGTATGTCTCAAACTAGGCGGGCTAATCGACTAATTAAATTTAGAATGTTGTGATCTTGGAATAAAGGTTACGGCAGTGAACTTGTTTACGATATTATCGCTAAGGCTCGAACATTTTGATGCAAAACTTCTATTTGTGCTAGAAATAAATCTAAGAGGATCTAAAATGAATTTAGGTGAGATTGAGAAGAAACTTGGCGAAAAAGCAAAGTTAGCAGTTAGTCTTTATTTACTTGATGAAAAGGGTATCATTACCCTGGAAGAGGGGTACAAGGCTGAAGTCATGATGCCAATGGCCAGTACTAAAAAAGTTGCTATTGCCTTAAGTATATTGAAAAAAATCTATGACGACCGGGAATTGAGTTTAACAACTAATATTACTATTATTAATACCGATTTCTCACCTGGGCGCCCGACGAATACATTAGATAGGTATTATTTCAGGCCCTGGTCTGTAGAAACAACAAGAACTATTGACGAATTATTAACCTACATGTTAACCGAAAGTGATAATACTTCAACTGATGTACTTCTTGGTTTGGCGGGTGGCCCAGACCAGGTTAATGAACTAATCTCCGAGCTTAATATAGAAGGTCATCATCTATCCTTTACTTCTAAAAAGTTGCTCGCTGATTATTTTAAAGTGCCTGAGGAAAAATCAATCAGCAGTATTCTCCAAATACTCTATGAATTTATTAGTGCTTATTCAGTTCGCCCTACAGAAAATTGTCTGGTGGAGTCGGAAGAAGATGCGTGCACTGCTAAAATGATGACGGATTTATTAAAATTGTTGGTTTCTCAAGATGAGAAAAAAAACTGGATTGGAAAAGCCGCTAATGTCTTATTAGAGAAAATGCGACAATGTAAAACCGGCGAAACTTTGATAAAAAAAGGAGCCATCGAGTTTTTTCCTAGACCCACTGACTTTGGTTCTAAACAAGGTGGTTTAGGAGGAATCAGAAATGATACAGCGTTCATCCAATTTAAAGAGG
>NZ_JNCF01000103.1 GCF_000770585.1 Legionella norrlandica | reverse complement strand
CCGACATCAAAAGAACTGTCTTCTCAAATCACTTTGGAGTTAAGCCAATCTGGCGGACATGTTGGTTTTATTGCGGGTTCAGGGAAAGGATTAAACCAACCTGTTTATTGGCTCGAGCAACGCATTCCAGAATTTTTGGTAAATTATCTATTCTAAGAACCTATAAGTTAAATATCGTAACTTCTCCAGCCTTTCAACAGGAGGTCCTACCTCGTTTGAAACCTATTAAGATTATATCTACTGTACTTTAATTTGAGCTTTATTATCATTCTCTTTGACTCCAGTTTGACTATCTGGTGATTTTTTCTTAAAAAAAGTGGGGCTTGATTGTGTAACTTTACTTTGTGTTGCTGGTTGTTGTACTCCTTCAAGAAGTTCATCAACCACATCGGAAACAACTTCTTCTCCTCGAATTTGCTCTTCCTCAACTACAGTTACTGGTATTTGAGCCTTGTTCTCATTCTCTTCGACACCAGCTATATTCTCCTGTAATTTTTTCTTAAATAAAATAGAGCTTGATTGTGTAGACTTGCTTTGCGTTGTTGGTTGCTGTATTCCTTCAAGGAGTTCATCAATTACTTCATCAACCAAAGTTACAGTTTCCTGAGCTGTCTTTTGTCTGTTCAGTTTGAACACTACCTGACACTCTCTTTCTTGGATTGCTGCAGCGGAATCTCTAACTACTTGAACTGCTTTTTCAAGAGAAATTTTCGCTTGAGTCTCCGTTTCATCAAGGCCATGCAGATGTATAAGTTGTTCGTGCATGTCTTCTTCCACATCGTAGAACTCAGGAGGCATGAACGTGAGTGTGGCAGACGCTGAAACCGAATCATGAATTATTTTGCCAAGATCAAAGTGGGTATCAAGAAAGTCTACTGCATCATCTTGTTCTATCTTCACTTGATGATCAGCAAAAACAGACAGAATTTTTTTGACGCCTCTGAGTAATTTATTCAAAGCGGATTTTTCACCTTTAAGCTCTACAACTCTTTTATTATTATCTTCTAATCCTACTCGAAGTTTGTTTTGTTGTTCATCCAGCTCAGCAAGTCGTGATTTTTTTAGACTTTCCGCTTCTTCCAATTTTTTCTGAATCTCTAAAACCTCTGTATCCAGCGCTGTCAATGCCTCATGAGCCTCTTGGGAAATTTCATGCTCACCCTCCTTATTTTTTATAACAGCCGGACGATTCTCTATTGGAGAATAATGCTCAAAAATTTGATTAACCGCTTTATTTGCATTTAAGAAATTAATGCAATCTTTAGTTAGCATAGTCAGCTGTTGTTCCGTTGTTTTAACATTTTGCCTAGCCAGCGCTTGTTTAACGGCTGATTTAATTTCCTCAGGACGAAAATCTTCTTGAGATAAGGTCAGTTTTTCAGGTAGTTCATAATCATAGGGTTTGGTTTTTCCTTTTAAAAAGGTATTGACCTCTAAAAATAAAGCTTCCTGATCAGGCGTAGGTTCGCTGATACTTTCCATCATATGTTGAATAATGACATTTTCAATATCCGTTTGAACTGCTTGCTCGTATTTTGCCGAATTACCATTATTTAAAGTATAAGAAAGCGTCATCAAAAAATGAAAGTTGAATTCTTCACTAAAATAAGGAACTATTTTCTTAGAAAATTCTTCAACTCTTGAAATTAAACTGGTTTCAAAATTTTTTCCTTTACAAAAATCAATTACAGCATTCTCAAAACAGTCATGTAACCCATCCCACATTTCTTTACTTTGGTAGAAATTATTAAAATGCTCAAAGAAAACATTATCGAAATTATCACCCCAGATTCTTAATTGATCTAATTTGATCAAAGGACGAGAACCTTTTCTACCTTTGGGCATTCTGTTTAAAACAGACGTCATCTCTTCAATGAAAGTCCCATTTTTCTTATCGTAAAAAGTGAATGATTTGTATAAATTACGTGCCTCTAGAGAAATAGTCGTAATTAGGGTGTTGATTCGTTGTTCTCTTTGTGATGGGGTTAGATCATCACGCCCTAGTACCTCTTTTACAAGAAGCTGGTTAATTGCATCTTCGATAGAGGCAAATTTTCTTTTTGATATGGTAATGCCATTAGCAAAATCTTTAGATTTACTAAAGTGATTCAAATTTCGATAAAGGAGATGTTTTAATGGGCTTCTAGCATCAAGATATTGCTTCATGCTTTCTTCAAATGAGGCTTGAACTTTGCTTTTTGCATGTTGGATTGCTTCTTCTTTTTTCGTTTGCAATTCACTTATTATCTGATCATATTTTTCAATCACCTCTTTCTTTTCTGCCTTGACTCTCCTTAAACCTTCTCTTAATTCTTTTCTTTCTGTCATAGCAGCGCCATATTCTTTTTGAATCTGCCCAGCTATTTTCTTAAGTTTTGGACGTTCAGAGCTTTCTCCCTCACCCAAAATGCGTTTATTTAATTTAGAAGAAATATATACCTCTGATTTGCCTTCTTGCCCTTCACCAACTGAAATAGTAACGCCTCTCTTTTCATACTTGTTATTAAATTGTATTTTAGTTTGTTCAATTTTAAGTGGAATATCTTGTTGCTTTTCTCCGTAAAAACCCCATTGTGGTAAAGTAAAAATGACATCTTTTTCAGAAATATTTTTAGACTCCGTAAACTCCATACTCAAGGAGGGTTGAAGTTGTCCCAGAGTATAAACTCCATCAAAAGACTTGGCTAATGATCCTACATCAGTTCCCGCCACTTGATATCGGAACGCTGAAAAACACAGTTTTTTCAAAAGAGTATCTTTTAAAGACGCAATTGCCGGCCCTGCAATGGGAGCGATCGTATCGGATTTCTTTAATCGGATATCGTATAAACTCCAGGGAGAAACAGGAGATGCTTTAAATAAGTTAGCCTCATCCTGATTAATCAAAATAACTTGGGGGTTACCCTCTTCTCGAGCCAGAAAATAATGCACAGGAGGTAACGGTTGCTCATCCTTCAAAGCCAAACGTTCTTCTTCCTTGTAAGCGGGGCTACAGCGAACAGGATCCTGCTCATTAAATAAATGGTGCATATGCGCCGTTTGGCTCGCGAGAGGCAATACTTCTATTTCTTTATTCTGAGATAAATAACCGATAGAGACAGGCTCAAATACCATGTCATGCTTTCTTAATTGCGCATCAACAACCACCTCTTCATTAGCGACCTCAGAGAAGGAATGCGTTTGGGTTTGGCTTTGACTTTGAGATTGGCTCTCTGATTGGCTTTCTGTTTCAGAATGAGCTTCCGTCAATGCGCTGCCGGTATGAGAAGGAAGAATAAATTCGTCACTTAATTGAGCTGCCCGCTTTTGGATGATTCTTTTTTCCATCTCACGATAAGGCCCCCTATCACTTTCAGCAACAGAAGGAAGTTCCATTCTTTCTCTTGCTCGATTAACCAAATCGAAAATGGTATTTAATTTTTCTTCAAACGATTGCTCTAAGTTTTTAACAAAGTGTTCTTTCTGTACCTTGCCAAACACTTTCCCGTATTTTTCATGTAAGTCATTGTTACTACCAGAAATAAAAGGTGAGACGCCATTTAATGCTTTGATACATTCACGAAATGCATCAATTTGATCTTCTGTCATATCCGATTGTGACATGAGCCTGGTGAGCTCAGCTTGTTGTTGTAAAATGGCATTCTTAATAAT
>NZ_JNCF01000082.1 GCF_000770585.1 Legionella norrlandica | reverse complement strand
AGAAGGAATTATATATGAATTAATTGAATATAAAAGATTTGAGTGGTTTTAAATTGGCCATAGAAAGAGAGTGCTCAGAAATATTCTTACATTAATGCGAGGTCACACCCCAGGACTCAGCTTTTCATACAATCCAGGGCTTGAATATAGAGACTGCTTTAATTATTCATCTAAGCAGATGGTGGGAGACCGCTATGGAAGCGAAATACCGTATCCTTTGATATAATAAAATCATTTTCTATTTCTAAGAATTCTGATATACGTGCATCAATCTCTCCTCCATAAAATCTAGTCAAATTCATATATTCTTCAAAATGTCGGCATTCCGATTTGACTAGAGATTTATAAAACCTAGCTAGTTCGCGATCTTCTATGTAGGGTATTATCTCATTAAAACGTTCGCAAGAACGAGCCTCAATGATAGCGCCAATAATTAATTGGTCACACAATCGTTCAATGCTGTCTTTATTGGTAACATGTTTATGTAAATTTGAAGCATAATTTGATGGTTGCAAGGGGGCATAGGCAATTCCCTTTTGCTTCATAATATCAATGACTTTTTCAAAATGCAGTAATTCTTCTCTTGCTAATGGTGCCATGACTTTAATCAGCTCTGATTTTTCTGGATATTTACTTATAAAGTTAATTGCGGTGCCTGCTGCCTTTCTCTCACAATGAGCATGATCAAGTAATAAAAGAGGGATTTGTTGAGCAGCATATGACAGCCATGGTTTGGGGGTTTTAACTCGAAGGAAGTCATTTAATATTTGTAAATCATTATCTAATCGTTTTAACATGGTAAATACACTATACTATTTAAATAAATAGCCCTTATATCACATACTTCAAAGATTTTAAATTGGATAAAAAATGGACGACATGCAAAAAGATGCTGAATTGAACCAATGGTTTTCTACTTATGGAGTAATTACTGCTGAACGAATATTGGAAAAATATAGCATAGTACTATCACATGATGAGCTATTAGAGGCTATTAATACTCCATTTAGCTTTTACCGCCATCTATTACAAGTCCCTTTAAAAAATGTTCTTAACGGAATAGTTCTTCAGCAAGCGAGTGATTATCATATCTATGCACAAAAATTATTCATTGACTATTTGTTATCAGGCGAAAGCAGCAAAGAACCAGGCACTCAAGGGGCTGGAACTCGAGAGTCGTTAGAAAATGAAAGACAGCAGTTAGTGCAATTAGGTGAAGAATTTCATGCGTTAGAGTTGGAGCAAGATAGTTTAATTGCCTCAAGCCAAGCAAAATTGATGAAAATAGGGCATGATTGGAACGCAAAATTGGAAATAGCTCTCTCCAAATTAAATGCCATGTATAAAAATATTAACCCAGATATTAAAAAGAGCTCAATACGAAAAACATTAAATAAGGCATTAATATCTAGTGCTCTTGTTAAATCACCATCTCAAAGTGATCAATACCAATTTATTGACAAATTAAATCGATTATTAAATGTTGCATCCACAGAGGAATTCAAAAAGACATTATTAACGAATCTAAGCGAGCTCTTTCAAATTATTGAATTGTTGGATACAAATCTTGATGATTTTATTGAGCGAACTAATACAATGGGGCAACAAGCAAAATCATTTAGAACTCAATTTTATGAAGCGATACTCCGTATTACTGAACTAATTAAATTATTACCTGAGTACAAAATTGACTCAGAGCAAGATTCGATTAATAGAGAGTCTTTATATTTTGATAAAACGATTGGCGAAAAAATTTAGGTCAATTTATGTACTCTGGGTTTCTATTAGGTCAACTGATGTTTGCAAGATCATCTCAATTCTTAAGACAAGCCGCGAATGAAGAGGGTAAGTGATAGTACTATAACGATCTTAGACCCAGTCTATTTGTATCAAAAGAAAAGAATAGATGAATTTTTATTAGTCACATAAGCGGTATTTCGTGTATAATAATGCATTTTTAACTTAACCTCTTTGGAGTGCATGATGGCAAAAGAATTTACTTTATCAATTATTAAACCTGATGCTGTAGCAAAATCTGTAATAGGCCAAATTTATACCCGTTTTGAAAATGCTGGATTGAATATTGTTGCTGCCAAAATGATGCAACTCTCACGTGAACAAGCTGAAAATTTTTATGATATTCATCGTTCTCGCCCCTTTTTTAACGATTTAGTTGAGTTTATGATTTCTGGGCCAGTGATGATTCAAGTATTAAAAGGAGAGAATGCAGTAATTAAAAATAGAGAAATTATGGGCGCTACCAATCCTAAAGAGGCAGCACCAGGTACCATCCGTGCTGATTTTGCTGAAAGTATAGATGCGAATGCTGTGCACGGATCGGATAGTCTAGAAAACGCTGCTCGTGAAATAGCATTTTTCTTTGAACCACATGAACTATGTGATAGATAAAGGCAGTTTGGGGTGATAATGAGCCAACAAAGAGTGAATCTATTAAATTACAATTACTCACAATTACGAGAACTGTTGATGACATGGGGTGAAAAGCCTTTTAGAGCTCAACAATTATTCCAATGGATTCATCAGATTGGCCTCAGTGATTTCGCTCAAATGACGAATTTAGGGAAAACTTTAAGAGAAAAGCTTTCCCTATTAGCCTATGTCGGATTACCAGAGATAGTTGCCTGTCAAAAGTCCATGGATGGCACACATAAATGGCTATTAAAATTAGACTGCGGAAATTGTATTGAAACAGTATTTATTCCAGAGTCAAATCGCGGAACACTTTGCGTATCATCACAAGTTGGTTGTGCACTAAATTGTTCATTTTGTTCAACGGCAAAACAGGGTTTTAACAGGAACTTATCAACAGCAGAAATTATTGGGCAAGTATGGTTAGCCGCTAGAGAGTTATCTTTTACACAAGGAACTCACGACAAACGCATAACCAATGTTGTTATGATGGGCATGGGCGAGCCTCTATTAAATTTTGACAATGTAGTTTCTGCAATGAATATCATGATGGATGACTTTGCTTACGGACTATCGAAACGACGTGTTACCCTAAGCACTTCTGGCGTGTTACCAGAAATGGAACGATTGCGTGAAGCAAGTCCAGTTGCTTTAGCAGTGTCATTACATGCTCCAACGGATGAATTACGTAATGTATTGGTACCAATTAATAAAAAATATCCACTTGCTCAATTAATGTCTTTATGTAAACAATATTTTAAAGACGAACCAAGAAGAAAGGTCACATTCGAATACGTCATGCTAAAAGGTGTCAACGATCAGCCAGAGCATGCTAATCAGTTAATTAAATTACTGCAGAATGTGCCTGCAAAGGTTAACTTAATTCCATTTAACCCTTTTCCATTAACACAGTATGAGCGATCATCTCAAGAGACTATCGATGCATTTAGAGAAAAGCTAATGAAGCATGGTATTAATACCATTACACGCAAAACACGGGGAGATGATATTGATGCAGCATGCGGTCAACTTGCCGGTGAAGTAAAAGACAAAACCAGTAGATCCCAGCGATGGCAAAAGTTGCATTTCATTCCCAAGAATAATAAGCCAAGTGATATAAGTGTTTCTTTAGATTAATTATGAGTTACAATCGCCCACGAAAAGTTTATTTTCTTATACTGAACCCATATTAAATAGCGACAAATCATTTTTAATTTGGACATAAGTGGTTATAATGCAAAATCATTTCTAACCTAATGTGGTAAATTGTGCTAAAAGGCTTGAGATATTTATTGATTTTGATGTGTTTGCTAGTCCAAGCATGTCAACATTCAGAAGACACGGAACAGAGTAGTAATAAAAAAATAGACCTTAGCCGAGCTGCCACCTTTAACATGCAATTAGGATTAGGGTATTTAAAGCAGGGAGATAGGCCAAGAGCAAAAAAGAAACTCCTAACAGCCCTTGAACAACAGCCAGAATCCCCGGATGTGAATGCTGCGTTAGCTATTATTTTGAACAAACCAAAGAATTGGATCAAGCAAAATTATATTATCACAAGGCTATATTGTTGTCGGGAAACGATGGTGCACAACTCAATAACTATGGTGCATTCCTATGCCGACAGGGAGATTATAAAAATGCCGAAATTTATTTTTTAAAAGCTGTTAAAGATCAAAACTATGTTAATACTTCAGGAGCCTACGAAAATGCAGGGTTGTGTGCTATGGCAGTTCCTGATGATGAAAAAGCGATGTTGTACTTTACAAAAGCCTTGAATCAGGATCCATCACGTAAAGAGTCGCTATATGAATTAGTAAAATTACAAAGTAAAATGGAGCATGACAAGGAAGCTCTCGATCTGCTTCAAAAGCATCCTGATTTGGTATTAAATGACAAAGTGCTTCTTGCATTAGCAAAAGATATAGCTAATAAAACAGATCAATATAGTCTGGCGGCAGAATATGAAAGCAATTTAGGCAAAATGCAGCCAACTGGTAATATTAGTGGAGTAAATGATGAATATGACAGCACCAATGGATGAAACAAACAACAATGAAATTATCAATCCTGGTCATGAACTAGCCGTTATTCGGCAGCAGAGAGGATACTCTGTTGAGTATGTTGCTAGCAAGCTTCACTTACGAACTCATATCATTGAGTTAATTGAAGCAGGTGATTTTAATTTATTACCTGAACCAGTTTTTGTAAAAGGGTACTTGCGTGCTTACTCAAAACTATTAGGAATTCCACCAGAGCCGTTTTTGGCTGTTTTTAATGCACGATATTCCTTTGAAAAAAAGCCAGAGCGTGCTCTATGGCAAAGCAAAAAAGAGTCGCATAATGCAGAGCATTTTATAAAATGGTTCACAATATTATTTGCAATTGGGGTATTAGTTGCTGTTGGTGTCTGGTGGCAGAAGAATAGGGATAGTCAAGCTGTATACACACCCAAAGAACATGCCGTCAATTTATCAATACACGAAAGTAATTCTGAAATTAAATTGACTGATTTGTCAAAAATGGAGTCGTTATTGATGCCTAGTAATAGCAATACACAAATGACACCTTTGGAGAAACGCGGTGGCTGAGAAGATTCAAGCAATCCGAGGAATGAATGATATTTTGCCTGATAGCACCTCTGGATGGCGCTTTATAGAACAAACTTTTATAAATTGTCTTTCACGATACGGTTATAATGAAATACGGTTTCCAATTATTGAGAGCACCCAGTTGTTTAAACGAACAATTGGTGAAATTACTGATATCGTTGAAAAAGAGATGTATACTTTCAATGATTTGAACGGTGACAGCATTACTCTTAGGCCAGAAGGTACGGCAGGATGCGTTCGTGCTTGTATAGAACATGGTTTATTACATAACCAGCAACAAAAATTGTGGTATTTAGGTCCTATGTTTCGTCATGAGCGCCCTCAAAAGGGTAGGTATCGTCAATTTAATCAATTTGGAGTTGAGGCGCTTGGAATTGCTGGAACAGTTATTGAGCTGGAATTGATTTCCATTTGCTACAGATTATGGAAGGAGCTTGGTTTTGTTCATTCTGTTCAATTGCAGATAAATACATTGGGCGAGTTGTCTGAGCGTCAAAGATACCGCTCTGTTCTGGTAGAGTATCTACGCGATCATTTTGATATGCTTGATGAGGACAGCAAGAAACGATTGGATAGGAATCCTTTACGTATTCTTGATAGTAAGAATCCAGCTTTAAAACAGCTCATTGATAATGCTCCTAAGTTAATTAATCTATTGGGAGATGAAAGCCGAGAACATTTTCAATCATTTTGCGCTGGATTAGAAACTCTTGGTATTCCCTATACTATTAATCCTGTTTTAGTGAGAGGATTAGATTATTATGGACAAACGGTTTTTGAGTGGGTAACCGATCAACTTGGCAGCCAAGCCACCATCTGTGCGGGTGGTAGATATGATATGCTAATAGAATTTCTTGGTGGGACACCTACTCCTGCTATTGGCTTTGCGTTAGGCATGGAAAGAATATATCTTTTAATGGAAACTTTGGGATTATTGAACACAAAGAAAAACTTACAATCTGTATTTATTATTGCTACTAGCGAAGAAGCAATATTGAAAGGCCTTGTTATGGCCGAGTCAATTCGTAATGCGCACCCATCCATTGAAATTATTACTAATACTTCTGGAGGAAGTTTTAAAAGTCAATTTAAAAAAGCGGATAAAAGCGGAGCACGTTTGGCTTTGATTTTGGGAGAAGATGAAATTGCTAAGGAATGCGTCAGTATCAAAGATTTAAGAGATGAAAAAGAACAAATGTCTATATCCATGACTAAAGTAAATCAGTTTTTACAAGATTATCTATCTTGAGGGCAGGAGAGAGTATTATGTCTGTTTACATGACAGAAGAAGAACAATTAGAAGTTATTAAAAAATGGTGGAAACGATATGGTAATATGGTAACCATTCTTTTATCACTAATTCTTCTTTGTATTGCCGGGTACCGATACATAAATTGGCACCAGGATAAAATTAAACAACAAGCTTCTATAGCTTATGAGAATATGATGATTGCCTTTTCTAATCAGAATATAAAATCAGTTCGAGCTTATGCCAATGAGTTAATCAAGGACTACAAAAACACAATATATGCTGATGTGGCACATATGACGCTTGCAAAAGTTTATGTTGCCAAAAATAAACTGGAAGAAGCAAGGAATGAACTACAGGCAGTTGTTACCGAAAGTAAAATGACCCCCTTAAGACAAGTAGCTAAAATACGTATCGCCCGTTTATTAGCTGCGGATAAAGCTTATACTAATGCATTGAATGAGTTAAGCGTCATTGAAGACAAGACTTACCTCCCAGTAATTAATGAATTGAAAGGAGATATTTATAGCGCCAAGGGCCAATATCAAGATGCAATTAATGCCTATAGGCTCGCTATAGATGAGGTCCGAACCAATGGAATGGGGAATTTGTTTTTAGAGATGAAAACGAATGAGTTGGCTATTAAGACTCAATCTATGATTACTGATGATAAAAAGATAAAAGCAGCATAATTTTATTAATGAAGGTTTTTTAGCTTATGAAAATGAGAATATTTATTTTAGTGCTTTTTACTTTGATTCAAGGTTGTAACCGTATAGATGACTACATGTTAGGTAAGGATAATACTCCTCAACCAAAAGAATTAAAGGACATTCAAACCAAAGTCAAAATAGCACAAAATTGGGCAACACCAGTTGGTAAAACTCACAAAGGTCACGAGTATTTAAATCTTAGACCAGTAATACGCGGCGATATCGTCTATACTGCTGACGCAAGCGGATTAGTGCAAGCAGTAGGTAAGAAAGATGGACAGATAAAATGGTCTACATTATTAAAAAGTAATATAGTAAGTGGTCCAACAGTAGCAGATGGTTTTATAGTTGTAGGAACCAGCACCTCCTCACTGGTATTACTAAATCAAGCCGACGGTAAAGAAATCTGGCAAAACAAGGTATCAGCAGAAGTTTTAGCCCCTCCAGCTATATCTCATCAAAAAGTTATTGCAAAGACTATTGATGGCAAAGTTTATGCAATTGATGCTGTAAATGGCAAACAACTTTGGGTTGCAGATCATGGTTCTCCAAGTTTAGTATTAAAAGCCAGCTCCTCTCCAATTATAGTGGATAACTTGGTTCTGATAGGTTTTTCGGATGGTAAATTAGATGCTTTGGAGTTGCAGACTGGACGGCTAATTTGGCAAAGAAGTATCGCTTATGGGATAGGTGCAAGTGATGTGGATCGTCTGGTGGATATTGACTCAGATCCTATTATAAGTAATAACATTGCTTATTTGGCAAGTTATCAAGGATATGTCGGAGCATTATCGCTTTCTGATGGCCAGTTTATATGGAGAAAGCCTGCCTCTGTTTATAAAAACATGCTATTAAGCCACAACAGCCTATATTTTACGGACAGCAATGACGTGCTATGGTCTTTAAATAGTCAGACAGGTCAAGTAAACTGGAAACAAACTGCCTTAAAAGCAAGAGGACTTACTGCTCCTGTATTAGTCGGCGACGATTTAGCAGTTGGTGATAAGACAGGTTACTTGCATATTATATCAACTCAAACCGGTGAATTAATGGGACGTTCTCAATTATCAGGTGGGGTAGCAGTAGCACCAAGTGTGTCAGGTAAAAAAATGTATGTGTTAACCGACAATGGAATGCTCAATCAACTTGCAGTGAGTTAGTGATATGATTCCGGTGATTGCCTTAGTTGGGCGCCCTAATGTTGGTAAGTCTACTTTATTTAATAGACTTACCAAGACACAAGATGCGTTAGTAGCTGATTTCCCAGGCTTGACACGTGATAGACAATATGGGCAAGCTCAATATGAGAATAAGACCTTTATCGTGGTCGATACAGGTGGTATAGGAGTTGACGACATTGAAGTTGACACGTTGATGTCAAAGCAATCCCAAATAGCTTTAAACGAAGCGGATGTGATCCTCTTTTTAGTTGATGGTCGATCCGGTTTGACTGGTATAGATGAGCAAATAGCGCAAACATTAAGAAAATTAAATAAGAAAATCTACTTGGTTGTTAATAAGACAGATGGCTTGAATGAAGATCTGGCTAGTGCTGATTTTCAATCATTAGGAATTATAGATAGTCATCCAATATCGGCCTCTCATGGCGGCGGTGTTAATGCATTACTTGACAAAATTCTGGCTCCATTTAATCCTGATACACATGAACCAATTACTGAAAATGTAATCAAAATCGCTTTTGCAGGACGACCAAACGTTGGAAAGTCAACTTTGATTAATAGAATATTGGGTGAAGAAAGGGTTGTAGTCTATGATATGCCTGGAACAACGAGAGATAGCATTTCAATTCCTTTCATCAGAGAAGATAAGCAATATATCCTCATTGATACTGCAGGAGTCAGACGAAAGTCACGGGTTGATGAAAAAATTGAGAAATTTTCTGTCATTAAAACCTTGCAGGCTATAAAAGAAGCACATGTGTGCTTGTTACTCATTGATGCTAAAGAAGGTATTACTGATCAGGATATGAATTTGCTTGGGTTTATTATTGAATCCGGTAAGGCATTAGTTATTGCTGTAAATAAATGGGACGGGTTAGAAGAAGATCATAAAGAAAATGTAAAGTCTGAACTCTCAAGAAGATTACATTTTGCTAATTTTGCGAAAATCCGTTTTATTTCCGCATTACATGGCAGCGGTGTAGGCGGCTTATTTAAAGATATTAATGAAGCATACCACTCAGCAATACAATCTTTTTCCACTCCTAGATTGACTAGGTTATTACAAGATATCAGTGCTAGACATACACCACCTTATGTTAATGGTCGGCGAATTAAACTACGTTATGCCACCTGGGTGGGCATAATCCTCCAGTAGTGGTGATTCATGGAAATCAGCTTGATGCTTTGCCTGAAAGTTATAAACGTTATTTAAATAATGAATTCATTAAGCATTTGGGATTAGTTGGCACACCTTTAAAACTTGAATTTAAAGGAGGGCACAATCCTTTTGCCAATAAAAAAAATAAACTATCCCAAAGACAAGTGAATAAGAAAAAGCGACTCATGCAATGGGTGAAAAGCAAGAAGAAGTAAATTTTTTTTGCAACCTCAACTCCCATTCAAACCCTCTTAGGGAAATAAAGAGATTGGAAACCTATTTTTTAAGGCAGGCTTATTTTACTCTACTCTTAGTGTTAATACGTCGCAAGCAGAATGATTTACTACTGCATGAGCCGTACTACCCAAAATAGAAGGCAATCCTGTGCTAGCATGCGAGCCTATAATAATTAGTTGGCAATCCAAATCCTTTGCTTTGTTTAGTATCTGTTCTTTCACTGAGCCAATTTCTACAAATTGTTGTTCAGGAGGTATTTGTAAATTTTCTCCTATCAAAGATAATACCGTCTGAGCATCTTCTTTTGAGGGATTGGATAATTCAGTAAAACCCAATCCTTGTGCTATAAATATACTCGTTGGTAATTCTATTACGTGCAATAGATATAATTTCGCATTGAATTGTTTGGCAATATTTGCTGCTTTTTCAACAAGATGACTATGCTCATTTAATAAATCTGTCGCAAATAAAATATTCTTATACATATTATTAGCCTCATTTTAAATAGAATTACTAAGTTATAGTTTAGTAGATTATGCTTATCTATGTAATTCTAAGAACGAATTTAATTCTTTGTATAATTTTAAAATAGATTTGCGATCTTCTCCCGCAAAAAGCATCACCATACTATCAAAGCTCATAGCACGGGAGAGGGGGTAAGATCGAAGTAAAATTGAAAAATCTGTGCTCAATTCAAAATTAAAACTTGTCTAAAAAAACTTCAGGGACATTGCCTAATTAAGCGGTGTGCTGTAAACAAAAATAATGCCTCAAAGAGAAGGGCAAAAATTTACCAACATGGTTTTATGCTACAATCTACAATAACTACATAGAAAACCTTTATGAGATAGGAGCTTAACTTGTCTTTAAAGATTGCTGTAAAAAATCTTCAAAAAGGTATGTTCGTTGAGTCC
>NZ_JNCF01000145.1 GCF_000770585.1 Legionella norrlandica | reverse complement strand
ACCTTAAGTTCAAATGCCCCGGCCAGCGTCATTGAGGGCAACACCATCACCTATACTGCGACCGTGTCTAATCCTGTGACGGGCAGTGATTTGGTGGTGACGTTAACGAATGGGCAAACGATTACCATCCGGTTGGTCAAACGACGGGCAGCGTGGATTACACGGTTCGGGCTGACGATCCCTATGTGCAATCCGACGACAGTTTGAGTGTGAGCATCAACAATGTCAGCGGCGGTAATTACGAAGATTTAGCCACGTCCGGCACGGTGAATACGACGGTCACTGACGATGCCGACGTCAGTACCGTGACCTTAAGTTCAAATGCCCC
>NZ_JNCF01000067.1 GCF_000770585.1 Legionella norrlandica | reverse complement strand
CCAAGATAAACAGGGGCAGATCCTAGACCACTGGGAAGCCCATTTTGACCTCACGCCATTAAAAAAAGCATTACAGCATTATGTGGAGGAGTATAATAATAACCCAAATAAATCTGGGGCTGATTGGGAAATGCTTGATAAAATCTGGATAGAAGAAGTCGGGCGCGCCCAGCGGGAAGTCCCTGCGCATATTGCCCAAGAATACTGTCATCCTGAACGCTCTTTTCGGGACATAATTGAGGATAACGCTTTGCTGGATGTATCTAATCCGAATAACCTAAAACGTGCGCTCACATTTTATACCTGGGGAACGAATAGTAGTGATTTGTGGTTTTCCCCCGGATCTTTCTCGGTAGATTCTGGACTGGGTTTTTCATTTGCGATATTGCGCGAAGGCTGGGGGGCGGCGGCGTGGTGTACTGGCGTGTGCGATGAGCCTGGCGATGATTTGACGGCCATATCGGTCATTGATGAAGAGAGAACTCGTGACCTCGAGCAGTCGCTAGATAATCTAAGCCAGCCGCTAATCGTCCAGTCGCCTCTGTCACCACAACGCGTTTAATCAAATAACAGCCCCCATGGCGATCTCTGCTATGTGGCTGTCAGCGCCAGGAGGCCTTAATCTGCTTATTTAGCGGGGAATATTTTGCTTTCCTTGGCGTTCCTGAAAAAGTTGCTCCAATTCTAGTCTTTGCTCATCCGGAAGATTTAAATGCTCAAATTTTTTGAAGGGGACAAATTCAAGAGCATTATCGATGACGTATTTCCATCTTGCAAAATCCTCTTCACTCATGCGCATATTGATTGCACCGAAAAAAGCAGTATCTGGGTATTTATCAAGAGGGTCAGATTTTAATACTTCACTCTAAATGCACAAGTACCAAAACCACTGCCAGGCCTATGGTTTGGGGCAATAATGATATCTATGAACTTTAGTTCAATGCCAGCCTAAGCCTGTCGCGAGCGCGCAAAAAAGGACAATAATCCATGCTGGAACACGCCAAAATTGCAATAAAAGGAAAGCAGTCATTGCTAACAAATAATCATTCAACGAAAAAATCGCACTGATCCAAACAGGTTGGTAAAATGCGGTTAATAACAAACCTACCACTGATGCGTTTATTCCCAGCATAGCTCTTTGCATGGAAGGATGTTGACGCAGATTTGCCCATAAAGGTAAGGCTCCAATAATCAATAAAAACGAAGGTAAAAAAATAGCAACCAAGGCAATGCCCGCACCAAGCCATCCATTTGGAGAATTTGTCGATACAGCGCCAAGAAAAGCGGCGAAAGTAAAAAGAGGGCCAGGTAATGCTTGTGCCACGCCATATCCTGCAAGAAAAAGAGAATTATCGACCCAACCATTTGGAACAACCTTAGCTTGTAATAGAGGTAAAACTACATGTCCTCCACCAAAGACCAAAGAACCGGCGCGATAAAAAGCATCGAATAATTGCAAAGGATAATTTGCAATGTAAAAAGACAAAAGCGGTAATAGAGTGAGCAAAATAAAAAAAGTAAGCAACACAATAATCCCCGTACGTCTACTGAGATGAATGTTCGGCTCACTGGTAGGGAGTGATTTTTCGGGCGAAAGAAAAAACAAACCAAAAAGACCGCCAAGCATTATCATCGCTATTTGTCCACTGGCATAAGGGATAATGCTTGAACCGATACAAGCCAATAGTGCAAGACTTGCTCTTGTTTTGTCAGGACATAAAGAAACGCTCATGCCCCAAAGTGCTTGAGCAACAACCGCTACAGCAACTACTTTCAATCCATGAATCCAGAGAGGATTATCATGGATACCTATCTTGATAAGAGCAAGGCCAAATATCACCATTAGCAAAGCAGAGGGTAAAGTAAATCCAAGCCAGGCAGCGATTGCACCACGAACCCCTCCTTTTGACAGTCCAAGTGCAATACCCACTTGACTACTCGCTGGCCCTGGCAAAAATTGGCATAATGCGACCAAATCAGTATAGGCATGGTTGCTCAGCCATTTTAAACGATCCACAAACTCCTCACGAAAATAGCCAAGATGCGCTATGGGGCCTCCAAAACTGATGCATCCCAGTTTAAGAAAAATTAGGAAAATTTCCCTTATAGTTACTCGTTCCTTTTTATACCTTTTGTCACTCAATGGCTTCTCCATAAGCACAGAGGCTTATCTCTCTTATTATATAGTGGATTGCTGTTCAGAATAATTTAATCCCGAGAGACAAAGTTTATAATAAAAATATCATTAAAATATGAAATTGCATCAGAAACCAATATCTCCTCCCTTCNTNCTACTCCATACAATGATAATTTTAAAAGGATCGTAGTTGTTTTTCACGACACTAATAGAAAAGGAACCTAAAAGATGGAGTTGCAAAGATTGCATTGGGATTTGATAAAAACGGAAGACTCTTCCAACATAGCCTCATTTTAATAAGGCCAATTGATATTTTCCAATTTGGTGAAAATCAAGGTCTTGGCCGGTGTATATAGCGGAGTTATCATGGGTGAACAACGTTTGAGGAGGTAGGTAACGAGCCATTTGTGAAGCTCAGGGTGGGATGAGAGATTGACCAAGGCATGCGTACTCATATCTATATGACATAATCTATTATTTTACAACCCATTGTTTAATGGCATTGGGTGGGAGATACTAGAAAATAAAATAATAAAAAGAAGGGATTAATTTATGGCTCATAATCTGATGAAACGCACTCTCTTAGTGATAATTCCCTCACTTCTAGTGGGTTGTTCCTATAAGGCCAAGTTAACTCCTGAAGGAGAAAAAGTAACCATTCTTCAGTCGGGTCAGATCTCAAAAGACTGTACTTTTTTAGGGGGAGTCAGAGCTTATGATCGCAATGGCATGAGCCAATCCTATCAATCACACGAACATTTGATCAAGGATGAACGGAATATCCTAAGAAATGAAGCGGCGTTATTAGGTGCTAATACGGTTTTGGTGAGTCAACATCAGCAAACTTATGAAGGCAATCCCAAAAATGATTTCGTGGCAGACCATTGGATGGTAGGTCGAGCCTACCGATGCAAGATAAAACAATAGATAGACCTCTTTGAGCCATTGTTTATGGAATATCATCGTGCTTGGCGGTTTTCTTATAGGGTCGTTCTTCTGTTGCTGTATGCCTCTTTGGCAACAGCGGGGAAGGCATGGACTCTTCAGGAAATAACTCAAATGGCTTTTGCAAACAACAAGGATTTAAAAGCCGCTCGTTATAATGTGGCTATTGCCAAGGCCCGTTTGCTACAAGCTGGCCTTTGGCCCAATCCAAGTCTCAACCTTTCCAACAACGACGATCGCTTATTTAATGATGAAGGGGAATATTCACGAAGTGCTGGGTTTAATCAAGCATTTCCTATTTCTGGGCGTATTGCAAAGCAAAAGACAGTGGCGAACTTAGATGTATTGAAAGCCATGGCAGAAATCAGGGAAGCAGAGCGCCAATTAAGCGCCAAAGTAGCAAATGCATTTTATGCCGCGATGATTACTGAGCGTCGCACGCAACAGGTGAATTACTTATTACGGATAAACCAAGAGCTCGTTGATGTGATTCATAACCGTTATCACGCGGCTGAAATTTCAAAGCTGGACGAGAATGCCGCACGCATTGAGTATTTGCGTATCGGGCAAGAAAAGCACCTGTTGCATAGTCTTCGCATTAGCCAATATGCCCTACTGAATCAATTGATGGGGCGAGAAGCCAATTCACCCTTATCCCTTAAGATGGATTTTATCGCTGAGAGAACGCTCCTTAAATTACCCCGTTTAAAAGCCCTAGCGCTTAAAAATCGTCCGGACCGTCAATCCATCGTATTATCGATTGAACGCGCCAATGCCGATCGCCGTTTGGCCAAATCCGAGCGTTTTGCTGATTGGACGGTAGGGCTTGGGGTACAACAAGATAAAATTGTGGTCGAAGAGGGCCCACCTCAACCTGCCGATAGGACTTTGGGTGTGACTCTTTCCGTGCCTCTTCCTCTTTTCAATCGTAATCAGGGGCGAATTTTAGAAGCAAGTCACACAGGGACTCAGGCAATAATGGCCTTGCGTGCTTTGAATTTAAGTATTGAGACGGAAGTAACCAGTAACTATGGGCAATTAAAAGCGCTGCAAATGAGTCTTAGGGAAACGCAACAGGTTTCTCTGAAATTAGCCGTTGAGAATGTCACACTGGCTCGTGACTCTTATGAGAATGGACAAATTTCTTTTTTGAATGTGCTGCAAGTACAAAAACAACAAAATGATTTACAAACGACTTATCTCAACACGTTAGAAAAGTATTTGCAAGTGTATGTGGCTTTATGTACAGCTATTGGTCCTGGTAAAACCAATGGGTTTTGCCCTTATTTAGCGTATCAAAGGAATGGGGATAGTAAATGAGATGGTGTCAGCGAATGAGAAGGATGGCATTAATTAGTCTGTTTCTTAGTCTACTCTTTCCTATTCAATGGTGCTTTGCCCATGGAGAAGAAATTGAAGTGAGTGAGGGAGGAGCTAAAGGCCCAGTTCATTTAACACCAGCACAAACTAAAATGCTTGACATCAAGGTGGTGGAAGCAACCAATCGTCCTATGGCACAAATACTGGGTTTGAATGGCCAAGTTCAATTGTTACCTGATGCGCAAGCGGATGTGAGCATTCGGATTAGCGGAAGTGTGACGGCCATTGATGTGAATTTAGGAGATAATGTCAAGGCAGGACAACGCTTAGCCACAGTGCAATCAAGATTAGTGGGTAATCCTCCACCGAGTGTTGCGGTCACGGCACCCATTGCGGGCATCATTGATGCCAGGAACATTAACTTAGGTCAAGCCGTTGAACCGAACACCGTTCTTTTTCACATCAGCAATCGCGACAAACTGTTAGTCATCGCTCAAGTGTATGAAGAAGATTTAGATAAGATTAAGGTAGGGCAAGAAGTGAATATTCATGCCCTAAGTTACCCCAAGCGAACTTTTCCAGGCCAAGTGACTTTAATTGAACCCAATCTTGATCCATTAACTCGTACCGTGAATGTGCGCATCACCTTGGATAATGAAGAGAAACTCCTAAAGCCCGGAATGTTTGTACGCGCCAACGTCATTTTAGCGCATAATGAAGCAGCACTTGCCGTACCCAATGCGGCCGTGTTGCAGGCAGATAACGAGTCGTTTGTTTTTGTGCAAAATAAGGATATTTATGATCGCGTCGTTGTTCAAATGGGTGCCGTGGATGATGAGTATTCAGAAATTAAAGACGGGCTAGTTCCTGGCGACCTTGTTGTGACGCAAGGACAACGTGAACTTTATACTTTGTGGTTGAGTGGGAGTAGTAAGCCTCATTCAGACCAAGAGGAGCCCCACTAAATGTTTACGCACTTAATTGCCTGGTCGTTACATAATCGTCCCTTGATTTTGGCCTTAACGATTATTCTTTGTTTGCTGGGTGGTTATACCTTAAAACAAATGCCAGTGGATGTATTTCCCGAATTTGCCCCACCGCAAGTGGTGGTGCAAACGCAAGCGCCTGGCATGGCCACGCAGGATGTGGAAACATTAATTACCTATCCTTTGGAAAGTGCGATTAATGGCACACCAGGGGTAGTTAGTGTGCGCTCTAAAACGTCTGTGGGGCTGTCCACCATCACAGTGGTGTTTGACGACCAAACTGACATCTATCGTAATCGCCAGTTAGTTAATGAACGCATTCAACAAGTCGTCAATCGCCTCCCTCCTGGCGTTGAGTCACCCATTATGTTACCGGTTACGTCTGCCGTGGGATGGTTGGTCAAATACGCGTTGGTTAGCCGCACAGAAAGTCCTGAAACGTTGCGCACCATTTCGGATTGGACGGTTCGCCCCAGGATTCTGGCATTAGGTGGTGTGGCTTCTGTAGTCTCCCTGGGTGGTGAGGTCAAGCAATACCAGGTGCGCCTCATTCCTGAGCGTATGCTTGCTTATCGAATCTCGGTGGAAGATGTGCGACAAGCGCTGACTTCGGCGAATCAAAACGTACCTGGTGCCTTTGTTCACCAGGCAGGAACCGAATTCGTTGTGAGTACCGTTGGGCGCATTAAGACGCTTGAAGACATCGAAAAAACATTGATTGTGGTTCGTAATGGGGTGCCTATTACCGTGAATAATGTGGCAAACGTTGCTTTTGGTGGTGAAATTAAGCGAGGTGATGGAGCCTATAATATCCAAAATGCGGTGATTGGGACAATTTCTAAAGCGTATGGGGCTGATACGGTCACAACCACAGCGAAAGTTGAAAAAGCACTTGCGGAAATTAAAAAGTCCTTGCCTCACGATGTGACTTTAATGACCAATGTGTTTCGCCAAGCCAGCTTTATTGAATCTGCCATTCGCAATTTAACTCGAGCTTTGCTTGAAGGGGCTGTGATTGTTATTGCGGTTCTTTTTGTTTTTTTGATGAATTGGCGTGCTTCGTTTATTACGTTCCTTTCGATGCCCGTTTCGTTCGTAGTGGGTATTTTAGTGCTTCATTATTTTGGTATTGGCATCAATTCTATGACCTTAGGTGGTATGGCCATTGCCATTGGAGAAGTAGTCGATGACGGCATCATTACGGTGGAAAACGTGGTGCACCGCTTACGGATTAATCGCCAAGAAGCTCATCCTTTACCCACCATGCAAGTGGTTTTTGATGCGGTGCTTGAAATTCGAAGTTCAGTGGTTTATGCCACGATTATCATTAGTTTGGTGTTTTTACCCATCTTCTTTTTATCAGGGATTGCTGAGCATATTTTTAGTCCCTTAGCCATTGCCTACATTGCCTCGGTATTAGGTTCTCTCGTAGTCTCCATCACTATGGTTCCTGCTTTGTGTTACTGGTTACTGGTGCGTGGTCAAGAAAAACAACAAGATGTTGAAGTGACTCTGCACGCTTTATCGAATAAGGAACGGCATTATGCCGTGGAAAGGGAGGGTCATCATCCGGCGGAGTCCGAAACTCGCTTTGTCTTGTGGCTTAAAAAGCATTTTTTAACAGCACTCCAATGGTCTATTGCCCACTGTAAAACGGTTCTTGCGTTTGCTTTATCGGCTGTTGTTTTTGCACTGGCCTTACTTCCTTTTTTTGGCACGTCTTTCTTACCGGAGTTTCATGAAGGCAACTTTATTGTCGTGATGAGTACCTTGCCGGGAACCTCCCTTAATGAATCCATGCGTTTAGGCCAACAAGTACAAAAAGCATTGCTTCGCTACCCGCAAGTGATTTCCATTGCGCAGCGGGCAGGGCGCAGTGAGCTCGATGAAGATGCGCTACCACCCAACATCAGTGAATTTGATGTGCGTCTTAATTTTGATAAAGACAAGTCCATGAGGCCCGATGAATTGCTGCGTCGCATCCGTGCGGATTTGGCGAATATTCCTGGAGCCGTATTTAACGTGGGGCAATTCATTGCTCATCGTATGGATGAAGTGCTTTCTGGGGTCCGAGCACAAGTGGCCGTTAAGATTTTTGGGGATAATTTATCCACACTCAATGAACTAGGGCAATCGATGGAGATCCTGTTAAAATCAGTACCAGGGGTGGTGGATGTGAATAAGGAGCAACAGATTAAAGTCCCTCAATTGGTGATTCAACTCGATCGCGAAAAAGCAGCGCGCTATGGTGTTAATGTGGGGCAGATTTCAGAGGACGTGCAGGTGCTTCTGAATGGTGTGAGTGTTTCCAGCGTTTTAGAGGGGCAACGCACGTTTGATTTGCATCTTCGGATGGATAAACCAGGGCGTGACAGCGTCAAGGACATTCAAAACATGCTGATTGATGCTCATGGGGTGGGGGAAGGCAGCAATGCGCAAATCCCGTTGCGAGCTGTGGCTGAGATTGAATTGGAGCCGCAACCTTTTGCAATTAATCGTGAGAACGTGCAACGGTTGTTAGTGATTTCTTTTAATGTGCAGGGGCGGGATTTAGGCAGCGTGATTGCCGAAGTGCAACAGGAAGTGCAGAAAAAAATCAAACTGCCCACCGGTTATTTTATTCAATACGGCGGCCAATTTGAAAGCCAGCAACAAGCCTCCAGAGTGATTTTGGTTTTTAGTGGCTTGGTGATTTTTGTGATGCTGATGTTGCTGCATAAAGCGTTTGGGACGTTTCGAGAGGCTTTATTGGTGATGTTTAATTTGCCTTTAGCACTCATTGGTGGGGTCATTTCATTGTTTGTGATGAGTGGCGAGATGAGTGTCGCCGCCATGATTGGGTTTATTACTCTGTTTGGAATTGCGGCGAGAAATGGCATTATTTTGGTGAGCCACTACAATCAATTACGATTGCAGGGAAAAACTCGGGAACAGGTGGTCATTGATGGTACCATGGACCGCTTGGTGCCCGTATTGATGACGGCTGCCACAGCGGCACTTGGCTTGATTCCTTTGTTGTGGGGTTCGCCTGCCGGAAAGGAACTCGAACGCCCTTTGGCCCAAGTGCTTTTGGGTGGGTTATTGACTTCTACGGTGCTCAATATGTTGGTGGTACCTACGGTGTATAACGCCATTGAAGTATGGCGAAAAAAACGAGTGCAATTCAATGAAACGCAACAAGCAGAAACAACATGAAGTACTTTACTTTGAAACAAAAGAACCACTTCTGGTTGGGGTTTATAGCCAGTGTTTTGATGGTTTTCGGGAGCTCCCAGGTTTTTGCTAACCCAACTGAATCTATTCCTAAAACCATCCCATCCATTTGGGAAGCAATAGACAAGCACTCTGCATCCATTGATCAAATATTAGGCGGGGATGATTTAACGTCCATACATGAGCATGCGTTTGCCATTCGTGATTTAGCCAATGCATTACCTGCATTAAGCAAGGATTTATCAGAGGAGCAGAAAAAAACACTGCAACAAAATCTAAGCTATGTTGGTCAATTGGCGACTCGTCTTGATAAAACAGGAGATGCCAATGATAAAAATGATTGATCTGGTCAATCAAGCGTTAATTGAAGCCCTGAATTACACTGTGTTAGGACGGGTTATGCTCGAAATGCTACCTAATTATTATCAGGTAATTAATTTAAAGCTATGCACTCGCGCTGTAGTTCCTCACGAAGTTCTTCTTTAGTTGGTAATAATGTAAGTATTTCCTCAGGTGATAAACACAGAACATGTATTGTTAGCTTTTGTCTACTATATTTAAAATAAGTTAAATATTAAATCATCTTGATACCAATATGAACCAATTTATCAAAGAGGAAGAAAAATGGCGTTTGTATATTGATAGGGATCGCCAATACCAAGGAAAAAATGCATTTGAAAATGAACCTGGGTATATGAAAGCCATGCTCGAGGCTCATGACTATATGCTCACAACATTAGAACAACGATTAACGCCACAATATATCAAAACACTCAGAGCTAAAGCAATCAATAAAGTGGGTGCGTTAGTAAGTAACGTCACTGAATTTAGAGACAAGGATAGTACTGCTTTTTTTGGAATTACTAAAAATACTTCATCTATCGGAGGAATCAAAGAATTTATTTTGAATCAATACATTGAACCCAAACACACTTACAACCTTGAGGAATGTCTCAAAAATAATTATATAATCAGAGGATTGTATCCTGGAAAAGGGACGGTATCTCCCAGAGGGGATGTTTTTAATTCTTGGGCGCAAGACAGATATAGAGGCTATAAAATTACGCCTAAAGATATTGAAACACTTCCCGAAGAAGAACGAAAAATATATGAAGATGCATCGCAGAATATTATAGGTCTTGAAAACATCTACGAGTTTGCTTCAAAGCAAACTATTATGGATTACATTAAAACGAAGATTTTTCTTAATAAGATTATTAAGAACAATTTATTTGATGATTTATGTAAATCTATTTATGCATTCCCTATGGGGGTAATAGGTTTCAGCTTTGTTGCGGATACCTTATCTTTAGAAGAAATCGAATCTCGCGTTCAGGCAATTATTAATGAATATTACAAAGAAATTAGTGCTGCTGCTACTTCAGATGAAAAATTAATTGCAATCGTTAAGTTAGTACAAGGCCTAGAGCAACTACACCCCTTTGAAGATGCTAATTGTCGTACTTTTTGTATGTTGCTTTTAAACAGAGAATTAATAGCTAACCATCTTGAGCCCACAATGGTTCGAGATCCAAATTTTTTTGATTTGAAAAGTCAAAGTGAATTAGTTACCCTCATTAAAGAAGGACAACAACATCTGAAACAATATCAGCCCGACAATCAACAACCTATTCAATCAGTTTCAGAATTAGAATCAACAAAACAGATCTATTATAAAGTAGGAATCGAACCGATTGAAGAAGAGCCACAAAGTTTGAATAAACCATTACCAGATAATGATCTTCAAAAAGAAATTAAAAAACCTGAAGAACAACAATCAGCTTTATCACAGCTAGAATCAAGAACAAACTATGATGATCTCCGAGAAAACATTCGTCAAGAATGTAAGCAATTGCTGGAACAACTTGAAAATACAGCTTGGGGACCTAATGATCATTATTTGAATGAATTTATAGTTGAAAAGAACGATATGTTAATGAAAGACCAAGAGCTTTACAGCAATTACGTAAAGCTCAATCAAGAAATTAAAGCAGCCTTAGATGCTATGCGCTCCCCAGAGATGAATGCAGTAAAAAAAGAAGTCGATCGATTAGAGAAAAAAACGCAAAATTTCTTTAGTCAAGGGAATAAAAGAAATGCCAATTTAATTAAGCAGGCCGTTTTTGAGGTGCCTTTGTTGGAGCGAAACCAAGTTTTTAGCAATCAGCAAAATCAGAACGTTCAAAAAGTTCGAGAAGCATTGGCATCTGAAGTATATAAGGGTAGGGATAAAGTGGTCACTTCATTTCTGAATGTCCAGCAATCGATAGAAACCCAAATTAAGATAGAAAGTCAAATTGAAAATCCCCCCTCAGAGTCATTGAAAATGAAATAGATAAGTGAGCCTGTCAATTTGAGTGTGGGAAGAGGCATAATCAGCCAGTTGTTTTTTTTATGTTTTAGATCCAATGGTTCCTCCATAGACACTAGGGGGGGTATCCCATTTTGCTAGCTCTGATTTGTTTATTTTATTTGATTTTCTTGGATCAAATTCTACTACTTTATCTAAATTAACAAACAGCAAGTTATTTTTATCATAGCAGGCCTGCAAAGTGGACATTATTTGATTAAGTGCTTTTTGTCCTTTTTCCAAGCTACTCCTTACACAATTGAATTCACCTAAGTTAGGGTCATAAAGCATATAACCAAGAATAGCACTGCCTTTATCCTTTACTACTCTAACTGCAATGGAGTGTCCAATTCCATTACCGTGTAAGTTAATACCCACAATATTCATTTTTTGAGAAGTCACTAGCTCATCTATCAATTCATGGATAGGTTTTTTGGGGGGCATAGGCTCAGAACCTAAAGGAAGTATATCGTTTTCATACCCCTTGTTTTGATCATTAATATAATTTGCTTCATATTCCGTATGATAGTTTTTTATTTTTGCCTGGTAATTTTTTGCACTTAAAATTTCTTTTGATCCTTCATTAAAAAACCGGGCATGATTATATTTTTTTTCTAATTTGGAAATATACCCTTCTTTTTTAATGAGAGAGCTATCATCGCTGGCCTTATTCGTATTGTTATTTATTCTCTTTACGTGATATCTAGCATAGTCAACACATAACCCAGCACAAGTTCCTGTTTCATTTAATGAGTCGGGACCGAACTTTTTATTAAAAAATTCAATGAGGTTTTTTTGTTCAAACAAGTCGCCT
The DNA here is from genome assembly GCF_000770585.1 of Legionella norrlandica. Lineage (GTDB taxonomy): Bacteria > Pseudomonadota > Gammaproteobacteria > Legionellales > Legionellaceae > Legionella > Legionella norrlandica. The sequence goes on along the minus strand of NZ_JNCF01000067.1, from coordinate 2,623 downwards.
GGTCCAAGGGTAGTTGTCTCGGGGTATGCTGATTTCATTTTCTTAGTCAGATCGTCATTGTTTCTAAAGGCAATCAATTGTAAGTTTTCATCGAACTGACAATTCTCAACTACAGCATTTTTTATATTACTCCCCACGATGCGACAATCCCCTGATAGGCGCGATTTTGATATGTTTAAGCGATCACATTTTAATCCACCAGTAATACATAAATCACTTAGTGTGGCATTCGTTAGATTTATTTCCTGGCATGATATATTTTTAAAATTGACATTTTTGAGAGACATGCCATCAAAATCTAATGATATCTTATCTGATTGGATTTTAGAGACAGTAATATTACTCAAATGAGGGGAGTAAAGGTTTTCAGCGAGCAAATCTTTTATTTTTATAATGCCGCCAGTTTGGCTGAGTTCATCTATTCTTAACTTTAATATTTTATTAAATTCACTATTTGTTAAATGAGATCTCGTAATCGTTGAAGATTCAGCATTAGCGCTTGAAGATTTAGTTTTTTGTGGAAAAGTGCGTGAATCTGTTTGTTCGTTTTCAGAAATAGATTTTATTTTGGGCATAAAGGTCGATAAAAATTTTTCAATGAAATTGGAAGTAATTCTTTTTTTCATGGAAGTTCTCTGAAAGATGCCCAGTCTCACTATAAGTATAGGCGATAGAAATCAGGGAACTGCTTTTTCACAATAATAATAAAAAGTGAGTTGGACCATAGCCCACGAATAAGTACTCATCCTTCATTAGAGCTCCTGCATAACCTGTAGATTTTGAATTAGTGCAAGGCGGAGGGGAGTTACATGAGGTAAATGAGCACCAAAGAAATGCTTGTAACGAAGCAATAATACAAAAGATGCAGGTTATGCGAGAGCTCTATTATTACTCGTTATTCATTTGATCTGATTCGAGGTAGCATTATGAGAGTCTTCATCGCATAAGCCATCGTCAGATAAATAGCTATTGTTATTATTGCTCTGCATGAGAGAATGGCTTTTAAATAAACTAATGCGAGGACTAACTGGGATAGGTTTTGGCGGTTCGCTATTTGATCTGCTTAGCCGTTGACTCTCATTAAGCAAGGTCGCCATTATTTTTTTTTGGTTGACTGGATCACTCACTAAATAATTATCGATAATATCAGCAAGTTTTATAAGAGAAGCTTGCCTCTCTTTAAGAATTTTAAGAATGTAACCTCCAATATCGGTTTGCTCTTGAGAAAAATTAATGCGTTTTCCAAATGATTCTATGGCGGTTTTATTGAAGCAAATGCTGACGTCGTTCCAAGCTGAGAATACTACTTTAGTTAAGTCAATAGTTGCTACTCTTCTTAATTCCTGTGAGAAAGAATGACAAAAAATGCGTTCTTTGGGGTGCTCATGTTTGAGATAATTTTTCTCAAAACCAAAGCGGTTACTAATAGATTGAAAGGCAGATACTTCAGGTGTAAAGTATTTAAATGAAGCGCCAAAATCTATCCTAACCAAACGTTTCTTGCCTTTTTCAGTGGCTACGCCAATATTTCCAGAATGAAGAGAAAAATCACCAATGAGCAAAGAGCTAACAATTATCTGCTCATAGCCACTATATATATATTGACCCTCATCGTTTTTTTTGGCTAATTCACTTGCTGTGAAGCTTTCTTTTCTTGATAGCGTTTGCAGGTTTTCTCGGATGCTTGAACGTCTTTTATTGCCCCATGATTTATAAAGATCTTCATAATTTTTAAAAAACTTAGAACCGATAAAGGGATTATTATTTTTTGAAATCGCTGCCATCACATTATTAGTTAAAAAGACCTCAGCGCCAAATTCAGGAGCTGTGACTTCAAAAAGCCGAGAAGCAATAAATTCAGCAATATCATTGGCTGGTTTTATGTTATCCCGCTTAATAAGAAATGTATTACAAGAAGTTTTAAATATTCCGCCTGCAGGATCAGGGGAATGTATGCCGCCTACTTTAGGACCGAAATACTGGCCAAAGCCAGGAAATTCACCAGCCATAATTAATTCCTTTTGAGTTTATAGTTTGATAAGACTTCTTTCCATACGCTACTGACATGGAGAATTGTTTTGCCGATACAATACTCGAATTCTCAAATGCCGAATATGACCGTTTGCAAATATAACAGGGTCAAGGCTTTTTTCAGAATAAGGGATTATTGTATATGAACAGGAATTTTTTTCCAAAAAAATAAAATAAGAAGAAGGAGAGATTCGATCTTATTATATGAATTACAATTTGATAAATATATCCAACTTGGATTGATCCACATTGGTATGCTGGATGTTAATATTATCAGTTGACTGAAATCTCTAGAAATGAAAATACAGATGAACTATCTTTAACTTTATAGAGTCATTGGAAGGAAAACATGAGTTTTGAGGCAATAAGAACAAGGAGATTTTGGCATCAGAATATAATTACAGCCTTTTTTTTTACAATAGGTGGGTTTGCAAGCCATATCTGGTCTATTCCAAATACAATGGTGACCCCCCTTTGGCTTCCCTCAGGTATAGCTTTGGCTATGGTACTCCGGTATGGGAATGATGTCTTTCTCGGAATAGTTATTGCTCAGGTAATAGTTAACATAACTACCTGGCAAAACTGGGGTGCA
>NZ_JNCF01000092.1 GCF_000770585.1 Legionella norrlandica | reverse complement strand
GGTAGGGGCGGCAGTGACACTGATTCCCAAGTTGGAAATTAATGAAAAAAATAAAACCATGAGGCTAAACCCGTAGAGTTTTGAAGTGATGAGCATTGCTCCTCCGCCTAGAATAATTAACCAGTTTCCCAAATAGATCGTAGTTGAGATAGCCAGTCGCTCACGAAGCCAAATACCCAAGTAATTTCCAAAAATGATATTTAATCCATTTAGTATAAAAATAAATCCATAAGCAAGGGGAGAGTAATTCAGTACATCAATAATGAGATAGGAAGAATTAATGACGACAAGCATTACAGCAGACATGCTGAACATTAGAATAAATGAAGCGCACCATAGTGAAGGTATAGAGAATATTAATTTATATTCATTGAGTATTTTTTTTATTGAAAAAGAATTTTGAGGAGGGGTCCAGAAAGGGGATTCTAATAAGGATATTTTGGATTGTATAAATAGAATAAAAGCGACTATTGCCATTACAATAAAGTTTGCTTGCCAACCGAAATGATGGAAAATAAGAGCACCAAATACCGGGGCAATAATGGGGGAAATTGAAACGGTCATGGAAATGTAGGAAAGAACTTTAGCTCGAATTACTGTATCTTCAAAGTCACGAGATGCCGAGTAGGCAATGAGATTAGCACAACATAAGGTAAATCCTTGTAAGACTCGACCACAAATGAGCATCGTAATATTAAGTGCAAAAGCGCACATCAAACTAGCGATTAAGGCGAGTATGAGGTTGCCTGACAATAAGTGGCGGCGTCCAAAATGATCGATAAGCGGTCCCCATAAAAGATGAGTGGCACCGTATATTAATAAATAAAGACTTAAAGTTAATTGGCCTAAGCTTGGGCTTATATTGAAATAATTGTTTATAAAGGGTACTGATGGTTGATAAAGATCAAAAGTTAATAATGAAAATGTTGAGAGCAAGCCAAGAAATAGAATCGAATTGTGAGATTTGGGCATAACCACTCGTAATTACAAATCCTTGATTGTAACAAAATTGGATTTATTTTTAAAAGTATAAAATTTAAACTCTTATTGTAATTCCATAGATAGCCCAGATTTATTTTATTCTGGTACAGATCGCCTCTCTTCAAAAAAGATGATTTTGCCCGTTGTAATGTCGTGCATACCTGCGATGATGCCTATTTGTTTAGTTTTTACTAATTCGTTCAGAATTGGACTTTGTGATAAAATATTTTTTACGACACGTAAAATAGACTATTCTAAAAAAGGATTTATTCGAAAGTTATTCTCCTGCTTGAAGACATTGGTTTTTAGCATTTTCTTCACAGGCTTGTGTGCAATCACCATAGTTTGTTTTGTCACATTTGTTAATGCATTGATTGTAGAATTCATGGGCACATAATTCTTGAGCAGATTCCTGATCTTGGATATCTATTTCAGAAATATCTCCTGCTTGCGCAGGAAGAAATAATAATATTGTTACAGCAGATAAAAGGAATTTTCTCATGATATGGTTTCCTTTAATTATTTCACAGTTTTTAACGTAAGAGGTTTTTTTCCTTTTCAATAGGGCGAGAGAGGCGATTTTGTTCTTCAATTTCGGCTGCCTCACTACTTAACTCTCCCTCGGCATGGGTTGCAAATTTACCAGATTCATGGGTAATTTCTTCTTTTTTAGCTTTGGGCTTACGTTGCAGCAAACGCACTGGAATGTCTTCAAGGAAACTGATCTCTATTCCCTTTCCAGGCCAGGAAATCTCAATACCTGCATCTTGAAGTGCCCTCTTTACTAGACGAATCACTGATGATCTGACTTTTCGCCAATGATATTTACTTCCATCCATCCAAAAGTAAACTCGCATATTGACCGCATCTGCAGTTAAATTTTCTACCAATACCCAAGGTTCAGGATCTTTTAATACAGCTGGGTGTCTCTCAAGCAATTTTAAGGCAACTTCTTGGGCTTTAGAAATAGCATCTTCATAAGTAATGCCAATTATAAAATCTTCACGGCGATTGGGGTTACTCGAAAAGTTACGAATGTTACTCTTATAGACTGTTGAGTTGGGTATTTGTATTTGATGCCCTTCTTGCGTCATTAATACAGTAGCCCGGATGGTTAATCCTTGTACATAACCGGTAATACCTTTTCCGTCTAGCTCGCTGATCTCCACTAAGTCATTTTTATGAAAAGGTTTTTGCATGCTTAGTAATATGCTTGCCAAGAGATTCTCGGTAATATCACGCAAACTAATTCCCAAAATAATGCCTATGATACCAGTACCACCGAGAACAGTGAGAGCGAAAGTTGTTAATCCTAATACCTGCAAGATAATATAGGCCCCAAATAATAAGCAAAGTAAAGTGACTCCACGAGAAATGACATCGGTGAGAAGCGGATGTACCTTACGATATTGCAAAGAATTACGTGTGGAACGTGAAGCGAAGCGAGCTATTAACCATGAAATAAACAGGACAATTAAAGCAAAAATAAAAAAAGGTAAACCACGTAACATCCGTTGCCATTGTTCCAAAAGACCTTTGGTTATTTGTTGGAAAGACCAGATCGCAGGATTGATCACTTCAATCTGATTTACCACTGCAACAACATCTTGGGTGTGACTGGCCAGATTTTCTGCCCATTTTTTATGCTCCGTGTGTTTAGTTTTCCCTTTTAAAAAAACGACACCATTTTTTACTTGTACGCTAGGTGCAATGAACCAAGGGGTTGTTACTAGAATTCCTTCAATACGTTTGCCAATCTCATCATCATTGGCCTCGGGTTTTACTACTATTTTATCGACTGGATCAGGTAAAGTTTGGCTCTGAATTATTTTATAATCCCCATTCGCTTTCGGAATAGATTTAGGACTTTCTTGCCCTAATCCTAAAGGACAATAAAGAGCAGGCACGGAAAGAGTAAAAATGAAAAGCCATCTGGTAAGCCATGTATGGAGACACTTCCCTTTAGTCATGTTTTTGCATTCCCTAAGTTTTTATTTCCCCTATCGTAAAAATTATCAGATGATAGTTAATATTAGTACATATTGGTGTATTTTTCTAATTATCCTAGAAAAGCCTCTTGGAAAGCCCACGGGCTATTTTGAATCTATTTGAATTATAAAAGATTACTTTGTGAACTTGAATTTGCGAACTGCTCATTTCGTGATAAAATTAAGGAACAACATTAGGGGTGCCATATATAGTTCGTAGACTACGATATTTGGCTGAGAGGATGATCCAACCCTTTGAACCTGATCTCATTAATCTGAGCGGAGGAAAATGTGTCTATTGTCATGTTGTCAGGAATGGTGGCTTTTACCACATCTTTTATTGGATTATTGCCACAAATTGTCAAATCTCTTAAGACCCAATCAACCCAAGATCTTTCCATGATGATGTTGATTAATTATTTCATTTGCTCTTTAGCCTGGATCATTTATGGAAGTAATACGAATTCCTTTTTTGTCATTAGTTCCAATGTGGTCGGATTGGTAGTCAGTATTTTGCTTATTTTATTAAAAAGATATTATGATTCTCGATGTGAGTAATTTTAAAGGTTATCGTTCTATTTTATGTCTTAACGGTGATTTACCAGAACCTGACTTTTTTCATAAAAGGAACTTACCAGTCATTGCGGCGGATGGGGCGGCGAATGTATTGTGTGATCTCGGTGTCTTCCCGGATTTAATTACCGGCGATTTGGATTCAGTCCGTCCTGGAATTTTACGAAATCATTCTTTTCTCCATTTGCCAGATCAAGGAAGCACTGACTATCAAAAAGCGATGCAATATTTAAAAGAGAATGATTTATTACCTGCTATTGTAGTGGGAATAAATGGGGGGTATTTGGATCACATACTAAATAACATTAATATTTTTATGGAAACTAACTGTCTTTTATATTCTCCTCCTATAAAAGGGCTTGTTATAAAAGAAGAATCCAAGATCAAATTGTTATTACCTGTCCATACCAAAATTTCATTAATTGGGGTCCCAGGGGTTACTCTTTCTTCGAAGGGATTGAAATGGGAACTAAACAATTCACATCTTGCTTTTCCAGGGAAAACATCGTGTTTTAATCGCACTCAGTTACCAGAAATCACATTGGAGATCTATTCGGGAGCTGCATTGGTTTTAATTTATGAGCAATCTATTGAGGATGCTGGTGTATTTTCATTCTACTCTAATAGAATTACCTAATAAAAATGCTCAAATAGCAAAGTCCAGTTGCCTCCATGCTTCATACAATATGACTGCGACTGCATTCGATAAATTGAGGCTGCGGTTATGTTCTCTCATCGGAATGCGAATAGTAGAATAGTTATCAAGAATTTCTATGGGTAAACCACAAGATTCTGGGCCAAATAATAACATATCTTCTGCTTGATAAATGATGTTGCTATAAATAGTTTTTCCTTTTGCACTGCAACAAAATAAACGGCGTTGGGAATGAACATGCAGAAACGCATTCCAGTTTTCATAATGCCATATAGAGGCCCATTGATGATAATCAAGGCCGGCACGACGCATTTGTTTATTTTCTAGAGTAAAGCCTAAGGGATGTATTAAATGCAGTTGAGCCCCGCTATTGGCGCACAATCTAATGATATTGCCAGTGTTCGGAGGAATCTCTGGCTGGTAAAGTGCAATATGGATCATTTATTTTTCCAGTTGGTTTTTGATTTCTAGGGCTGTTAATAGTTCATTTTTGTACTCCTGTCCACGTAATGCAAGTAAGCCGCAGGGCATGGGGGATATAAAGCAATTTTTAACAGACTCTAATTTTAATAGGTTTTTGATGGCAAATAAAAACTATTGAGATTCACTGTGTATACTTAAAGGAGATATTGTAGCTTGATTAAGTGAAATTATAAAAAAATTGGTATATCTTTCCTTAGTATTACAACTACAATATTAATAGACAAGTAAATGTTTTTAATAGGCTTATTTGCGGTTTGCATAGTTTAAATATCGGTCACTCAATAACTGGAAATATGGATTAAATTTAATACAAGAAGTTAAGGACTTATCATGGATAAGAATAAGAACGCAAAAAAAATCTTATTTAAAAATCATTTTGTTTTATTAGGTTTTGGTTGCATTGGACGAGCATTATTGCCCTTAATTTTTGAGAAATTTGATATTCAACCATCGCAAGTCATAATCATTGCTGAAGAAGACTCAGGTCTTGAGATTGCTCAAAAATATGGGGTGGATTTTAAGTTACAGCGCATTACTTTGAAAAATTATGTGGAAGTAATTGGCAGTATTCTAAAAGAAAATGATTTTTTAATTGATGTATCAATTGGTATTTCAAGCACCGCTTTAATCCTATTATGTGATCAAAAAGGAGCGCTTTATATTAATGCGGCAACAGAACCCTGGAAAGAGGATTTTATGTTGGAACGCTTGTCGCTGAATCGTCGCACAAACTATTCTTTACGAGAAGAAGTGCTTCAGTTAAAGGGTAAAACTAAAAAAACGGCAATAATTACTCATGGAGCGAATCCTGGTTTAGTTTCCCATTTTATTAAACAGGCTTTATTAAATATTGCGAAAGATAATGGTCTAACCATTGATGTGCCTAAAAAGCCATCAGAATGGGCCAATCTTGCAATGAACTTGGGGATCAAAGTTATCCATGTCGCAGAACAGGACTCTCAAGTAACCTATCCTCCTAAAGCACCGGGTGAATTTGTTAATACCTGGTCTACTAATGGTCTTATTATGGAAGGTTTACAACCTGCTGAAATTGGTTGGGGTACACATGAAGTCCATTGGCCCCACGATGCCTATTCTCATAGCAATGGTCCTCAATGTGCAATCTATCTGGCTCAGCCTAGTGCTGGCGTTACGGTTCGTTCCTGGACTCCAACTTTGGGTCCGTTTCATGGATTTTTAATTACCCATGCCGAAACCATTTCGGTTACCAATTTTTTAACCTTAAAAAATGGCTCTGAGCTGTTGTATAGACCAACAGTTCACTATGCTTATAATCCTTGTCCAGACGCAAGACTTTCAATTTTTGAATTAAAGAGCAATGAATGGCAACCACAGAAAAAAAGTCGTTTGGCTTTAAATGAAATCATTGATGGTATTGATGAGTTGGGGGTATTGCTGATGGGGAATAAAAAGGGAGCCTATTGGTATGGCTCAACCCTTTCCATCCAGGAAGCAAAGCGGCTTGCACCCTATAACAATGCAACAAGCTTACAAGTTGCCGCTAGTATGATTTCGGGAGTCATTTGGGCTATTGAGCACCCTGGTGAGGGTATCGTAGAGCCAGAAGGAATGGATCATCAATATATCATTAATATTGCAAAACCTTACTTGGGAAAAGTGGGCGGCTATTATACAGATTGGACTCCGCTAAAAAATAGAGGCCAATTGTATCCTGAAGAGATAGATGCAAACGATCCATGGCAATTTTTAAATATTCGAGTTAATTAACGTAAGTTCGACATAATAGGCATTTATGCTTATTTCATTAGGGAAAGAAACATAATTTATTAATTATGAGCATCATTAAGAGAATAAAAAATATTATCTATGAGCCAAATACATACATAGCTATAGTCATTGGAGCACTTTTTGGTGGGATAAGCGGGTGTTTAGTAGGTCTGTTTTCCGGAGGTTTCATTGGTTATGAGTTAAAAATATGCAGCGAATGTCCTACTTATTTATTTGGTTTTAATATTGGATTTGTTGATTTGAATATGGTTGTTGGAGCTATTATTGGCGGTGTGATTGGGGCTGCTCTTGGAGGTTCGGTTACGGGTTTAGTAACCACCGTTCATATTTATAGAAATAGCCGATTACCTAAAACGCTTTCTAATAAAAACATAAAGGAAGTATTGCTTAAATCGTTATGGATCAGTATTGAAATATCAATAGGAATTATTTTAGGCGCTATAATAGGCAGTCTAGAATCACCTGGTATTGGTTTAGCTGTTGGAGCTCTTATTGGTACAGCACTTATGTTGCTAATCACGACCTTGGAAAATCGAACTAAAAAGTAAGATGGTGGGCCTGATTCTCCTTGAATTGGAATCAGACCCATTTTATTAAGGAGTTATTTTACTTTTTCTATTTTAATTGTTTTCACATTTTCCTTAGACTCAGCCTTTTTCGGGATAGTTATCCACAACATACCTTTTTTAAAAGATGCTGTGGCTTTGTTTACATCAGCGGATAAAGGCAAAGTAATGGACCGCTCGTAGCGCCCATAGCTAATTTCACGGCTTACATAGTTTTTCTTTTCATCTTTTTTAGATGTTGTTTTTTCGCCTTCAATCGTTAGCCTATTTTCGCAAAATGATACTTTAATGTCTTCTTCACCCATACCTGGCATTTCAACCTCTATTTTAAAACTATCTTTGTCCTCAACAATATCTAAAGACGGGGTAAGGGTAATATGCTCAAATTGCTCAAGATTAGCACTTCTTTGTGGGTCAAACAAATTATAGAAGTCATTCATAGCATGATTGACTTCTTGTTGAAGCCTTAAAAAAGGACTCATCAAAAGCTCTCTCGAGCCTGAGTGGTGTTTTCTTAAACTGGCCATGATGTTATCTCCTTATTCAAAATAATTTATTTATAAAACAATAGATTATAAATTTTACTATGTGATGTCCTGATGTTATCAATGTAAATATAGTTGCTGATCTAGTAATTTTCAAATACATCAAAATAATTCCAGGATGAAAGAATTTAATTGCCTTGACTTGGGATAGGGGTTATTAAGCAGGCCGAATTAAATGGTGCTTAAACCAATTTTTAGCAAGGCGTGCCACTTCTTCCAGTGTACCAGGCTCTTCAAATAAATGAGTTGCACCAGGAACTATTTCTAATTGTTTGACACATTTTAATTTTGCTAGGCTTGCTCATTTAATTCAATCACTACGCCGTCAAGGCCACCTACAATGAATAAGGTAGGCACATTCACAAAAGGTAGATAAGTTCCGGCTAAGTCTGGTCTTCCACCACGGGATACAATAGCGCTTACTTTGTCTGGGAGCTGAGCGCCTGCCACTAAAGCAGCTCCTCCTCCTGTACTGGCACCAAAATAACCGATTGCTAAGTGGAATGATTCAAGTTCATTAATACACCAATGAGTAGTATCTATGAGGCGTGAAGCGAGAAGTGGGATATTAAAACGATATTCACGGGTATAATTGTCTATGCTCTCTTCATCTGGCGTTAATAAATCAAATAATAAGGTTGCAAGATTCGCCTGATTTAAAGAGCGGGCAACAAACTGATTGCGGACACTAAACCGGCTGCTCCCACTTCCATGGACAAACAAAACTATACCTTGGGCTTTTTCGGGTATATATAGCAATCCATTGAGAAAACTATTGCCACTTGGAATTTTGACAGGATGCTCAATATTTATTGTCAGACTATTCATATTTATCCTTCCATTTCTTCCCTTACCGCGCTTGGCAACCAGGCTTTCATGGTAAGATTAATCCAAATCTCAACTCATGCCTTACAATTGTAGTAGGCTGG
>NZ_JNCF01000089.1 GCF_000770585.1 Legionella norrlandica | reverse complement strand
GGCTTACTTAATAAAAATTGCGTGGTTGTGGTACGCTTTCAAGGTCCTAAGGCCTGTGGAATGCCGGAATTACATCAATTAACTCCAAAGCTTGGGGTTTTAATGGATCAAGGATATCAAGTGGCATTGGTTACCGACGGCCGTATGTCTGGAGCATCAGGCAAAGTTCCAGCTGCAATTCATGTCACTCCTGAGGCAGTCGATGGAGGAGTTATTGCGAAGGTTAAAACAAATGATATGATTTTAATCGATTGTAAACGAGGAATACTTCAGTTATTAGTTTCTGATGAAGAATTAGCAGCTCGATCTGGTCACCTTATGGAAGAACAGGACTTTATCGTTCGAGGTATGGGACGAGAATTATTTACTCACTTAAGATCAAATTTTACCGGTGCTGAGCAGGGTGCTTGTAGTTTATTTAAGGGAAATGAATTTTGTTATGATGCATCATGATTTAACGCAGTATGTGATTGTTGCTGATATAGGCGGTACTTTTGCTCGGTTCAGTAGAATGAATCTTATTAATCTGCAGATGGATAAAATTGAAATTTATCCTTGTGCAGAATTTATGAGCTTAGGAGCCGCATTAGTAGCCTATCAAACTCAATATTCCTACAAGAAATAAAACAGGTCGCCATAGCGATTGCCTGCCCAGTCATTGATGACTTGGTTAGTATGACCAATTGTCATTGGCGGTTTTCAATTACTGATTTAAAACAAGAGCTTGGTTTGGATGTTTTGCAAGTCATGAATGATTTTACCGCGATTGCCATGAGCTTACCTGCGTTAACAAGTCAGGATTTAATTCAAATTGGTGATGGCTACTTAGATCCTGGTAAGGTAAGAGTTATCCTAGGTGCAGGAACTGGTTTGGGAGTGGCTTATTTAGTTCCTAATCAACAAAATTACATGGCTTTTGCAGGAGAGGGCGGTCATGCAGACTGGGGAGCAAAAACGGAGCAAGAATGGTTTATCTATCGCTACTTAAAAAATCAATACCCACATGTATCCTATGAACGCTTATTATCAGGCCAGGGCTTGGAAAATATATACAGGGCTTTGGCGGCCTACCAGAATACAAAAGTCGAACCCTTAAGAGCGGCCCAGATTATCTCTAAGGCATTAAGCCAAAATTGTATTATAGCACAAAAAACAATAGAACAATTCTTTTCAAGTCTGGGAACTTTTGCTGGGGATTTAGCTTTAACCTACGGTGCCTTTGGGGGCATTTATATTGCAGGAGGTATTGTTCCCCGTTTATTGTCTTTGGTGCATCAAAGCGATTTTAGAGTTCAATTTGAAAATAAAGGTCGATTCCGTGACTTCAACGCCCTGATTCCTACTTTTGTTATTGCTGCAGCACAACCAGGTCTTTTGGGAGCGGGCGTCAGTCTAAAACAATCTTTAGCAGGAGCTTCTTATGTCATTTGCTGAATGGAAAATACAACCGAGCACAGTATTTTCGACTTCTTCAGTTGTTCCAGTCATTGTGATAAGGGAGCTGGAGCAAGCAATATCTATAGCTGAGGCAATATTTACGGGCGGTATTAATATTCTCGAGGTAACGTTAAGAACACCAGTAGCAATGAAAGCTCTAGAATTGCTTATCAATACATTCCCAAAGGCTTTAATTGGAGCAGGAACTGTCATTAACTCTGTTCAACTGGATGAAGTGGCAGCGGTAGGTGGCAAATTTGCTATTAGTCCGGGACAGACCCGCGAACTATTGGAAGCAGGATTGAAGAGTGAAATTCCTTTAATTCCAGGTATAGCTAGCGTTTCTGAGCTCATGGAGGGGTTAAACATAGGTTATACCCATTTTAAATTTTTTCCTGCAGCAATTTCTGGGGGAGTTTCCATGTTGAAGTCTATCTCAGGGCTTTTCCCAGAGGTAAGGTTTTGCCCAACGGGAGGGGTGACTGCTGAGAATTATGGTGATTATTTAAGATTACCTAATGTGCCTTGCGTCGGGGGATCTTGGATAGTACCTGAAGATGCAATAAAAAATCGCAATTGGTCTTTAATTACTGATTTATGTGTAGCAGTAAGCTCTCGAATAGAGGAGTGTTCTTCACAGAATGAATGTAATTAATTTGTATTATCCCTTTAAAGTTCTTTCCTACATTTATGGGAGGGTTGAGATATTGTCATTAAAATTAGGGTCTTATTTTGTGAATAAATATATTTGAGTTGGCAGGAGAAGTACTTTAAAACAAGGAGTAAAAGATGGCTTGGATTGTTGCAATAATTGGGTCAGTTGCAGGTTTTTTATTTGGTTATGATGAGGGAATTATTGCAGGTTCTCTTGATTTGGTCAAAAATCATTTTAATCTGACAGTAACTCATATTGGTGTTATGGCTTCTGCCTTACCTTTTGGCGCGTTACTGGGTTCGATGTTAGTTGGTGCTTTCATGGCATCAAAAGGGATGAAGCGATTTGGCAGGTGTTCTTTATTGTCATTTGCCGGCTTTTTGTTCTTTCTTGGCGCGCTGGGGGCTGGACTTGCCCACTCCATTTTCATACTTATTTTATCTCGATTAGTTTTAGGTCTTGCAATTGGAATGGCTTCTGTATTAACTCCGTTATATTTGGCCGAAACTGCTGCTTTAGAGGCAAGAGGCGCAGTTGTTGCAATTTATCAGCTTGCTATGACTGTTGGTATTGTTTGTTCCTACTCAGTGAATTATTTATTGATAGAACAGCAAGCATGGCGGGTAATGTTCGCTTCGAGCGCTTTACCTGCGTTACTGTTAGCGATAGGGATTTTGTTCATGCCCGAATCCCCCCGTTGGTTATGTAGTGTTGGGCGTCGTGATGCTGCAGAGAATTCATTAAGAAAATTAAGAAAAAATCGAGCGATTGAACAGGAATTAAGAGACATTGAAACCACATTGGCGAATGAGCCAAAACAAGGAAATTGGCTACTTTTATTCCAAAAACCCTTACTGCCAGTATTGATGTTAGGGACTATCTTGTTTTGTTTGCAGCAATTAAGTGGCATTAATGTAGTGATCTATTTTGCCCCTGAAATATTTAAAAATCTGGGTATGGATAGTACAACTGGTCAAATATTAGCAACGATGGGCATCGGGTTGGTCAATTTACTAGTTACTATTATCGCAATTTTATGTGTCGATAAACTAGGACGACGCAAATTGTTGCTACTAGGCTTTGCTGGGACAAGTTTGAGTTTGTGTGCATTATGTCTTTTTTCTTTAAATCATGTGCCTGGATTATCCTACTTATCTGTTATTTGCTTAATGGTTTATATTTTTTCATTTGCAATTAGCGTGGGTCCTATCCCACACATCGCTATGGCAGAAATTTTCCCCCTCCATGTCCGAGGGGCCGGAATGGGTATGTCATCCATGAGTAATTGGTCTTTTAATACACTGGTCATTTTTAGTTTTCCAATCTTGCATCATATGTTTGGTATAGAGGTTACTTTTGCATTATATGCAGTCATTTGTTTCTTAGGTTTGATTTACACTTATGTTTATATGCCTGAAACTAAGAATATCAGTTTGGAGCAGATAGAAAATTATATTATGAGTGGTAAGCCACTACGGTTTTTAGGAAGAGAAGAAGAGATGAGTATGACTAACAAATCAGAACCTTCTATATTAGCTCCAATGAATTGATACAAGCATGGTAACTGTCTTGAATTTCTAATTCAAGACAGTTACTTATATCATAAAATCATTTGACCTAACATTAGTGATTTCAAGAGATCATTTGTGTTAGGTCAAGATGACTCAACCTTTTGCTAGAAAAATTTACTGCTCCAAATCGATAGTTTTTATCCTATTTTCCAATTGCTCTCTTACTTGGATAGCTCTAAGTACGGAACCGTAACTCCATGTTAAAGAAGCCGCTCCTTGTTGGACTCCTGTATTTAGATTGATTTGCTCACTTAAATTCAGATCAGGGCCGTATTGTTTTATCAGCTTTAAATAACTGTCCCCCTTCTTTAGGTAACTCATAATAAGCGGTTTATTATCGGAATTCATAACCACATTATTTGCTAAGGTAAAATAATATTCAGCTATTGTAGCAGTTAAAATAAACCAAGGATTACCGACACTATTCGTTTGGTAGCCATCGTAAGTGTCTCCAGGGTAACGACCAAATAGTATTGCTCCGGAGTGGTTTTTATTTATAGGGAACATTAAATTAAATTGCTCATGCAGAGCCATCACAGTATTTTGTACAAAGGCATTTTGCGGGGCAAAGACGCCTTCCTTTTGCGGATTTATAAGGATACCTAGTAGAACAGACGAATCAAGCTCTAAAGTTTTTTGTGGGCCAGGATGAGGTAATAAAGTAGCTTGAATTATTCTATTTCGCTGATCCAAATGTTGTTTCAGGCGGCTATTAATTAAGTTGGCTTGGGCATCATAAAAAATAGCAGCTTGCTCATCATGGAGTTTACGAGCCAAAATCGCACCTTCTGCAAGAGCTTTTTGCTGCGCCATAGCTGTAAAAAAATGATGACCAAACACTTCTTCCCAAAGATCAAAGTTTGCATCTTGCCAATGGTGGGCAATGTATTCTAAATCCATTTTGATAGTACCTATGGATTGGGGGTCCATAGTATTGTTGTAAAGATGAGTTTTTATATAATCGGTTTCATTTTTATTTAATAGTTGTTGAGCAAAACGAATTAAAACGGAAGCTCTGAGTGCTGGGCCATCATTTTGTGGTCTTCCCCATTCCCCATCAAAGGGGCTTCCATTGATATAAAATTTGGGTTCACCGAGTATGTCTTGGCCAGGAATTGTATCATTTTGATGCTGTACCTTTTCAGTCCAGGAAACATATTCTAATAGCAGTTTTTTATATCGATTAGATTTAGTCGCTTCATACCATGTTTCAACTAATCCCATGGCAATTGCAGAATCTCGTATCCAGTCATAATAATAATTAGGATCATGTTGCGAGGGAGAAGCGACGATAGCACCATTGGATTGAAAATTATTCAAAAAATGCTTTTTTAATATTTGAATGTCTTCATGAGTAAATACAGAAGCCATCGCTTGAGAGATAAAAAAAATCAGTAAAAAAAAGATCCTTTTCAACATAATCTCCTGATAATAATGATATCCAAGAGGTGTCAAAATGCGATTTTTAGGCGGATGCTTTTCCTGCCCTTTTTTGGAACTCGCAATAGGACGGGCTATCACATGTCTTTTCAAAAAACTGGACGAAAAAATCATGCGACCCAAATTATCGCATTTTTTAAGTCTCTTGGGTATTGATCTAAAAATAAGGTAGCCATAGTACAGGAAATGAATTTGCCAAGCTATAGGGTTGATATGGTTTTTATTGTACTAAGCCTGTTTGGCAATAATTTTTTCAATTGCATTGACCCATTCAGGGTGATCATTCATGCAAGGAATTAAAACGAATTGTTCACCTCCTATCTTTAACCATTGTTCTTTGGCTCGGATCCCTATTTCTTCTATTGTTTCCAGGCAGTCGGCAACAAAAGAAGGACACGCAATGGCAAGTTTCTTAATTCCTTTTGCTGCTAATTCGACTAGAATTTCATCAGTAAACGGCTTAATCCAAGGTGTTTTTCCAAGTCTGGATTGAAATGCAGTGGTATATTGATGAGTGCTTAATCGCAATTCTTTTGCTAATAGTAGACTGGTTTGGTGACATTGAGCTTTATAACATGCTTGGTTTTTATCAGATATAGGTGGACATGTTCCGGCACAAATAGATGAACATCCGCTCTGAAGGACATGTCGTTCTGGAATACCATGATAACTAAAGAGAAGATGAAAATCTTCTTTAAGATATGCTTTAATGATTTGAGATTGTGCTTTAATATACTCAGGATGTAGATAAAAATCTCTTATTATTCTGAGTGATGGAATGACTTCTTTAGGTGAGAAAATTGTCATGACTTTTTCAAGAGCTGAGCCTGTGGCTGCAGAAGAGTATTGGGGAAATAAGGGAAGAACAGTGATGGATTCACACTTTCTTAATTCTTCTATAGCAGTTTCAATACTTGGCTTACCATAACGCATTCCTAAAGCAATGGTGTACTCTTCGTTAAGAGCAGCTTTTAATCGATTGACCAAATTTTGGCTGTGATATAAAAGAGGTGAGCCATTTTCAGTCCATATTGATTGATAGGCATGAGTGGATTTGGATGTTCTAAAGGGCAAAATTAAGCAATAGACTAGGATATAGCGCATCATAGCTGGTAAATCGATCACTCGTTTGTCAAGCAGAAATTCCCGCAAATATGCTCTTACGGCGGCTACCTCTGCCTTGTGGGGAGTACCTAAATTAATCAGTAATAAACCATGCCTCATCAGTAAAGGCCCCATTACATGAAATGAACAAAGGACATAATACCTTAACTTGATGGTCGCAGCAGCATAAATATTAATTATACTGCTGCGCTTAATAGTTTATCACATTAATAATCTGTTTATGCTGTTTCTTCATGTTCAGCATTTTCACTTAGAGCAACAACGTTAGTGGCATGTAAACCTCTTTCGCCATTGACCACATCATAAGTGACTGCTTGTCCAGGAATTAGTGTTTTATACCCAGTACCATTGATTGACGAGAAGTGTACAAAGATATCTTCGCCACCTCCTTCTGGAATGATAAAACCCCAACCCTTGGCATTATTGAACCACTTGACTTCGCCTCTAGCCATGAATCCTCCTTTTGCTAAAGCTTATCAATCGACTGACAATTGCTGATCAGCTGATCAATTGCATTCTTCCTTAAATGACAATTGTAAATGCCTATTTCGCAATAGGTAAGTTCAACATAACGCAAAAAGGGACCATTACTCAATAGGTTTATTAAAATTTATCTATAATTTCTATCATCTCGTTAGGAAGTTCTTGCTAAAATAACTTAAAATTTAGCATTTATTAATGAGAGAGTATCTTGTTTAGCATTGATGAACGAATTTTATCTAGTTGCTTTATCCTTGGTGAGTGGCCGTTATCTACAGTTCTTTTAAAAAATGAAGCTTGTTATCCCTGGCTTATTTTGGTTCCACGAAAGAAGCATATTCAAGAGATTTACCAGCTGGAAAAAAAAGAGCAGCAATTATTAATAGAAGAAATTAATCAGTTGTCTTTATTGATGAATAATTATTTTTGTCCAGATAAGCTTAATATTGGAGCACTAGGTAACATTGTTTCACAACTACACATACATGTTATTGCCCGGAGAAAAAGCGATCCTCTATGGCCCCATGGTATTTGGCAATCTTCTATGTCTGCCACTCCTTATCAAGAGTGTGAATTAAATAATGTATTGCCTCCTCTGTGCGATCTGATAAAAGGAAATAGGTTCTAGCCTTAAGATAAGATAATAATCTAATTATTTATAACGTATTCTAAAATTAGACATTACAATTCTATCAATTAACATGATCATTAATAGACTTACTTCCAAGAGTTTTGGATATAGAGAGGGAATATGTTGCATTCAAGATATAGTGTTTATAGTGAAAAATGCCCATCAAGAAATGTTTTAGAAGGCATCAGCGACAAGTGGTCTATATTGGTTATCAATCTTTTATCCAGCAAAGTGTATCGTTTTGGCGAATTAAAAAGGGAAATAGGAGGGATATCTCCCAAAATGTTGACACAGACTTTATTAAAATTGGAGCGATATGGCTTTGTAGAGAGGCGCTCTTACCCTGTTTTACCTATGAAGGTGGAGTATTCATTAACTAACTTGGGTAAGGAATTAAGTGCAATATTGGTTTTACTTACTAGTTGGACTGAAACCAATATGAGTCAAATAATTAAAGCGGAGGAAGGATTTATTAAAGAGCGAGAAATGAATTGCCTATTTAAACCATCTCACCAAAGTCTCCTCCCCTAAGTGTTCATGGATATAAGATAAATAACAGGTTAGTTCTAAGGCATATTGTTCCTCTGAAATCAGGTCATTATTTACCGATAAAGGATCGTGGTGGAGGAAAGCTCCATTAAGATAAGTATGGCAAAACTGATGATAATCTTTAGTAAATAAAAGGAAAGTATGCCACATGTTATCAATGTCAGACATTTCTTCGTGAATAACACATGAAAAATCCAAATTGATATTTTCTGGATAATTTTCCCTATCTATTTTATGTTTATGGGAGAGCCAGATAAATTTCATTAATTCTTGCCAGGCTTCTTCACCAGACATTTCTGTATTGGGATAATCTATGTTATATCGAGCAATAATTTTATCGTTTCTATAATTAAGCAAGTCATTTAAATTAGGATACATCATTGAATCGAATCTATTATGATTATTGAAAGCGCTACAACACGACAATATAATGTAAAGTGTGTTGTAGGCTGTTATTAGGCTTCTATTTTAAGTTAGCCAAGATTATTTGGGTACGTGGCACCATCCTCTGTTCTTTTTTAATAATTTTTTTTGGATAATTTTTTGGATAATTTCTTGTTGCATAAGACACTCCTGTATTTTTATAAATGAACCAGCAAAAGCCTAAGATAATAATCTAAGGGCGTCAATTAGTTACTTTTAGGTAACTACTTTTCCAATTTTATAATTGAAGAAAATTCGAACATGGCGTTAAATAAAATTTTTTTAAGAAATTTTTAATATTCTTAATAATTTCTTAATTTGTTTGTGATATCTTTTAAGGATAGTTGTTAAAAGGGGGGGCAGATGGATATTCATAGCACTTCTAAAATGTTAGCTAGGATGCTAGGAACAAAGAAGCCAAAAAATTTAATTGCAGAAAATGATCAGTCTGATCCTATTCCCGAATTAAAACGTCATCCTGGCATGGAACCGAATGCAGAGATGCAAAATACTTTAGCTAATATGCTTGGAGCTTCTTCTAGTAAAAAATATTCGCCAATGGATTAACTGTTTTATTTGAGCCATTAGGTTTTTTCATCTAATTAATCTTGCATTATTCATCAATAATTGATTGTTGGATGTCAGGCACAAGTCATACACCACTTCGATTCAAAACCAACCGTATAAAACGGATTACAAGGTATCATTTCCAAGTCGTCAGGAATCTATCTTTCAAACAAAGTGATGTGCTAACTTATAAAATGGATTTTGTTGGCATGGAAATGATGCTTTTAATAGATATAATATACAAAGTATTCTGGCTGGATGTAATAATTTTAAATTTAAAATTTCTTGAAAACATTG
>NZ_JNCF01000112.1 GCF_000770585.1 Legionella norrlandica | reverse complement strand
GTCCTCCTAGAGCGCTGAATGATTTAAATTTACGCAGCCAAATTCATAGCGATGTGCAAATTTGTAACCATGGCAGTTCTGTTTAAATCATATTCATTAAGATGTAGTAGTTCAAACTTGATCTGACAGTTACCGGTTTTTCAAGAAGTGTCTGTCAGGTCAAATTTAGTTTATAAACTTTTCCATCCAGATTTGTTTATCCTCTATCAAAGTTTGCATTGGAGTACGTCCACAACACATTTTACCTTGATGAGTTCGTTGATTATTATAGTAATCCATCCATTCGTCCAGATCTTTTTGTAATTCATCGATTGATTCGTAAATTTTCTTTCGAAATGTTACTTGATAGAACTCTTGTAAAATCGTTTTATGGAAACGCTCACAAATTCCATTTGTTTGTGGTGAGTTTGCTTTTGTCTTCGTATGGTCGATATTATTAATCGCCAAATAAAGCTGATAATCATGGTGCTCTACCTTTCCACAATATTCCGTGCCTCTGTCAGTTAAAATTCGCAGTATGGGCAAGTTGTATTGCTCAAAGAATGGTAAGACTTTGTCATTGAGTATATCTGCTGAGGTAATCGGTATTTTTGTCGTATAAAGCTTGGCAAAAGCTACTTTGCTGTAAGTATCAACAAAGGTTTGCTGATAAATACGACCGACTCCTTTAAGCGTTCCTACATAAAAAGTATCTTGAGAGCCGAGGTAACCAGGGTGGGCTGTTTCAATTTTACCACATGCTTCATCATCAAATTTCTTTTTCTCCAAAGCGCTAACTTGCGCCTCTGTTAATATAATCCCTTCAGAGGCTACTTTGGCCTCTAATGCTTTTAAACGGTCTTTAAAATTGGCAAGTTCATAGCGCAACCAAATACTACGAACACCACTAGGAGAAACAAAAATACCTTGTTTACGAAGCTCGTTGCTCGTACGCTGCTGACCATGTGCTGGAAATGCTATCGCATATTCCTTGACCGCTAGCTCGACTGATTCATCTACTCTATTTTTGATATTAGGTTTTCCTGACTTCCGCGTTTTTTAATTCCTAAGAAAATTTATTTTTGTATAATCATATAGTGTCGAAACAAACAGGTTTCGAAACAAATGTGTCGCGCCAAAATGATAATGTCCCCCTAAGCCCAAAATGAAAATGTCCCCCAAATAACGTGGACTAACTCTTTAAGTTGACAGACAAAAAGGGAGTCCAGGGAATGGGAGACCTATTGATTATGAGTAAAAAAGAATTACAACGCAAAAGCATTTTTGATTTAGTAAAGCTTGGTCAAATAACGCAGCTGGATGCATCAAAGCGATTGTATTTATCATATCGCCAAACAAAGCGTGCCTATCAACGTTATTTAAAGGAAGGTGCTTCTGGATTAATCCATCGAAGCCGAGGCAAACCATCAGCACGAGCCCTCTCGTTAGAGATGAAAAAGACAGTGTTGTCATTGTATGAAGAAAAATATTGGGATTTTGGTCCAACTTTGGCAGCAGAAAAACTTTTAGAGGAAGATAACCTGAAGTTGCATGCGGAGACCCTTCGCATCTGGTTAAAAGCGGCAGGCCTGTGGTTTCCCAAACGCCAACGTAAGGCTCATCGTTCAAGACGAACACGTCGTTCACGATTTGGTGAGCTCTTGCAATTAGATGGTTCAATACATGCTTGGTTTACAGGTATAGAGACTAAGCAATGCTTGATGAATTTAATCGATGATGCAACGGGTAAGACTTTAGCGTTACTGGATACAGGAGAAACAACAGACGCTGCATTTCGGTTGTTAAAATGGTGGATAAAATTGCATGGCATTCCGATGGCTATCTACGTTGATTTGAAGAGTTTATATATTTCACCGAAGTCACTTCGTCATGCAGGTGAAGACGATTTAGTAGAACCGGCATGGTTAACGCATTTTTCAAAAGCGTGCAAAACACTCGGCATAGAGGTAATTAAAGCTTATTCTCCTCAAGCGAAAGGCCGTGTCGAAAGGAGTCACGGTGTATACCAAGATCGC
>NZ_JNCF01000114.1 GCF_000770585.1 Legionella norrlandica | reverse complement strand
CTTTATTTGGGGTAGAGCCATTTAAGGGGGCAGCTCTAATTATTTGTGAGAAATATACAATGAATTACTATGCTTGTGATTTAGCAATTAATATTCTAAATAATGCAAAAAAAGGAACGCCAATAGCGCGTGCCAATTCTTGGGAGCTAGATTTTTTAAAAGCGAATATTGGTTATGCTGCTAAATTATTAGGTTATAACGTCACTGTAAAGGTTCATCGTTTCGACATTGGAGGTCCATGTGAATTAACATTTGATGGTCAAGATAAAGAAATACTGGATTACGATGAGATGATCAATTTATTTACGCGTCTAAAGGCAGCTATTAGACCTATTCCTTTATCTCAAAATAGTCCTGATGCAACAGACAATTTTTTTGAGTATTTTTCAATTACTGCTGATCCAATTCAAGAAAAAGAAAAAAGAAGTGATATAAAAATTTTAACCGTTGTTTTCGATATTGATGATATTTTGGCTTCTCATGACTCTATTTCAGAGCAGGAAAAACTATATTTATTAAGAAAAAGTGCTCTTATTATGGCCGCTAACAGAGAGCATCAAATTTATCCTGGCGTTCTCGAATTAATGCGTCTGCTTTGTTCAAAAGATTACATTAACATCGCTTTTTTTAGTTCAGGAGCTATGGAAAGAAATATAGAGTTTGTTCCCAAATTACTAACTAGTGCACTGGGTCAAGAAAAATATGAACAAATAAAAGATACTGTTGTGATTCTATCCCGTCAGGACTTAGTCCCCAATGACAGTGAAAATGCTCATATTATGAAACAAAATTACGGCTTGGGATGGGGAAATAATAAAAAAGATATTACAAAAGCACTGAGTAAAAATGCTGAATTAAAAGATGCCATTCTAATTGAAGATGATTCTTCCTATGTTCATTTCGGTCAAGAAAGAAATTTTATGCACGGTCTTTGCGGAAAAGTTGAATATGATAATTTAGTTACCGAATCTAAAGAAAATTTCTTGAAATTTAATAGCATATTTTATATTTCAGGAGTGCTCGTCGAATGTCTGAATGCTTTTGAAGAAGGGCAAAACATTACAAATATATTATTTAATTTGCAGTATAAAAAATCAGATAATTCATTATTTAGTTATAAACTAGATTACGATTGTCATAAAAATAATCAAGCCTATTATCATAAGGGATTAGAAGCCCTAAAGACGATCAATCCGAATATTTCTTTTGTTTCTAAAGAAGACTATCTACATACTATTGAAATACCTTGCAATGAAGAAGAAGCATCTGTCATCGAGGACTTTAAAAATACAGTTCGGAATGATGATGGATGTCGTATTATGTAGCGTGAAGATTTTCATAATCCAACTACTGTTAAAAGAAAAAACAGAAAGGTTATAAAATTTTATATAATTTAGCCTCGAACTGGGGTTAAATTATATGGCTGCGTTGTAAAAAAATCCAATTTACAAAATCTTAAATTTTGGGCAGAGCCCAACTGTATAGACCAATTTGTTCATTAATAAAAGATACTTCATTAGGTGTTCCATACATTCAAATATTGTATTGTCCTTAAAATTATTAAAGTAAATTTCGGTGCGGATTGTATTGATTAAGACTTACTTGATGAAAATTTTCTTTTAAATTTTTTTATTTAGATAATGGCTCCACCGCCAATGGATAGTCAAAGTCGGCCTTGTTCACTAAGGTAGTAACCCTATACCCTTCCAAATCCTCATAAGGATAAGGTTTTATTAACACCAATAATTGTTCTTTATTACATTGAGTGTTATTAAGCCAAATGGCTTGAGACTCTTCATCCAAAATAACAGGCATCCGATGATGCACTGGTTCAATGAGAAAATTGACATCGGTTGTAATAAGACAACATGTGAATCACTTCTTCATTGTGTTGCGAGGTATCCCAAAGAGCAGCCACGGCCAGCAAATCATGATTCTT
>NZ_JNCF01000087.1 GCF_000770585.1 Legionella norrlandica | reverse complement strand
AGGGACATTTTTTAAATTGGAGATCAAGGGGACATTTTTTAAATTGGTTTGACACTATCACTAAATCCTATCGATTTATTTTTAATATTGTGCTAAAATTTTTTAGCTTATATTTTTAATAAGGTTCTTTATGTTATCGAAATTCTCGAAAAGTTTCTTTCCAAATAAATTTATAACCAGTGCATCTAGTAGTTTCTCTCAATATATACCCCGCCCTCATAGTGCAGAACATCTTAAGTTGCAATTAAAATTATTTAATTTTGAGAAGATCAATACAGAAGTGAAAACTCTACCTACAGGCACAAAACTTGTTGGATTAAATATTAATCCGGCAGAACCACGCTTTTTAGGCACTCAACCTTTTTATAACCCTGAGATATTAAATGCTCTTTCTCCAAGTGAAAAAGAAGCATGGATGGAAATAGCTAAAGAATATTACGGACAAATTGGCCAATACGAATTATTATGCGATGTTAAATGTGTTACAAGTCACTCAAACAATGGGATTCCCATTCACCACATTAACCCCGAATTACTCGAAGTACAATCATATACCCCTGTAGAAGAAATACTTGGATTGGACATTGAATACATGATGAAAAGGTAATAGGCTAAGACTACTATCTTTTTGGTGGATTAGTTTTTTAGTATTTACATTCCAACCAATGTAAGAGTTGTAGCGACTGTTAGGAACAAGGTGTGCATGTGCTTTCTCCGTCCCTGGAGAACAGCACGTTATATTGTATTTGATGGAGTAGTTGGCGTTGACTCTTGTTCTTGCTGAGCTTTTTCCCGAAGATGTTGCTTATACAACTCATAGTGCAATTCGAAATGTTCCGTAACTAGATCCATTACTTCACTCACTATTGGTGACATTTCACTTGATGGATCGACACATCCCTTCAGAACCTCTGGGACAGCTTGAAGAAGTTGTATAGGTGCCAACTCTTTAAATTTTTCTTCCCCTACATGATGAATAACCCATTGCAGAGCTGGGTAAACTTCATAATAGTTATGATACCCTTGTTTGTAAAAGTTACAGCCTGCTAAAACCATACCTAAAAGCATAATTGCTTTTGGAGACTCTACAAGATCTGACCTGCCAGCCCTATGTAAAAGTCCTAATGCAGCTTGCATCACTGCTCCAGTGGTACCAGAAACATCAAAGAAATGGGGAAGATTCAAATGATCATGGAGATGTAGGGTCCTACCAGTTGGATCTTTCACTACCACACTACGCAACTGAGGAATCTCTGGAATTAAGCCTTCTTTCTGCGTACAACATTCAAGGTAATGGTTTACAGTAACAAGCTCACCCTCTGATATTTGAGCGCCTAGTCTATACTGCTGCATTTGTAAGTGAGCATATGGAGCACCTGATGATTTGATATAAGGAACGTGGAATGGTTTTAAGGAAAGCATCATCTCACCCATAAAGGACTCTAATCCACTGACATCCTTCCCTTCTTGTTTCGCTTTTTGTATTTTGCAGAACTTGCCACCATAAGTATTCGCAAGCATACCAAAGGGAGATAAAACAACCTCAAGGACTCTTAAAAGTTGTTGTGGTGGTGCCTTTTCAGGATCTTGTAAGATACTAATTAATCGACGTTGATCTTCGAGCACATCTTGCGAACGACTTTCTTTTATACTAGAACCAATCTCAAAAAGACTTGCAAGAGTTTGTTTATCTAGTTTAGATAATTCTTTTCCAAGTATCGAACCTATGGTGATAGCTGCTTCATAAATCTTGGGGTGTGGTTTTCTTGTGACTGCTACTGCTGTACGCATCAATAACAAATGTTCGACACAAACAACCTGATCTTTAATTTTATCAACTTGACATAAGTGTCCATAAGTCTCGGCCAAACCATATTTTATTGATGGATGTTGTTTTTTACCAGGAGGAAAGGGTGGTTGTAATGCCACTTCTTGTCGTTTGAAATGAGGTGTAGATACAATTGTATTTAGTGTAATCGCTTTAGCAATTTCCTGTTTCTCTAGTTTATCCCACTCCTCGTTAAATCGGTCAACGGCATAGGTGGATATTCCACGATTCTGTATTCCTTCCAATGAAAAACCAATAAATCTTTGCCTTGTAAACATTTTTGTTGCATTTGAGAAAGGGTCTATTATTTTACTCAATTTATTTAATTTGGTGAACATTTTAGTACCTCACATGCATATAAGTAAAAATTAAATATCTTTAAACTAAGAGATAATTAACATTATTAAATGTATAAATTACACCTATAAAACACAAATATTGATCTATTTATATAATAATAAATCATTTTGATTAAGGAATTATTAAATGATGTGCTTTTTGCTTTTATTTTTATTTAGTATGAGATTATGTTGGGTATGCTGCAAATAATCAGGCTATCCAATACCTGATAGCATTTCTATATAAGCTTTAAATTCTGAATATAAAATAATTACAGTATCCACGAGTGGAGCTTGTCTAAATATTGCTCTTTCGATTAACTAACCCAGAGTAGGTCTATTGAGATGATCTAACTCATCGTTTTCTGACGTTTCCAATTGGGTATCTTTAGGTCCGAAATTATTACGTTGCGCATCAGCCTCCTCAAGAGTATCAACGGGACTACCTAGTTGGGTATCAAGATAAAGTTTTTTAATTTTACTAGCTGTATCCACCGGAGCATTTAGACTCTCAGCTTCTGTTTTCTTTTTAATCTCATGCCATTTAGATTTTAGAGTTTGATTAGTCATACTTTCTCTCAAAAACATCTTACATGTATAATTATAACACAATGAAAATATAACTTGCACACTAGAGTTTTAACATTGTATATAAAGAGTAGTTTACTCAGAAATAATCTCTAATCCACTCAAATACGGTTTCAAAACATCAGGAATGCGAATATTTCCCTGTTCATCCTGATAATTTTCCATAATAGCTACCAAAGTTCGCCCTACAGCCAAACCTGAGCCATTTAAAGTATGCACTAATTGAATTTCGTTAGTTTCTGAATCTCGGAAACGTGCTTTCATACGGCGAGCCTGAAAAGCTTCCATGTTTGAGCAAGAGGAGATTTCCCTATAGGTATTTTGGCTCGGCAACCATACTTCAAGATCATAGGTTTTGGCTGATCCAGCACCAATATCGCCAGTACACAAAGCTACTACTCGATATGGTAAATTCAAATGCTGTAAAATAACTTCAGCATGCTGGGTCAGTTGCTCCAAAGCTTCATAAGAGTTTTCAGGTTTGGTAATCCAGACTAGCTCAACTTTTTCAAATTGATGCTGCCTAATCATCCCCTTAGTATCTTTTCCATAAGACCCTGCCTCACTACGAAAACAAGGAGAATGGCAAACATAGCG
This sequence comes from Legionella norrlandica, assembly GCF_000770585.1. Classification (GTDB taxonomy): domain Bacteria; phylum Pseudomonadota; class Gammaproteobacteria; order Legionellales; family Legionellaceae; genus Legionella; species Legionella norrlandica. Next base: position 6,495 of record NZ_JNCF01000087.1, on the reverse strand, counting down.
AATAGGCAACTGATCGGCAGATAATATCATTTCGCGAACTGTATTAGTCACTGGAATTTCTGAGGTGGAAGTTAAATAATATCCACTATCACCTGTTAATTTAAATAAGTCTGCTTCGAATTTTGGCAATTGCCCTGTTCCTAACAAACTGTCTGAATTAACAATATAAGGTACATATATTTCCTGATAACCATGATGCTCTGTATGAACATCCAACATAAATTGAATTAAAGCTCTATGCAATCGTGCTATCTGCCCTTTCATTACCACAAAACGGCTGCCTGTGATTTTAGCGGCTAACGCAAAATCCATTTGCCCCAATGCTTCTCCTAATTCATCATGAGACTTTACTGGAAAGGAAAAAGAGGGTATTTCACCCCATGTTCTAATTTCCTGATTATCCAACTCGTCTTTACCTACAGGCACAGATTCATGAGGAATATTGGGCAATAATAAAGTGATTGTCTCAATCTGTTTAAGAACATCATCCAGTTCAGCTTTTTGTTGCTCTAATTTTGCGGCAATTTTGTTAACTTCATCACGCATAGGCCCAATGTCCTCTCCCCGTGATTTCGCCTCACCAATTGCTTTTGAGCGTAAATTACGCTCGTTTTGCAAAGATTGAGTACTTACTTGCAAGGCTTTACGTTTTTCTTCCAACTTACCAAACGCTATAATATCAAATTGAAATCCTCGCTTGGATAACTGTGATGCTACGTACTCTGGATTCTCTCGAAGTAATTGATTATCTAACATAGGCTAATACTCTAAATTAATTTGGGTCAGGATGTCCTAACAATATACATTTAGCAATTAATGATCCAATTAATACCATGGATAATGAACCGATATTGTTAATTAATATATTTGTAATTAGCTTAAACCAATATCCCTGTTCAAACATAAATAATGATTCTGCAGCAAAACTGGAAAAAGTGGTAAAAGCACCTAAAAAACCAGTAAACAAGAATAAACGAAATGACTCTTCAGCACTAAAACGACCAACCAGCACAGTAAGAAAGAAACCAGCAAGGAACGATCCTACGATATTCACTATCAGTGTCCCATAAGGAAAGTTTATTCCCCATACATTTTGCGCCATAATTGTTACCAGGTAACGCGATATGGCGCCCAAAGAACCTCCAATGGCTATGACCAGATAGGGAACAATAATCATTAGGTTACCTTACAATTCCTCTTGTCGATTGATTCAATGCATCAACCATAGGAATAACTTCAGGGCATTCGTTTTGAATTTGCTCCAATTCTGCAACTGCTTGCTGGGCGGTTAACCCTTTTCGAAAAATAATTTTATAGGCACGTCGCAAATAGTCAATTGCAGAAGAAGAAAAACCACGTCGTCGTAAACCAACAGTATTTATCCCGCAAGCCGACGTGGTATGACCTGCAATCATGATATACGGTAATACATCCTTGGTCACATAAGTCGCTCGGGCAATGAAAGCGTAAGCACCCACTTGGCAAAATTGATGAACTGCAGCATAAGCTCCTATAGTAGCATAATCATTGATGGTAACATGGCCAGATAACGCCGCATAATTTACCATAATAATGTGACTACCTACCAAGCAATCATGCCCTATATGAGTATATGCCATTAAGTAATTATTATTTCCAACGCGAGTAACTCCACCGCCCTTAACAGTTCCTCGGCTTATCATGCAATATTCTCTAATGATATTATTATCACCAATTTCAAGGCGAGTCGGTTCATTCTTATAGGTAATATCCTGAGGTTCGTTGCCTACTGAAGCAAATTGAAAAATTTTATTGTTTTTTCCAATGACCGTGGGGCCTTCAATAACGACATGAGGGCCTATCCATGTATTTTCGCCAATCTCAACATTCGCACCTATCACTGTCCCAGGGCCTACGGACACTCCTTTCGCCAACTTTGCCGATGGGTGAATCATTGCTCTTTCATCTATCACTTTTTAATTTCCTTTGATGCGCTTAATAAGTCTGCGGAACAAGCCAATTTATCGCCAACATAGGCTTCTCCGTACATACGCCAAAAATCTCTTTTTTGCCCTGACAATTTCACTTCCAATCGTAACTGATCTCCTGGGGTAACAACTTGTTTAAACCGTGCATTATCAATACCAGCAAAATAATGCAAAAATTCATACCCTTCTCTTGGTTGACGAGACAAATTCGCTAAAATACCACAAGCCTGAGCTAAAGCTTCAAGTATTAATACCCCAGGCATAATGGGATTTCCTGGAAAATGTCCTGTAAAAAAATTTTCATTAATAGTGACGTTTTTGATTGCAATAAGATATTCCATTTCCTTGTAATCTATCACTTTATCAACCAGAATAAACGGATAGCGGTGTGGTAATAAACTAAAAATTTGATTTATTTCTATCGCTTCACTCATACCAGATTTCTCATGTAATAATCTATCGTATTAGAAAATGGCTCATTATCTTGCTTTAGCGCATTCTAATCAATTAGAAATTTCAAAAATATATTATTTCGTATCATTGAAATTATTTTATAAAAGTATAATTAATTGTTATTATTAAATTTTTTCTCTATCGTCTTCAGCTTCATTATATAATCATCTAAACGCTTAAATCGTGCCGCATTACGACGCCATCGTTGATGGTCATGGACTATGGTTCCTGAAGAATAAATTCCCGATCGAGTAATGGACTTAATCACTGTAGACATTCCAGTAATTACTATATCATTAGCCAGGTGAATATTAGCAGCAAGACAACTTGCCCCTCCTATAATACAATCCGAGCCTATCTGCGTCCTAGCACCAATAACAGCGCAACCTGCAATTGCTGTATTATTCCCTATATAAACATCATGAGCAATCAACACCAAACTATCTATACAAACTCTCTCACCCACATAGGTATCACCTACAGAACCTCTATCAATTACTGTATTCGCACCAATCCGTGTCTCCTGACAAATTACAACACCACCAATAGTTAGCCCATGTTGCCAAATGCCATGTTCCTTATTGTAATTAAAAGGAACCGCACCTATAATACAACCAGAGTCTATAATAACGGCTTGTCCTATCAATGAGCCTGAGTGAATCACCACCCCGGAGTCTATCTGACTGCTTTTACCAATGCACACTGAAGGGTGAATTGTTGTATTAGAACCAATAGTAACATTGTCGTCCAATTGTGCATTTTCATGTATTACACTATTAGCACCGACAGAAATATTTTTCCCTAATCTAACAGACGGGTGGACTTGTGCACTAGGATGAATTCCCCGAATGCCGGTGTTCTGGGGATTAGTTAATACCTCAGCTGCTTTAATCATTGCTTCCAAGGGATTAGAAACAACTATAGAATTTACAGGACAGCTTTCGACATACTCTGATTTTAATAGCACGGCACCAGCCTTAGTCAAATGCAAGGCGAAAAACAAGGAGGGATTATCAAAAAAGACCAAATCTCTGGGGGTAGCACGGAACAAGGAAGATAAACCTGAAATAGTGTGTTTGGCATTTCCATGCCAAACACCACCCAAGCAATGCGCTAATTCTGATAAGGTTAGCAAGGCATCCGCCGTATTAATTAATTGCTTTTATAACTTTGTCTGTTACATCAAGCGCTTCGGTGCTAAAAGGAGCCGCATCTTTTTGGACAATAATATCGTACTTCTCATCTTTAGCTATTTTTGTAATTGCATTGCGAACTTTAGTATATAAAGTTTCCATAGCTTCGTTATGAGCAGTGCTCAATTCTTGTTGATATTGCTGTCCATCGCGCTCAAATTGTTGTTGCGCGGCAACAATTTTCTTTTCCAACTCTTTCTTTTGAGTAGCACTCATTATAGCACTATCACGCTTGAATTTTTCCATGTCGCTTTTTAGACTGGCTTCCTTAGCAACTAACTTATCTCGACGAGGTTTAAATTCCTTTTCCAATTTTTGTTGGATTTCTTTCATTTGATTTGAAGTTTGCATGATTTTTTGCAAATCAACAACGCCAATTTTTGCCCAATCAGCAAAAACACTCGTGCCAAATAGACTCAAAACCAATGCGACTAACACCGCACCCACACGTTTCATAATTATCTCCTAAATTAAAGTTAGAAATGCTAGCACAATTCGAAAAAGGTTGCGATATGTACAGCACTAGTTTTTAACAATAGACTTCTCTATCAACAATTGTTTTACAGTCGAGTTTTCGAAAGAAAACCAACATCTCAATTGAGCAGAAAACTGGCCTTTACTTTTATTACAATTAAGGCCTTAAATTTAAATAGGGCTGTTTATCACAAGGTTTCGAAAAAGACTTCTTAGAATCCTGAAGATAGAGCAAATTGGAAATATTGTGTCTCGTCCAATGGTTGTGGATTCAATGCCTTAGCCAAACTAAAAGCTAACGGGCCAAACGGCGAACGCCACTCTAAAGAAATACCTGCAGAATAACGCATAGGCCCTGCTGGTGTTCCACGTAAAGCAGGGGGTGTTCCATAAGAAAACACATTACCAGCATCAGCAAAAATAGTTGTTCTTACATTATCTCGGCTTAAAGGATAAGGCAATATAAGGCCAGCACTCCCATTAAGCAAAAAGTTTGCACCCATGGCATTTCCAAAATTATCCTTTGGACCAAAGAATAACTATCATATCCCCGAACTTGGCCTGGTTGAGCAGTACCCCCTGCATAATAGTTTTCGAAAAATGGCAATCCTGTATCATCAAAAGTATTTCCATAGCCCACATTACCTAATACGGTAAAAATCCAACCTCGGGTTAAAGGATAATATAAGCGCGCTTGGTAAGAACTTTTATAATATGAAAGAGACTGAGAGGTGGCTGGTAAAGCTACCATTGCAATCGCTTGTTGATTAAATCCTTTATTAGGATAAGGCATTTGATCGTAGCTGTTTCTGCTCCAACCGGATGTTAATCTTATTTCTTGAAAATGGTTTCCATTCAAAGCAACATAATTAATAATTGGAAGCACTAAACCTACTGATCTAATGTCTACATCTTGGTAGCCATATCCCAGCTGAAAACTGCTCTTCTCGCCTAAGGGGAAATTATAACTAATATCACCACCATAACGATTAGAACTATAGGTACTGACATTCAAATTGGTAGGATCAATTCTGTTATAATATAAACTTGCTCCTCGGCCTACACCCGTGTCGGTATAAAATGGGTTGTAATAGTTAAAAGAATAATCTTGTCCCCATTGGCTTGCATTAAAGGAAGCTCCCAATGAACGGCCACTACCCATGAAATTACGTTGGTTTACCGATGTATTGAATTGATAACCATTGGTGCCATACCCTATAGAGGCACTTGCTTCTGCTGAAGGTGCTTCCTCAACGTTGACATCCAGATCGACCTGGTTATTGGTCCCGGAACAGGAGTAGTCTTAACGTCAATATTTTTGAGATAACCTAGCAAACGTAACTGACGTTCAGATTCTTTTATATTATGTAGGGAAAGAACGCCTCCTTCATCCTGACGCATCACATTCCGTAATACATAATCTCCCGTCTTGGTATTGCCATGAAAATTAATTCGTCGTACGTAGACATGTCGACCTGGTTGAACTACAAAATTAATAAATACCGTTTTGTTGTTTTCATCTATTCTGGGTTCAGCGTTTATTGCAGGGAAACCATATCCTACATCCCCTAGAGCTAATCCAATTGCAGAGATAGATTCAGTGACTTTTTTACGAGAAAACACTTCTCCCTGTTTCACTTGAATGAGTGAATTTACTTTTTCTCGAGGTATTATCGTTTTTCCAACAACATCATAACCAGAAAAATGATATTGAGGGCCTTCCTCTATATGAATATTGATGTAAACATCTTTTCTATCTGGTGATAATAAGACTTGAGAAGAAACGATGTTAAATTTCAAGTACCCTCTATCCAAATAAAATGAACGTAATGCCTCCAAAGAAGCATCCATTCCTGCTTTTGAGTATTGATCCTTCTTGGTAAAATAGGTAAATAAATTACTGGTGCTTAATGCCAGCTCAGGGAGTAGTTCATTTGTTTTAAAATCATGATTACCAATTATTTTTATTTCTTTAATCCGTGAAACTCGGCCTTCGGACACTGTAATGTTAATTGCTACTCTGTTATCAGTTAGAGAAGTAACTTTTGTTTCTATGCGAGAATTATATTTCCCTCTAGCTGTGTAAGCTTGCTTAAGTTCTTTCTCCAGACGCTCTAATGAAGATTTTTGGAATACTCTTCCTTTAACCAAACCCATTTCTTTAAGAAATGCCTTCATTTTATCAGAAGGAATTTCCTTGTTCCCTACTACTGTAATGGATCCTATTGTTGCACGCTCCACTACATTGACAATTAATATATTACCTTGACGTTCCAGAGAAACAGACTGAAAAAAACCCGTATCATAAAGTGCACGAATAATTTGAGCAGTTGAACTTGGACTTATTTCTTCACCAACTTGAACAGGGATATAGTTCAGGACCGTACCAGTAGAAACTCTTTGTAACC